>CALMIS010000356.1 GCA_937864185.1 uncultured Chloroflexota bacterium
TGAGGGTCACTACCCGCTCCGGCGCCAGGCCGCCAAAGAGATAACGGTCTCGCTGCCCTTCGCACTGCGGCATCTGGCTCTCATAGCGGCTGTTGACCTGGTAGCGAACCCGCTCGTGCAGCTCTCGGTAGGTCAGGGGCCGGCCGGGCGAGAGGCGGCTCAACTCTTGCAGCAGAAAGTAGGTCATAGCCCCGTGCTGGTGGTAGCCGGCCTGGCCTTGAGGGGCGATATATTCATTGGCCTCCTCGCGGTCGCGGCAGCCGGCCAGCAGGACATAGTTGGCGCCAAGCTCCCAACCGCTGGTTGGGGAGAGGCTGCGCGTGGCCCGAGTGCCGGGCGGCCGCTGGCTGGGTTGCGGCCGCAGGTCCGGCTGGCAGCGGCGGGTGGGCACCAGGGTCGGTTTCGGGTCGCGAGTACCGGAGCCGGAATGGCAGCAGTCGAGAATGAGAGTGATGTTGGCCTGGCCGGCCGGGAAGGGCGCGGCCAGTTCGTCGATCAACTGGCCCAGTTCCCAATCCTTGATATCGTAAACATCGTTGAGGCGGCTGTCGTGCGGCACCAGGGTTTCGTCCAGACCGTCCGGCTCGAGGCCGCTCTCATCGAGCGCCTGGGAGCCGTGGCCGCTGTAGTGAAACAAGAAGGCCGGGGCGGGTTCAGGCCGGCCGGCCTGAACCCAGGCCTGAGCCTGGCCGATCAGGTGCTGCCGAAAGGCTTGCTTGATAGCCTGGTGCGTCGCTTCACGGTTAATCAGTTTCTTGATATTGGCCGGCGGTACGTTGAATTTATCGCGGAGCAACTGCGCCATCGTGTCCACATCGTTAACGCAGCCGCCCAAGTCCCGGATGGTGGGGCTGGCGTACTGGTCGATGCCGACCAAGAGCGCGACCATGGCCGTTGGGTGTGGGTTCATAGTTTTCTCTCCTAAGCTTATGTTTTGTACGGCTTACGCCGTCGTCAATAAAATGTCATGCCGAGCGAAGCGAGGCATCCCTCTGGCGGTGGCCGGCTGGCCTGATAAGCGGCCAGGGTCAGGGCCAGGCCGGCCGGCGGCGGCTCGGCCGGATCGTGGCCGGGCGGCCTGGCGGCTCGATACAGGTGGTCCAGCACAATCTGCAAGGCGGCCGGGGGTACGTGACCATCGGCTTCGACCAGGTCACCAAATTGGACCTCACCCCCGGTTTGACCTCCGGGTAGACCGCGCCCTTCGACAAGCTCAGGGCGCGGCCTACCCGGGGGAGGAGCCAACTTCTCCCCTCTACCTTCGCTACCGACCAGGGCATCGACCAGGGCCGGTTCAACGGTCAGGCCGGCCCGGGCAGCCGGTTCGGTGATGGCCAGCCGGGCGTTGCCCCGCGCCAGGGTGGCCAACCGGTAGCTGTTGCTGAAGATATCGGGTAGAAGGGGCCGGCCCTCGTCCAGGCGGGCCAGGTAATCCTCGCGCAGGCTGAAGATGAAGCGTACCTCCCGGCCCGGCCGGGCGAGCCCCGTGGCCAACTCCCTGAAAAACCTGGCCCCCTGGCTGCTGCCAACCCGCAGAAAGAGCTCTTCCAACTGGCCCAGGATGACCCCCAGCCGGTCGTTGTCGGCCAGGACGGCCGCCAGAAAAGCGGCCAAATCAGCCCCGCTCTGCCAGTCGGCCCGGCCGGCTTGAGCGGCGATGGCCTTGCGTATCGCCGGCAGCGGGTCATCCAGGGCCCGGACGTAGACGTGCCGGTAGCCTTCGGCGGCCAGGCGGGGCAGCACCCCGGCCAGCAGCAGCGAGGTCTTGCCCGCGCCGGAGGGGCCAAAGAGGGTCAGCAGCCGGTGGGACAGAGCCAGGCGGGTCACAATCTGGCTTTCGGTGTCGCGCCCGCAGAAGATATCGGCGTCGGCCGGCTCGTAGTAATCGAGAAATTTGAAGGGCGGCTTGTTGACCCGGATCGGCGGGCCGCCGGCCAGCCCGATCACCGGCGCCTGCTGGGCCAGCGCCTGCAAGAAGGGTGTGACCTCGGCCCGGCTGAAGGCCACATTCTTTTCACTCCAGACCACCTGCAGGTCGTCGGGGGCGTGGGGCCAGACGGCATAGGCCCGGCGCATGTGCTCGGCCAGGTTGGCCGAGGCGCGAACATAGAGGCGTATGGGGGTGCGGTCGGTCAGGTCAAAGCCGACGAAGAGGGGCGGACGCAGGGCGCAAAAAGCGGTCACGATCTCCAGCTTGCGGCTGAGGCGGTCCATCAACTCCTCGTGCTGCCAGGTGTCCAACACCAGGGAGTCGGGATCGCTGAGGCAGCCGTACAGTTTGATGACGATCACGTCTCGCTCGCCCGTCTCGGCGTAGGCCAACTGGGTATCGCGCACGACCCGGTTGACCCGGTAGCCGGCCTGCCGCAGGGCCTCCTCCAGCAGCTCATCGACCCAGGCGGTGACAATCGCCCGGAAGCCAACCTGAGCTACGGCCTGGTGCAGCGGGCCGGGTTTGACCTGGGGTCCGCTGCAATGTTCGGCCACAAAGCTGATCAGACCGTGCCGGTCGCCGCCCGGGTGTTGGCCCAAATATGCCTGGGCGGTCTCGGGCCAGGGCCTGCCTGAGGGCAGGCTATATTTCTGGGCCAGGGCGGCGGCCAGCTCGGGCCGGCTGAGCGGCGCGCCTTCATAACCCAGAGGCAGGTCGGCGCCCAGGAAGAGGACGCAGTCGCCTTTTTTGATGTTGTTCAAAAGTTGATCCGGGATGAGACCCGGAGTGGGTGAGTTTGGCATGGGGAGTCCCCTCATTTCTGTGACGCCAATTTTATGACTAATTCCTAAATCAAGGTAGCGGTGGGCCGGGCTGCCCGTAAAGGATGTCTTGACCGGTGACGATGGCCCTCGCCCCCAACGCTTTGATGACCAGCAGATCGTCGTAGGCACCGCTGATCGTAGTCGGCGTGACCGCCGTAGTGAAAGTTGGCGACTCGCTTACGATTTTCCCGCAAGACCTGAAGGATCTGGTCGAGGGTAGGATAGGATTTGATGATCAGGTCGCGTAATTGATGCGCCTTTATCCTAGTCAGGCTCTCTTCCAGGCGATGTGCCTCTTCGCCCAGGTTGCGCCTGTGTCCCCGCACGCCGGATGGCTCGTTGGCAAAGGCCAGGAAGATGATCGGGTTCTCCTGGTAAGGCCTCACCACCCTAAACCTCCGGCTGAACGCCGCCAAGCACTGTGTGCAAAACCGGCAAACCGCCGGCCGGCTCAAAGTAGGTCATATGGTCGCAAGCTACTTCAACCTTGACCGAGGCCGGGACCCGGTCATCGCGCACCTTGAAGATGCTCTCCACGCTCGCGGCGATGTCGTTCGGCGCCTTGAAAAAGGCCAGGTCGGCAACAGCGCGCAGGTTGAGCTTGCTCAGCAGCCGCTCGATGAGGCTCGGCTCTCCGTCCGATTCTTGCCAAGCGGCCGGGATGATCGAGGTGTTACCGGCCAAGAGGGTGTAGGCTACCTTCGGATCAGATCCCGAAGCCAAATCTTGGAGCAGGTCCGAGTCAACCGCCATTTGATCAAGCATCTCATCCTGATGCTCGATCAAGGCCAGCAGGCCGGTGGCGGCCGAGACCGGCCAGGTGACCGGGGCCAGGCCATTTAGGCCGATGGTCAGCAGGCTAAAGGCATAATCCTGAAGCTTGGGCCAGGGTGAGCCGCCGTTGGGCGTCCCGAACATATACAGGTGCTCGACCATCGATGGCCCGCCGTCAAAATGCTCGATTAACCAGCGAGCGACCAAGCCGCCGAGCGAATGAGCAAAGATATGCAGCTTCTGGCTGTGACCCGGCTTCAGGCCAACCTCGCTGAGAAGGCCAAAGAGATCTTCCGCCGTCTTTTGAATGCCGGTAGCCAGATTCTCGTAGTCAAAGGCCAAAACTAAGTCGTATCGATCGGCGAGCTGTTGACCATTGATCCGGGTCCAGGCGCTGGGGACGGCATAGCGGGTCTCGCCGATGATGCCGTGGATGTAGAGCAGAATGTCGGTGGCCTCAGCCACGGCTTGCGTAATAGCCGCCCGGTCGTCGTTGTAGCTGACCGCACCGCCTGCCGTCCCCGGCGTCACCATCGCCAAGCGGGGGTAGGGGGATGTGATCCCCAGAAAATCTTGCTTGAGCTTGTGGAAGTAAATTCGTATCGAATTGGTCAGGGTGCGATAACCACCGGGCGCCGGCAGTTGGTGCAGCGTGATCGCCGTAGCCCCGGCCCGCTGAGTGGCAAAGCCCAACGGCAGGTAGAACTCGCCGTCAAAGCCGTAAGCCAGCACGTGCTCATCAGCAGCCAGGCGGGCCGGCACCTCAAGCGTGAGGGGGGTCGCAGGTGCGACTTTCTCGGGCTGGTCCACATTGGCTAACTCCAACACGCTCAGCCCCGGCTCGCCGCTACGGGTGGGGACCAGGGCAAAGGGCTCGGCGTGAAGCGGCGGATCCTCTCGCAACCAGGACGGGACAGCCAGATTGCCCACATCCCGAGCCGACTCGGGATCGCTCAACAGCCGGGCTGTTGCGTTCAGCCCGGCTTTGTTGGTCAGGGTAACTCCCTCACCCAACGCAACGGATTTCGTCTCCGCCGTGACGGTGACTTCACTGTGCGGTCGGGTGGTCGTGACGCTGAGGTCGATTGTGCGCCAATCGCTCAGGGTCTCGACCTCGTCAAAGCCGCCATCCCGGAAGGGAATGCGACCCAACAGCGAGGTCAGCGAGTCGATCAGATGGCCGCTTCTGAAGTTGCCGGCATTTCGGGTGGATTCTCGATACTGGACAGCCAGAGCCTCCTCCTCGAGGAGGGGGGCATCGAACTCAGTGGTGCTTACGATCAGTTTGAACAAATCGTTGATCTCGGTGACCGTACTCGGCAGGCTGTCCGGAATACCCAGGGTGATGCGCTTCCCGTCGGCAACCTGCACTGACGTCTGGGGATCGAGTTTGACGGTGCTCAGTGTCCCGGGCAGGGCCACCGGCCAGACCTTGTAGGAAGGGGCCACATTGACTAGGGCCGCATACAGCGTTTGGTTAGCGTGGTTGTTAATTTCGATTCTGAGGCCGGGTTTCTGCAGCGTGCCGCTAACCTCTTTGTAGCGCAAATGCACCACGTTCGTGGGATCGACGGCTGTTTCCTGGCCATCCCTGTCGACGCTGGTCACGGTCAGAGTGACGTCGTCGCTCTTAATCTGAGTATTGGGATTGTGGAGTTCGTGGATTTTCATCCAGCGGGCCATCTGTTCCAGCTGCTGCACGGTCACCTCGGCAGCCCGGGGCTCGCCGTAAGGCGTATCGACAAACAGGGCCAGGGAGTCGTGGGTGCGGCGGAGACGATAGACCTGCTCGTCGGCCACGCCGGTCAGGCTCAGTTGAGCCTGCTCGACCTCAACGCCGGTTTCTGCCGCTCGCACGAACATCGACGGCTCCCCGTTGTTGGCCGTGTTGAGGGCCGCCCGGACGGCGGGCAAGGCCGCCTCGTCGCCGGAGAGCTGGACCAGCAGGCGGGGCAGGGGCGTTTTGATAACGACAGCCTTATAGGTTTCATTCTCATTTAGCGCGGCCATCGTTCGCGACGAGCCCGCTTTGGGCGTCAGATCGCCGGTAATCTTGCTCTGGGTCGACCTCACCTCGGTGACGGTGGTGGTACCAAGCGCCTGGCTAAGGTCAAGTTCGTAATCGTCCTTGGGGAAAATGGCCACAGTGGTTGCCTGCCCATCGACCGGCGCTCCCAAACCGTGGATGGTACCGCCATCAATGACAAAGCTATTGGCGCCCCGATCGAACCGGACGTTGTAAGTTGTGCTGCGGGGCTGAAGCACCTCGCCGCCCAGAAATTTCTGGTTGATATTTTCGGTCTGGGTCTCAAGCTGGGGCGTTTGGCTGTTGATCATTAGCCGGACCATGGCGCTCACGTGCTTGAAGAGATCGCGGTACGTCAGGTCCGGGCCCGAACTTTTCAGCGCCTCCCGCAAGTAGAAAGAGAATACCCCCTGCATCTCCCGCTCTTCGCCCAAGACCCGCTCGCGGGCCACCTCTTCCGGGCGACAAGCGGTCAGCAACAGGTGTTTCCCGGATGGAGGCGTGTACCAGTTTTCGCCAAGCTGAGCCACCGCTGGGGGTTGGTGGATCAGATAGCTCTCCAGCGGGCGGACACGAGTGTCAGCCGGGTTCATGCGTACCCCTGCCTGATCCGGATCGCGGGTTCCGGAGCCGGAGTGACAAGAGTCAAGAATAACCAGAGTGTGGATATCTTTCCCGGCGGAAATCTTTTCGAGCAAGTAGGCCAACTCTTTGTCGGCTAAATCCCAGGCGTCGGCAGCGCTGCGGCTGTCGTGGCAGACCAAAGTCTCATTCTTGCGATCCGGCTCGACTGCCCAGAAGGCCGGCGGAGCATTTTCTTGCGAGCCGTGACCACTGTAGTAGAACAAGGCCACATCGCCAGCCTGGGCCTGGTTGAGATAGGTCTCAAAGCTATCGATAATGCCTTGGCGAGTGGCCTGCTCGTCGAGCAATACCTTTGGCTCGGCCAGTTCGTCGGGCTTGACCCGCGCATTGAGAAACGCTTCAAAGCGCCGGACATCCGCCACACAACCGCTCAAATCTCGCACCAGCGGGGATTTGTAGCGGTTGATGCCTACCAGTAAGGCGTAAACTGTCATGGGATTTCTCCTCAAAGGCGTCACAGGCCATTTCTGATGGATTGCGCGTAATTACCGGCGCTCTCATTGACACAAAGAATTGTCGCTCATTTGCAGTCCTACCTTGTATCGGGTCTGCTCCTGTTCGCTAAAGTGCGCCGGCTTGCGCTCGATCCGGCGTTCAGCCAGGCATAATAAGGCTTCAACGTCCATCAGCCAGACCTTCGCCGTCCTATCCCGACTCGCAGTCACGACTCGCGTCCCGTCCGGACTGAAGGTCGCAGAAAAAATCGAATCATCGTGACCGGTCAAGATCAACTGTTCTTGCCCGCTCTCAGCATCCCAAAGCTTGGCCAAGCCATCATGACCACCCGTGACGAGCCACTTTCCATCCGGACTGAAAGCCGCGTAATTGGGCCAGCCCGCGTGTCCGGTTAGCGTATGAAGCTCTTGCCCGCTAGCCGTATCCCAGAGCTTGGCCGTCCCGTCCCGGCTGGCAGTCACTATTCGCGTCCCATCCGGACTAAAGGCCGCCGAGCGAACCCAGTCAGTGTGCCCAGCCAGAGTCCGTTGCACGGTTTTATCGCTCACCTTCCAGAGCTTGGCCGTTCCGTCTTGGCTGCCGGTTAAAATATGTGTTCCATCCGGACTAAAGACCGCTGAAAATACCGAACCTGCGTGGCCAGTCAGGACTTTGGGCAGAGTTCCGCTGGCAGTGTCCCAGACCATAGCCGTCTTGTCTCCACCGGCGGTTACAATTTGCGTGCCGTCAGGACTGAAGGTCGCTGACCAGATCCATTTTTTGTGTCCTCGTAGGGTCAGTAGTTCTTCACCATTGGTATTCCAGACTTTGGCGGTCCCATCGCGGCTGGCCGTTACCATTTGTCTTCCGTCGGAACTGAAGACCACCGATCGGACCCGGTCTTGGTGGCCGGTTAGGGGTGGTAATAGTTCTTGTCCACTGCTGGCGTCCCAGACCTTGACAGTCCCGTCCTCACTGGCTGTAGCAATCCGCCTCCCATCTGGACTGAAGGCCGCGAAATTAATCCAGTCATCATGCCCGGCAAAACTCAATTGTTCTTCTCCATTTGTGGTCTCCCAGACCTTAACTGTTCCATCCTCACCGCCCGTGGCGATCGAGTTGTCGTTTGGACTGAAGGCCACCGCAACAACAGGGGCTTTGTGCCCGGTCAGACTCCACTGTTGCGGCCCACCGGCACTCTCCCTCATCCTGATCATTCCATTGTCACTCCCTGTGACAATCCACTTTCCGTCTGGACTGAAGGCTGCAGCCCTGACTCGATCCGAGGGCCCGGTAACGCTTAGTTGTTCTTCTCCGCTAACGGCATCCCCTATCTTGACCGCTCCATTCTCACCGGCTATCAAAATCCGCGTCCCATCAGGGCTAAAGATTGCCGCAAAAATGGCTCCTGCCTCTCCGGTTAAGCTGAGTTTTTCTCTCCCACTAGCGGCCTCCCAGACTTTGACCGTCCCGTCCTCACCACCGGTGAGGATTTGCTGCCCGTTTGGACTGAAAGCGGCAAACCTAATCCGGCCTGGGTGTCCGGTGAGGGTCAGTTGTTGTTCGCCACTAAGGGCCTCCCAGACTTTGACCGCCCCGCTGTCACCGCCCGTGACAATCCGAGTGCCATCCGGACTAAAGGTCGCAAACCTAATCCGGCCCGTGTGTCCGGTGAGGGTCAGTTGTTGTTCGCCACTAAAAGCATCCCAGACTTTGGCCGCCCCACCGTCACCGCCCGTGACAATCCGAGTGCCATCCGGACTGAAAGCAGCAAACGTGATCTGGCCCTTTTGTTTAGACAGGCTAAGCAGCTCGTCCCCGCTGGCGGCATCCCAGACCGTGGCCTTACCATCCTCACCAACTGTGACAATTTGAGTGCCATCCGGACTGAAAGCCACTGATCTGACCTGACCTTTGTGACCCTCCAAGGTCAGGCGCCAATGGCTGGCCCCAATGGTATCCTGCAAGGCAGCATAGGCTTGATTGACAGCATAGTGGTTATCTTGGGTAAAGGTAGCCAGGACTGCCTCACGGGCCAGCATCAGACTCAAGCTGGGGTCGTTAACAGTTTGAGCGCCCAAAGCCAGACGTAGGCTATCCGCTTCCCGACGTTGTTGCACAGCCTCTTGACGTTGCTGCTCCGCTTTATTTCGCTCATTTTCCGCATTGACCCGCTCGCTGTTAACCCGAACAATTCCGAAACTAAGGGCAATCAAAATAATGCCAATGCTCCACACCATCATTCGTCGGGCTTGTCGTTTAGCTCTGATACTTTGCTGGATAAAACGTGTCTCTTGTTTATTGAGCCAAAACGGTTTGCTTGACTGCCAACGCGATGACCAAAAATAATCGCCGATGTGCCGGAGCAAGTCCTTAGGTTGATAGGGGTAAATGAGCTCCTCCACTTGGGGCAGGAGAGTGCTTTTATCCCAAAGCAGTTCTCTACTTCGACTCGCTCCTTGCCACTCGAGAGTAGAGGCGATTATACGCTTTTGCAGGCTCAAGAGCGCATCACTTTCTTCTTGCCGCCAGATTGCCACTTTTTCCCATTCGTTGATGAGAGCCGGAAGAGCTGGCTCTATATACGGTTGGTGGCGATCACCGCCGCGCTCAAGGCTACCGGTCGTTATCAACCGTGCTTGCCCCAACTGTTCAATTACCGTGTTAACTCTTTGATTCTCTGCCTCATCGTCATAAACCAACTCCGTTCGTAGTACGCGCCGCGGCACAAGTTCCCCCTCCTCAAGCGACGCCATCCGGAACACCAGGCGCCGCAGCGTGGCTTGATGAGCTGAATCTAATTTGTCGTAAACGGCGTCAGCCTGTTGAGTGAGTACTCCCGTCAGCCCTCCCAACGCCTCATAATCCTCTTCTTTCATCGCGCGATCGTCCACACTGCGCTCGATTGAACGAAGGTAAAGCGCAGTCAGGGTCATGGACAACACCGGCAGATGACCTTCGGCCTGATGAGCTTCATCAATGAGGCGATCGATTAAGCCGTCCGGTTCAAAATATACGCCCTGCACTCGAGCCGGCTCTTCAATCGCTTCTCGTAACAAGGCTCGGCCCATCGGAGGGACTCGAAAACGAGCCGCTGTCCACCACTGCTGTAAGGGCGAACCGGCAAACTCAGCTTCAGAGTCGATCCGTATGGTGAGAACCAGGCGTAACTGTTCTGGATACTGCTGCAAACCGGCCGCCAGGCACTTGATAAAATCCTTGCGGTCACGATCATTCTTACAATGGTGAGCCAGAGTCTCAAATTGATCGATTATCAGTAGCAATTTCTGCTCAGGATATGGCTCTAACCAGGCCCCCATCGTGCGCACTGGATCAAGTTCACCGATCGTCTGAGCGTTGGTGAACGGGGCTAGCGTAGCATCGGCAAAATGGGTCATCAAGAATGTCTGCAGTGTTTGTAAGGGGGTGATAGTTGGTCGAATAGGCGGCAAAATGTGCCATTTACCCGGGTTGGTTTTCCGTAACTGGGGGACCAAGCCTGCCAGGACCAAGCTTGATTTACCCACTCCGGCGGGTCCAACCACTACTGTGAGCGGTTTGGCTTGGACCTGTTCAAGCAATCGGTGTGTCAGCTTTGCCCGGCCAAAGAAGTGTTTGTGATCCGGTTCTTGGTAAGCTTGAAGATCACGGTAAGGGTTATTCTCCGGCGTTAGTGGCGGAAGAATATCGTAACGTTGTCTGATACTGCTTTGGACAAACTCAGTTTCTAAGGCATCAAACCAGTGATGGTTGATCTCCAGTTGTGGGGCTAACCGAAGTAAATCCGGCTCCTCGGTCCAGAGTAGATGGTCTGGGCGACCCTCTCTGGCCCACTTTAGTGCCGCGGTGGTCAAACGCCAGCGCAAACTGGCAGCATATTTTTCTCGACTGGCTTGAACCAGCCTCAGTTCATCTTCATTCCAGGCCCGCATCCCCGTTGCTCCCCGTTCGACGGCAATCAGGTCATGCTCATCAAGCAACTGCCCGGTTAGTCCATTGCGCCAATCAAGGCTGCGATGGTCTAAGATACGCCGGGCGCGTTGCCCTGGCCGAGTTGACTCATTAAATTCCCGACAAATCAGGGGGGCGAGTGTATCGTGCGCTAATTGAGTGGCCGGAGTTTGTTCGCCGTCATCTTGCGAGGGATCAACCAGCAGGTAAAGGTTCTTGCATTGTTGGACCAGCGATGATAATAAGATGTCGGCTTGATCCTGGTAGGTGGCCTTTAATTCTTCCGGTGTGCGGCGGGTGGCCGTCCCCAACGGCGTCGTATGGTAAGCCAACAGGTCAAGGGCCAGTCCCGACGTCTCAACGCTGGGTTGCCACTGTCGCAGCGCTTCAAACTGCTGATGGAGGTAGTCTTCCAGCAAGATACCCTGCTTTTTCAGCGATTGATATACGCTAACATTGAAATGAGGATCGCTGCCGTTGCGGGTCGAGGCCTCGGTCCACATCTTAGTCAGCAGGATCTGGAGCGTCGGGGCTATGGGGGAGCCGTTGTCTTCAAGCAGATCGTCAGCGATAATCCCCGGGAGTTCAGGGTCCACCTTAAGGCCATAGTGCTTTTGCAAATGGTTGACTCTTGCTGGGCTGACAATCGCCTGCACAATGCCTTTGCGCCCCAACCGTTCTATGAAGACCTTGGTCCGGGCTAATTGATAATTGGCCAGATGCGTCTCGATGTCGGCCAACCATTCCTTGCGAAAACTCAGGATCAACTTACCCCGCGGACGATGCTCTACTTCAGCAAAGACTTCGACCAACCCCTCAAGAAACCCGGCCCATTCATCGGGTTGGTTGGTATTGGGACGCGTGTAGGCTTCCTCAACCTGGTCTAACACGATGACGACGGGCTTTTCCTGCTGGGTTTCGAGGGCCAACCAGGCCTCTCGTAGTGATTGGCGCTCGCTACAGTGGAGGGCGGTGCGTAGCGTCCCCCGCAAGCCCAAGTCCAGGTCTCGACGAAGGTAGCAAATCCAGTGGTTGTTTTCCAATCGGGGCAATAAACCGGCGGCTAAAATGGATGATTTACCGACTCCAGATTGGCCGTACAAGAGAATGATCGGCGCGGTACGCGGTGCGGTAACTCGCTCGTACAGCGCTCGGATCTGGTAGCCGCGACCAAAGAAGACGTCGGCGTGCTCACGCGTAAAATAGTGAAGGTGGCGATAGGGGTTGTCGGGCAGGTCCAGCTCAGGCAGAGGGGGCAGACCAAAGAGGGGATTATCGACAGCCTCCGGGAAGTTCCAGGCGGCAACCTGTTCGGCCCCGGGTTTAAGATACAGGTCCCAAGGCCAGCGCTCATCGAGCGGTTCATGCTCCTCGAGGTAGGCATCGCGTGTTTTGTCCTGTCCTACACTGGACTGGACCGATGCTTCAGCTTCGTTGAAAGCGGTTCTCAGGTTAGCCCCCCCGGCTAAAGAGCGGTAGAACCGACTGGCAAAGTTGGTCGCGATCTCATCACGAATGGCTTGCGACGTAGCAATCACGGCCGGAATATTGGCCGCCAGCAGGCGTTGAACCTGAGGCTGGGTCGAACAGCCATTTAGAAAGACCAGTTGTATGCCTCTCTGTTGGCCCAGAAAGGTCGCCAGGCCACCGGCATCAGCAGCCACGGTGCCCTCTGCCCCTTCTAACAAAAGCTGAAAATTGCTAGCATGGCCACCGTAGTGAAATACCGCAATGCGATTGTTATAGCGGGCGTTCTGAAACACGTCGAGAATGTCGTCCAAAGTGGCAAACGGCCTATCGACCAGTTCACACAAGCCGTCTTCTTCAGCTTTTTTCAGCGTCTCTGAAAGCCGCCGCGCTTCTTCTCCCAGATTACGCAGGTGACCGGGTGCGTTGGGTTGTTCATTGGCAAAAGCAATGAAAACAACTGGTTTCTGAGCCTCGTTACTCATGATTTTCCCTCTCTGAGACTCTCTCCTAATTCTTTCTTTCTTACCGGAGGTTCACGCCGTTAAACTCCCGTTAACCCTTTTGTGACCAGGCTTCACCACCCTAAACCTCCGGCTGAACGCCGCCAAGCACTGTGTTCGAGCGTGAGAGGGATGGTAGAGTGACGCTCTGGTAGTTGTCGAGCTCGCCTAAGGCCACCCCCTCTCTCACTTGACTCATCGTGAGATTGCTTTCTGAGTACCGGTCGCTTTTTCGTCTTGTTCAGGGAAGTGTTCCCCAGTTCTGGATCAAGAATGAAGATTGCATTGAAAAACGAGTTTGTTCTTGTTTGTTATCGTATCAAATGCCAGTCGAAAGTGACACTGTTTCCTTTACCAGGAGCAGCCTCTACTTGCACAGCAAATGATTTGGTATCCTTTGAAATTGACAAAATTCGATTACTCCCAGTTGCCGGGTTACCGACCGCCGTCGTGGGAGTGACTGTAAGAAAATACTCTGTGTCAGTTTCTTTCGGGTAAAGAGCGATAGTGGCCACAGTATTCATTCCTGAAATTGTAAAAGAGCCACGAAGATTCCATGCTTGTGTCGTTGTTTGCGATATGCTGCGTACACCAAGCATCCGTCCACCGACGTCGATCCAGAATGGAGTTGTTTCACCTACCAGATGCACAATTCTTGAACCGATGATAAGAGGCGAGTTCGAGATCGATTTTAGTTGATTAACCCGACTACCTATAATGACAGTTCCATTCTGACCAATTGCATCCACTATTTCGATATCCGGGTTTTCTGGTGTGCCAAGGGCAAAGAAGCAACCAATTATGACTACATCTCTGGCGGTACTAGACCCCTCAACTGATGACTTGTCAATTCGTATGACAGGTTGTGACGGTCCTGGTCCACCAGCGGGAAGGTCTGCGGCTATCACGTTCTCGAAAATAGTTCTTGTGAATGAGTACAAGTGAATTCCACCGCCACCGGGTGCTTCCAAGGTAACGTTTCTAAAGATCGGGCCGTGGGCCAGGCCGCCGCCACGTCCATTTTCAAATCGAAAAATAGGCGCGGTCGCGGTCGGGTCGGCGTTGATCATTGTATTGGCAACCTCAATACCAAACAGATTAGCATGCCTTTCTGAAGCCATGTCCACAGCTGGAACCTGTGCTCCCCGGGCCATGTAGCCGCGAATTTCATGTAGCGTAATATGAGCCGGGTTACCGACAGCTACTTTTATAAAAGAAGCATTCGGATTTAGAAGAACAAAATGGACTTGCTCGAATTTCATGAAGCCCGGTCCGTTTACAGGCTCAAATATATTTCCTCCAGAACGGTTAGTATGCGTAAAGGATAGATCACGGACAGTGAAGTTAATTAAGCTGCCAGCCCCGGTAGTGGTGAACAGTGGGCCTGCTCCCATATTAATGATCCATGTCCCTTGAGAAGTTGATAAGCCGTAGCGTCCTGAGCCAAAAATGGTTAATCCATGAATAGAAGTAGGTATCATTAAGGTATTTGCTCTATAAGCCCCATGTGGAAAAAATAATAAGCCTGATTTACGCCCAGGCTCATCTACTGCATTTATTGCCTCTTGGATAGCCTGAGTATCATCGGTCTGCCCGTCCCCTATAGCTCCAAAGTCTTTAACATTAAAAACTTCGATTGTTCTTTTTAGTTTTCCATCTTCGCGATGTGACTCTCTTAAAAATTCATTTAGCAATATACCCCTTGCATTTTCATCACTACCTGGATTGGGTAAGCGTGCCATTTTAGTTTCCCCCCTTGCTTACGAATGAAAAATAAAGCGGGTAGCTTGGACAAGCCCCCTGCCCATAAATACCGTTGCCATAAGCAACACTCGAAGAAGCAGCCTGAATAGTAGTTTTTCCACCTAAACTTTTGATCAGGGAACTGGCGTTGATCAGAACGAATACCTGAAAACTCAATTTTTTCAGCAATGCAGGTCGACTCACGAAGTGCTTAAACATTGACATATATTCTCCTAAGTTTTGTTATCTGATTAAGTTTTATTGAGAGGTACGCAACAATGGACGATCTTTTTGGGGCACAACCAATCGACTCTGAAGAGAGAAACCTCTCTATTTACCCCTCACCTTAAAGCCACTGCTCCTTTCGCAACTTGTAGTTCTTCGACAATCATTGGTTAGCATTAGTATCAACTACGCAGCGAAAACCAGTACTTGAGTATCCGAAATCCCGATCAGCTTGCCAACGATTTGTAGTACTAAATTCTATAAGATTATTATGAAGCCAACTCCCTCCACGTAAAACGGCTTTATCTTTCGGTGTATCGTCGCCAGCAGTCCACTCATAAAGATTGCCTAACATATTCAACGCCCCAACCCAACTTGCTCCATTAGAGCTACCTTCAAAAAAACTCTGGGCTGGGGCAACAAAACCTACACCGTCATCATAATCCTCGTTTCTTCTTGTCACGCTATTACAATTTATGTCGCACATATTAGCACGTCTACCATCAAACTCATTTCCCCAGGGATACAAATAACTTTCTGGACCGCGGGCTGCATATTCCCATTCTTCTTCTGTAGGTAGTCGTCCACCAACCCAGGCACAGTAGGCCACTGCCCCATACCACGTGACATGATTCACCGCGTGGACACCACCGCTCTTAAGTTTATATTCACAATCCTTAACCTTTTCGATAAAATTACCTGATGATGTTGATACAAACCACAGGGTATCTTGTTCTTGCAGCACTTCACAAGGTTGATCATTTAGGAAGTCAAAAAATTGCCTACTGCTCACTTCAGTTTTATCGATCCAAAAGTCATGAGTGATCGTAACCTCTCGTTTTGGATTGGGAAGCGGCATAGGCTGATCAGTCCCCATAATAAATTCACCCTGTCTCACAAAAACCATTAACATATTATCTGTAGCTCTAAGCGTAGGAGCCGGGGTTGGAGTGACAGTAATTGCTGTATTTGTCAGCGCCAATGTCGGCGTGATGGAAGGCAAGGGCTTAGGAGGTAATGAGCTTGGTGAAGCTGTTGTAGGGTCTAAGGGTGGTATGTCGGTTGGCTTCCCTGCGGTAAAAAGCCCATCAATACCTCTTACAAAAAAGGCAGTGACACAAGCTCCTATCATTAACAGCCCGGTAAGGGCTACCAACCAACTACTTATCTTGGGAGCAGACCGGCTCCCAAGATCGTCTGGGGTTGATAATTTTCCTCTATTCTCAATTTTCTCTGGTGTCCCTAACGTTTTCTGTAGTTTCTTGATTTTTTCTTCTGTATCCTGTATTTCCGTCAAAATATGAGCGGGTGTATGCAACCCAAACGAGGCTTGCTGCTCTCTGAGTACTTGTAAGTGACGATTGTGCCTTTCTATTAATCTTTCTATATCAGCTTTCCGTGACATAGGTTCTCTCATATTAATAGTGGAACACTTACCGGGCCACGGCTGAGCAGCGCGAGGTTCGAGTGTCCAACTTCAGCGCCCACGAACGGGACCAACCATTTCCGGCGCAGAGTTTCGGCCAGGGCCGCGAGGGTTTGGGCCTGATCGCCGCTTGCGCTGATCGCGCCGTTCAGCACCGGCTGGTCCGGATTGCCGGAGGTGATAATCTGCCGGACGCGGTCGCTGTCGCCCTGAGCCGGGATTTGATCGCTCAACTGCGCTTCGGCCAGCAAGGCCTGGCCGCTGTAGCAGGCGTCGAGCACGATCAGCAGCTCGCCGCAGCGGTTGGTCAGGCAGGTGTCGAGCAACCAGCGCAGCGGCAAAAAAGTATCGGGCCGGCCGGCCGTCGCATCCACCGGGACGAGGTAGCCTTGACCGGCCTGGGCCAGGCCGTGGCCAGCAAAGTAAAACAGCCAGCGCGTGGCCGGGCCGGCCTGAGTCAGACTGCGTTCGGCCGTCTGCCGGATCAAGTTGAGGCCGGCCCGTTCGTTCAGCAGCGGCGGGTCGTCGTCGCCGGGGATGAGGGTCGATGTCATTATTGTGCTGCAGAACCTGCGCCACCGGGCTGGCGGGCAGTTATAGCCTGGGAGTAGCGGGCCACCGCCGGGAGGGAGCGGTCGGTTTTGGCGGCCGGGTAGGCGCATTCGGTGGCCAGGGCCTGGGTCAGGCCGGCCAGGTGAGGCGGCGGGCCCAGCAGCAGGACGCCGTTGCCCCGGGCGAGTTGTTCGGTGAGGGTGGGCGGGAGTTCCATACTCATTGGTGCCGACAGAGATCTAAATGGGCTAAAATATGCCTTGAAGGCAATTAGTCAGTGGTGGCCTGAACCTCAATCCCGGGGCTCTCTCGCTCAACCGGGCTCGCTCCATTTTCGGCCGGTGGGGCCTCGGCGCTCAGGAGTTCTTCTATCACTTGAATCGCCCCACTAATGCGCAGCAGCGTTTCCCGCAGGCTGGCCTGCTTGGCTTCGAGCTCGGCCAGCATTTTCTGGCCGGCTGCGAATTCGGTTTTGAGTTCGCCGAGGCGGTGAGCCAGTTGTTGTTTCATTGTACCCCTCCCGTCTAACGAGGTCCCATTACAATAAATTCAAAGTGTCTGTCTGATGGTTCACCATCGCCATTGCCGCATTTAAGCCGACATGTTGTTGAGGAGACAGACACGACCGTACAATTATCTCTGGTATTGCCTCCATTTCCGCTGCCAGCAAAGTACTGCGTTGCTACAACCGTGGGGCGACTTGGATACTTTACCGAAAAAACAATGTCATAAAGTCCTCTCCCAACTTTTGTCACTCTGAAACCAGCGCCAGCAACGATTTGTCCTGTAGGATCGACCGATCCCCGTATCAATCGCAGATTTTCTTGCCCGCTCGTAACACAGAGGTTGTCCTCGAGTTTAACAACCCCATTGGCTTCGATAGAAAAAATAGCTTTACCCCCTATACCGCTGTCTGCAAAAAACCGAAAGGGTGCATTGTTTGTAACAAAGCGCATCCAGTTCCCTGGAACCTGCGAATATAAGCCTAGATCTTTGGTAGAAGTGATAGGTGCGCCTCCTCTTTGGATAACGCCCTGGCTGATATGTAAACGGCCATTTATATCTAGGGTTTGTTCAGGAGTCTTGGTGCGGATACCAACTTTACCATCGCCTGTGATACGCATTCGCTCTTGGGCGTCTGTGCCGAAGAGCAGATGCCTATTTCCGTAACTCCATAATCCTGACTCTTTTCCTGAAAAAAGATCGAGGTATTGATACCCCTCTTGCTCCAATCGAACGTCAGCATTTCGACCGCTCGTGACAATGTGTAACTCTTGTGCAGGCTTGGTAGTTCCAATGCCAACGTTGCCGGTAACCGTCAACCCGCCCGATAAGCTGGTTTGACCGGTCACATTAAGAGTGGTCGTTCTCGCCTCAGCCAACTGAGTCGCTCCACTCACCTGCAAGTTACCGGCGGTCTGAAGGCCACCGGTGATGCTTAAGCTGCCGTTTACACCCACTTCGCTTAGCTGTGTTGCTCCCTTGATACTCAAGTTTCCCTCAGCCAAGATGTTGCCGGTGACGCTTAAGCTGCCGTTTACACTCACTTCGCTTAGCTGTGTTGCTCCCTTGATACTCAAGTTTCCCTCAGCCAAGATGTTGCCGGTGACGCTTAAGCTGCCGTTTACACTCACTTCGCTTAGCTGTGTTGCTCCCTTGATACTCAAGTTTCCCTCAGCCAAGATG
>CALMIS010000357.1 GCA_937864185.1 uncultured Chloroflexota bacterium
GTTTTCGTCCGCACCTTTCGGACTTTGAACCACCTGGATCCGAGCCTGCCGCTGCGGCCCTGGCTGCTGCGGGTGACGACCAATCTGGTTCGCAACCGGCATCGCCAGCTTAAGCGCTACCTGGCGGCCCTGGCCCGGTGGTGGCAGCTCGAAGACGAACCGGTTGAACCGCCGCCTGGCGAGGCGCTGGAAAGCCAGTGGGAGGCCAAAACCCTGTGGCGGGCCACGCGCCGCCTGCGCCCATCGGATCAGGAGATCATTTATCTGCGCTACTTTCTGGAACTCTCAATCGCCGAAACCGCCCAAGCGGCGAGCATCGCGCCGGGCACGGTCAAATCGAGGCTGCATCGGGCCCTGGACCGGCTGCGCGTCGTCATCGAGCAAGAATTTCCGGAGCTACAAGAGGAACGAGTCAAATGAGCCGCTCAGAATCAAACGAGTCTCTGCCTCAACGCCTGAGCGACCGGCTGGCCCGGGTCGCCCCGGCACTGCCTTATCCACCTCTGCCGGATATCGAGCGCCGGGTCAAGCAGCGCCTGGAAACCGAGGCGAAGCGCCTCGCCGGCCCCCGGCTGCGTTGGGTCTGGACCGGCCTAGTCGCCCTGCTGCTCTTGGGCGGCCTGGTCGCGGTCCCGCCCGTGCGAGCCGCGCTACTGGAGTTTTTGCAGCTCGGATCAATCCGGATCTTTTTGAACGAGCCTACGCCCATCGCTACCCCCCGCCCGGTGACAACCACGCCCCCCGCCACGCCGTCGCCTAGGGCCACGCCGCTGAGTTCAGTGCTGGATTTGGCCGGACAAACCACGCTCGCCGAGGCCCAAGCCAGCTTTGGCTTTCCGATCCGCCTGCCGGCCTATCCGGCCGAGTTAGGCCAGCCGGACCGGGTTTTTGTTCAGGATTTTGGTGGTCCGGTCGTGATTCTGGTTTGGTTAGAGCCGGATCAACTCGAGGCCGTCAAATTGAGCTTACACCTGCTGGGGCCGGACACCTTTGCCCAAAAGTTACAGCCCCGGCTGATCGAGACGACCAACGTTAACGGCCAGCCGGCGCTTTGGACGAGCGGCCCGTACTTGCTCCAGTTCCAGACCGGCTCCGACTCCGGGCGGTTGATTGACGGTCAGACTCTGATCTGGACTGAAGGGGCGGTGACCTACCGTCTCGAGACCAGCCAACCCTTGGCTGAAGCGATCCGGATGGCCGAGTCGCTGCGGTAGGCTTGAGCTTAAAAGAGGGTAAATTGAGGAGAAAGTGACGATGACAATATTTTGGAGGTTTGCTTGGTTGTTTACTATCCTGCTGGCCAGTTGCAGCGTGGCCGCCGCCCCGGCCGAGAAAGAGGCCGGAGAACCGCGAGCCGCACCCAGCCCCTGGCCTGAGCCCACCACCGCCGCTGCGGCCTGCCCTGTCACGCCCACCGTCGTGGATCAACCCCCGGACGACCCTAATGCTGATCCGTTTAGCCCTGGACCGTGGTTTATCAACACCGACCGGACCGTCTGGGTCAGTGCCCCCCCGGCCGGGTACATTTGGCGCGTGGGGGGCGAGAAAGTGGCCTGGATTCGACCTCAGGGGAGCGACCTGGTGGTGACCGGTCGTCGCCTGGACGCCGAGGCGCCCCCACTCCGGGCCAGCATCCCCTGCTGCTATCCGACCGGCTTTCAGGTAACCGGTCTCTACTTTCCCACCGAGGGCTGCTGGGAAGTCGAGGGTAGGGCCGGCCAGCATAGTTTGAAGTTTGTAATAGAAGTAGGGCCTGCTACCCTCGAATGAAACCAACTCATCTGCTTGCCGGTGTCGCTCCCTCACCCTAAACCCAACCCTTAAAGAAAAGGGGGGGTTGGCCCTACATTCTTTCCGGCGAGGTTGGAGAGGTTAAAGTTAAATAACAGACCAACAGAAAAGCGGCAAACAGGACCGTAACTCCCAATGTCTGCAAACTTCCGGCAGGGGTGCTGATCAGCGTGGTTACCTCTCGCATAATGTGCTGGGGATGAAAGAAGAGATCCCAACTATTCCATCGCAAGAAGCGGCCGATGTAAATGCCTAAGCCACTCAAGCCTATCACCCCGGCTACAAAAAGCCAACTGACCGGCCCCCCGACCAGATCCCGGACAATCGCTTGCATCGCTCGCAGCGAGAATAGCCCCAGAAACAGGCCCGCCCAGGCAAAGGTAGCTAGCAGCCCCAAATCATACCACAGGGGCACGGGCGGGCGAGGAGCCAGGTGAATGAGGTCAGTAACCAGGTAAGGCGCATTGGGCAGAAAAAGCAGCCAACCGGCCGCCGGCAGCAAGAGCAACCCCCACAATCGCGGTTGCAGCCGGTACACGCCGGCGCTGCAGAGACTGACCAGGTAAGGGATCCAGGCCAAAAACAGGTTCCAGACCAGAAACAAAAAGGTTAATTCCCCACTCAATATCACCCGACCTGCATAAAGAGCGCAGGCCAACCCCGAAGCAAACAAGACCGGCAGCAACGCTTGACCATTGAGAAAACGCAGACATTGATGGATTGGATTCACTTGCTCCACCTCAAGAATATTGTTGATATTTATTATACCTAGACATTCTACAAAAGCCAAGTTCTTAAACAAGTGTCAAACTAAAAAGCCCCGCAGCTAAGTCTGCGGGGCTTTGGTTAGGCACTAGCAACTTTCGTCCAGGTAAATCTTACCCGTTCTCCGGCCGGTATTCGGTTGTAGGACGGCGGGCTGGCTAAAACGCCAGCACCTCGCTCTTAAGGAGTAAAGCTTCCATCTCAAGCCAGCGCTGTTCGGACGCCCGGCGCACGGCGCGCTCCACGGCTTTAGCTTTGTCCAACCGCCCGGCCGCCACCGCAATTTCGTCAGCGCACTTCTCCCGGCGAAGGGCCTGCTGGCGGGCCTTAACCTGTTGCAAAGTTATTCGATGGGTCTGCATAGCCTTGCTCCTTTGTTAACCTTAGTTCACAAACGATCGAACTTCACACAACCACAACATATAGTAGCAAAACCAATAATAATATACAATATGTAGTATATCATCCTTTTTTTAATTTGTCTACAAGGAATTTTTTATGGCGCGGATCCGGAATAAGACCGGTGAGGTTTTGAAAACCTCACCGGTCTTCCTTTGAATTCTGCACTAGAAAACAGCTAGAGGAAAAGTCGAAGGGGTTGAGAAAAAGCTTTCTATACCGCGGCGCCGGCCCATCGTCGCCACAAAGCGGGCAGCGGGATCACGCCGTTGACGATCATCACTCCGAGTAAAATGAAGGCACAGCCGGCGTAAGCGTTCCAGGCCAACGTCTCATCGAGCAGGGTCACGCCTAAGATAACGCCTACGACCGGAATGATGTAGGTCACCATGGAAATGGATGAGGCGCCAATTCTTTCAATTAGAAAATAGTAAACGACAAAAGCCAGAGCCGTACCCATAGCGGCCAAAACCAAGAGCGAGCCGAGAGCTGCCCAGGAAGGCAGCGGCAAGTGGTATGGCTGCTCGATAAACAAGGACAGCGGCAACGCAAAAAGGGTGGCCATACTCAGTTGGGCGGTCGGGACTAGTAGCGGCGGGAAACCGCGCTGCCTGGGCCGGGAGTAGACAATAGCCCCGGCATAACAGCCCGTCGCCGTCGCGACCGCCAGCAAGCCCAGCGTCGTTCCTTGCAGACCGCCCAGCAACGCCGGCCCAATTAACAGAAGCAGGCCGCCAAATCCAATCAACGCACCGACCACTTTAGCCGGCGTCAGCCGATCGTCGGTCACAAAAAAGTGGGCCAGTAAAATGGTAAACAGCGGTGTCGTGCCGTTGAGAATCGCCGCCAGGGCGCTATCAATATACTGCTCGCCCCAGTTAAACAGGGCAAACGGCAGGGCATTGTGGATAAAGCCCAAAAACGCAAAGTGTTTCCAGACCGGTCCAAAGGGAGGCAGGTTGCGGCCTTGGAGCCGCAGCATTAGATACAGCAATGCCGCGGCAATACCAACTCGGCCAACCACCATCGTCAAGGGCGGGATCTCTTGGACCGCCACTTTGATAAAAACAAAAGATGGTCCCCACAGGCAGGCCAAAAAAGCCAGCCCTAGAAAATTCTTCAAGCGCATCTCTTCTTCTCTCCGATTAAGATTTTAGGTCCGGCTGGCTGGTCCGGACCTATCACTGACCGACTCAACCCGGCGGGGTTGTCAGCAGGTTTGAGGCTGTGGAATCAGCCGGACCAGATCCTCGTCCGAGGATTTATTGGCTCGGGCCTCCAAAATAAGGGGAGTCTCACCCAGGGAAGAGACCAGAGCAAAGTCACCGTTCGATTGCAACATCATGCGCTCTCCCCGAACCAAAAATTTGTCTCGACCGTTGACGGTCACCCAGGCATTGCCTGAAATGGCCTGAATCTCGGTATATAACTTGGGCAGACGGCAAATCTCGTTTTTGTACAGCACCAGGCGAAGCATAGGGGCATCAGGCTGGGGCACAGTGTTTTGTTCGGTGGGATGATGGGTAAATAGAAGTTGCATTGTTTTACCTCCTAATTCAGCTTGGACCATTCTTTCAGGGATCAACAGCTCTGTCACGTGGGCCTGAAGTGATTTCCAGCCTAAATGGCGTGCCACCGAAACCCGGTGATGACCATCCACGACAAAGAACTGCTGACCAACTTGGTAAACTTCGATTGGCGGGGTGGCTTTCCCCAGCGTGACTAAGGTATAAATCTTACGCCAACGCTCACGGCTTGCCCGATCATTGGTGACCGGCATAAAAGTACGGGTAAAATCCGTGCTGCGACTTACACTCCCGACAATTTTCTCGATTGGAATATCTTGCACGCCTAGATCGATACTATTTTCCAGGTTCATTTGACGGACCACCTGGCTAAGGAGCAATAAATTTGATCTTCGACGGGTGACCAGGTCAAACAAACTTTGCCAAAACCCTTTCAACTTAGCTCGGTTGAACTCGCCATCGCTGCGAATATAATGCATCAACTGCATATCTGCACTGACAAAATCCATGGCGTCACTCCTTTCGGTTCCTAGAGGGCCTGCATCAAGTCTCGGGTAGTCCAGCCAAGTTTTTGACGAGCGACAGCGCTACCGGACTTGGGCGAATTAGGCCTCGGGCGTGAAGGCTACGACAGCCGTTTCTTTGAAAGTCGTTAGCACAATACTGGTAACCGAGCGAGCAATCCGACCTTGGCTACGAATGCGTTCGATGAGCCGCTCTAGTTCCTGAGGGTTAGCGACGCGAACCTTGAGCACGTAACAATCTTCGCCCGCCACCCCATGACACTCGATTACATCCGGCTCAGCCAGACAAGTTTCTCTGATCCGGTTCTTAGAAACCACATACTCGTCCGTTGCCCCAACAGACAGCCGTAAAAAGGCCGTGATTGGCTTACCCAGCGCCTCCGGATCGACCACGGCCACATAACCTTTGATGATCCCCTTGCGTTCCAGTTTGCGGACCCGTTCGTGTACTGTAGAAGTGGTCAGCCCTACTTGCTCCGCCAGCGCCGCGTTAGATAGACGCCCATCCTTTTGTAGAAGTTCAATAATTCGACGATCGATTTCGTCCATTATCCGGATATTTTCCCGTTTTACCAGAATTTTTCCTGCTAATTTCCGATTATACAGTAAATTTTACGAGATCTTATCGGTTTTGTAAAGGTCCAATTCACAAACTGTGCATCAGACCAATTCCAGCATACTTTATTTACCGGCCTCCGGCTATCCGATTGTTGCTCTGAAATTTGATGAGCAGCCCTTAACCGGTGAAGATTTTAATGATCGATTAGGCCAAGTGGTTGATTTCATTGTTTGAATTTGATGATATAATGATCAAGCGATGACCAACCCTCAACCTCCAGTAACCTTTAAAGGAAATATCATCATTGCCGATGATCACCTGATTGATCTGCAACTCCTCACTCGACTGCTCCTCAAGCAAGGCTACCAGGTCCGGCCGGTTCAGGATGGCGGGACCGCGGTTACAGCAGCGCAGATGGATCCCCCTGACCTAATGCTGATAGATGTGGCTATGCCTAAGTTATCCGGTTATGATGTTTGTGTCCAACTCAAAGCCGACCTCCGGACCTGTAATGTCCCCATCATCTTTCTGAGCGCTTCGAATGAAGCCTTTGACAAACTCAAGGCTTTCTCCCACGGCGGCGTCGATTACATCACCAAACCTTTCCAAAGCAAAGAGGTTCTGGCCCGGGTTGAGATGCACCTAGCCCACCGACGAGCCCAGCAAGAGTTGGAAGAGAAAAACCGGCAGTTAGAACATGAGATCGCCAAACGGGCAGAAGCCGAAGCTTTGCTTCAAACCGCTAATGCCGTGCTAGAGCAGCGGGTTGAAACCCGCACGGCTGAGCTGATGCGGGCCAATAGTATCCTCAGGCAAGAGATCGATGAACGTATCCAGGTTGAGCAAACGCTTTCCACAACGGTGAAGCGTTTTCAGTCCTTGATCGAGTATTCGGCCGACATCGTGGCCATCCTGGACAAGAAAGGCTATTTTCGTTATGTCAGTCCTTCTGCCAGGCGGATTTTAGGCTATAGTTCGGCCGATCTAGTGGGTCAACGCATCTTCGATTTGGTTCACCGTGACGACAATTCTGACCTGGTCCGGACTCTAACGGCGGGCTTGCACGAGCTGAACGCAACTGCCCGGCTCAGCTTCCGCTTTCCTCACTATGCCGGCGGCTGGCGAGTGTTGGGGGGTACGGCCCGCAATATGCTGGACGAACCGACCATTGGCGGGTTGTTATTAAATCTCCATGAGATTACCGTGCCCCAGCACGTGCAGCAAAGCACAACTGCTCTTTAAGGCGCTCAAGTGCTTTCCCCGGCCGCTCGCCCAGTTGAGTCGACCTGTGCTGACCTTAAGAGCTACCCACAGCCAATAAAATACTAAACCCAACCGTCACAGAGGCTGATGATGGCGCTACTCAAAACCAGTCAAAACACGGCTCTTATGATCTTGGTTGTGCTGCTCAATTTGATGGGCTGGTACCTTGTGGTTCAGCAAAACCAGACTCTAACCCAGGCGACGATTACGGCCTACCAGCAAACCGAGTTAGAAATTGTGAGAACGCTTGCTCGCAGCGTGGAGAACTATGTTTCTATTCAGATCAATCAAATGGGTCGTAGCAGCGTCGGTGAACTTGAGCAAGAAATCTTTAATCAGTTCGTTGAACCGGTCCGGCTACTGGAAAGCGGAGATGCCTGGATTTACGCCCCCGATCACGTCGTCTTCGACCTCAGTTCGGACTTTCCGGACCAGTATCGAGGCAAAAGTATGGCCGAGATATTTGCCTTGCAAGCGTCTCAAGGAGCCAGCCATTACGAAGCGATGACTCAAGCCGTGATGCAGGCTCAAGAAGGGGTCGGTTGGTACATCTGGTTACCGGCTAAGGGCCAAGAGATTGCAGCCTGGACGCCGGTTACCGTCAACAACCTGGTCTGGACCATTGGCTTGTCCACGCCTCTCCCCGAAATATTGGCCTCAACCGGCGCTTCTACTCATATCAAAGTCTCAAATCTAGTGATGGGAGCCGGCTCTGTTGTTTCAATCGGTCTCCTGGCGGTTTATATTTTTGCCGCCCTTAAACGTCAGGAAGTGGAAAAGGTACTTTATGCCAGCGAGCAACGGTTTCGCCATGTGATCACCTCCATCAGTGATCATATTTATATGAATGAGGTAAGCGGAGACAATTACTACCTCTCTCCAAACATTGAACAGTTAACCGGTTATCCGATAGAAAGATTTGGGACCAACTGGAAATTCTGGACGACTCTGATTCTAGCAGAGGATCGGGACATCTTTCAGCAACATGTGGACCGGTTTGCCGACGCCTTGGACAGTGAAGTAGAATACCGGCTTAAGCGGCAAGATGGGAAGGTAATTTGGGTTCGAGATAGCGGCCGGGTAGACTTAACCGCCAGATCGCCTGAACATATCACTGTCTATGGCGTGGTTAGTGATATTACGCTCCGCAAAGATGCGGTGATGAAGCTACAGCAATATGGCGAACAACTGGAAAAAGAGGTTGTCGCCCGAACCGCCGAGTTAGTCGAAACAAACTCCAAGTTAGAACAAAATATTGTTGAGCTTCAACAAATCAGAGATGAGCTGGCCACAGCCCGCGATCAAGCTTTGCAGGCCAGCTACTTAAAAAGCCAAATTCTGGCTCGTGTGAGTCACGAATTGAGAACACCGCTCAACGCCATCCAGGGGTATGTTGAGCTTCTACACAACGGTATCTTTGGCCAGCTAACCGCCAAACAGCTTGACGCCGTAACCAACGTCATCGACAGCACTCATTATCTGGCAGACCTGGTTAATGAATTATTGGATCAGGCTCAGCTTGAAGTCGGCGCTGTAAAGCTAAACCAGGTTGCCTTTGATCCGGTACGGGTCCTGGGCCAAGTGAGCGCCAGAGTGTCGGTCTTGGCCGAAGCAAAAGGCCTACAATTTTTGATGGTGACCGATCCTCAGCTACCTGACCTCGTGGTCGGCGATCCACAACGCTTACAACAGGTTTTAGTTAACTTAACCAGCAACGCCATCAAGTTTACGAAGGCGGGTCAAATAAAAGTCAGCCTCTTTCGCGCCGGTCTTGACCGGTGGGCTATGCAAGTGGAAGATACTGGCCTGGGCATTCCGGTAGAGGCTAAAGCCTACATTTTTGAGCCTTTTTGGCAGGTTGATGGCTCAGTCACGCGTGAGCACAATGGCACCGGTTTAGGCTTATCGATCGTCAAACAATTGGTTGAGCTAATGCGAGGGGAAATACAGCTCCAGAGCAAAGTCGGTCAAGGTACCACCTTTACTGTCTTTCTCCCCACGTCTCCGGCCAGAGCTAAAACCGATCAACCACCCCCTCGCGCTTAGTCGCGAGAGCCACCGCTGCTATGACCATGGCCTTGCCAACTCCCGGAGCCTTACCAGCCCTACCCTCGGGCCCTGATCGGCAAAATACCCTGCACTTTTTAAGGATTTTAACCTAGTTTGTAACGCGAAATGTAATCTTGATGTGGTACAATCAAGATATAATAGATTAGGGTGTTTACATTAAACCCTGCCGATGTGAACGATAACATCGCCATGGTACACCTGAGCAACCAACGCTAGAGGAGAGAAAGAATGAGTTTTGCCGTCATCACTATGGCGTGGATCTTGGACGCCACTGCCCTTTTTTACTGGAGGCAGGACCAACAGCTTGCAATCCCCTCACCTTCTTTATGCCTTTGCCAGTCCCTAGCGGCCGGAGGTGGACCCCAGCGATGAGCAGCCAGAGCAGTGAACGCTTGTTCCATCCGCCAAACGCGTTTCCCCAACGCCTCATCGCCCGACCAACTCGAGAGTTGCAACGGGCTAATGATCAACTCTACCTCAACCAAAGATCTCTTCAAGCGATCTACGATGCCCTGCCGCTGGCCGCTGTTGTTTTTGAAATTACGCCGGATGGTGATGTTGTCTATGCCAGTGTCAACCGGGGTTTCGCCAATGATGTGGGTCTTCACCCCGATGAGATTATCGGGAAGCACCCTCGGGAGGTAATGAAACCCTGGCCTCAACTTGAAGCCGATTTCGGGCGCAATTTCAAGCTCTGCGTCGAGACGCAACAGACGGTGGCCTATGAGCAATATTTCATAGATCCAGATGGTCGGGAGCTCTGGTACCTGATTCAACTTTCACCTCTGGTGGATGACCAGGGTCAGGTCACGCACCTGGTTGGTGCAGCCCAGCAGATCACAGCCCGCAAGCAGGCTGAGATAGCTTTGGTTCAGGCCAAAGAGAGCGCCGAAGCGGCTGGTCAGGCCAGAAGCAACTTCCTGGCGAGCGTTGGTCACGAACTCCGCACCCCACTCAACGCCATTATGGGATTTAGCAAGCTGCTGAATCGCGACTCCAGCTTACCGCCGGAACAGCTCCAATACACCGAGACCATTACCCGAAATGCCGAGCGTCTATTGGTCTTGATCAACGATGTTCTTGATATGGCTAAAATTGAGACTAACCGGGTCAAGATTACGCCCACCTTCTTTGACCTGCATCGCCTCTTAACGGAAGTGAATGAACTTTTCTATGCGGCCGCCCTGGAGAAAGGACTCAAGCTCAATCTCCTTTTGGATGACGATCTGCCCCAACAAATCCGCACCGATCCCATCAAACTGCGCCATGTTCTCCTGAATTTATTGAGCAATGCTATTAAATTCACGGAAGCAGGCAGTATCACCCTGCATGTCAGCGGCAAGAACTATGAAGCAGAAAGTAGAAGCGAAGATAACCAACATGCTTTACTCTGCTCGCCTAATTTCCTCCTCCACTTTGTCCTAAGCGACACTGGCCCTGGCTTTGCCCCGGAGGAGATGGACGAGTTGTTGACCCCTTTCACTCAGGCGGGTCGGAGTCGCCTCCAGGCGGGCGGCACTGGTCTGGGCCTGCCGCTTAGCCGCAGCTATATTGCTTTGCTGGGTGGTGAGTTAAAGGTAGAAAGCAAACTTAATCAGGGGACAACCTTTTGGTTTGATTTGCCGGTGGACATCGCTGTTCCCGATCGGTTTGAAAACGAGAAAACCGATCTCCCCCGCCAAGTGCTGAAAACAAGAACGGGCCAGCCTAACCACCGCCTGTTGGTGATTGACGAAGAGGCGGTTACCCGGCAGCTTTTGGTGGGCATGCTCCAACCCCTGGGTCTGGAAATACGAACAGTTGCTAACGGTCAAAACGCTCTCGACGGATGGCCGGCATGGCAGCCTCAGCTTGTTTTCTTAAGTACGCGCCTGCTCACTCCAACCAGTCAGAAAATTGCTCGCCAAATCAGAGAAAGGGCCACCAGCCCAGTGGTTATCGTTGCGCTGACTACCGGTGAGTTGAGTCAGAGCCAGCACACGGCCATGACCTCTACTTATGACGATATCCTCTGCGTCCCCTTTTCCTTTCGAGATATTCTCGCGCTGCTGGACCAACATCTTCCGGGCCTGAAGAACGACGGTTCAGAAGAACAAGCAGCCCTAAGCGCCCCTCCGGCTCCGGTAGAGTCTTCAGACTTCACCGAACGAAGGCCGGATCAGTCATTTTTTGCGCCTGAAGAAAAGATGGAGAATGGTGTACTGCAAGAGGGCCTGAGCTGGTCCAACCCGGCTGTTGAATTCACGCCACTACGCTCGCAAGTGGCCAACCTTAATCCTGGCTTGATAGCCAATCTGCACCAGGCTGCTATCGATCTGGACGGAGAGAGGCTGCGAGCGCTACTGCTCACCGTGCGCGATCAGAACGAGGAGCTGGCCCGCTCCTTGCTAACTCTAATTGACAACTTTGCCTATGATGAGCTATTCTCCCTGACAAGTTCGGTTGGAGAGGAGTAGGGGTATGACCATGCCTAAAGCTGACATCCTGGTGGTTGAGGATAATCTTGATAACCTGCGCCTGTTGACCAATATTTTGGAAAAAAAAGGTTACAAAGTCCGACCCGCGCTGAATGGCCAAGTAGCTTTGCGGGCGGCGCAATCAACGCCCCCGGATCTAATTTTGCTTGATGTGATGATGCCCGGCATGGATGGCATTCAGGTCTGCCACCAACTTAAATCCCACGCCCAAACCCAAGATATTCCCGTTATTTTTGTTAGCGCCTTAAATCAGCCTTCGTACAAAGTCTCCGGACTATCGGTGGGGGCGGTCGATTATATCCCCAAACCTTATGAACCTTCAGAGGTCTTGGCACGCATCCAGGTCCATCTGGCCTTGCGCGAAGCCCGGGCTCAGTTGGAGGAAAAGAATCTACAGCTTAGACGAGCCGAGGACGCTTTGTGGCGCGTCAATAACGAGCTGGAAAAACGGGTTAGGGATCGCACTGCAGAGTTAAGCAAAATCAACCAGTCGCTAAAAACCGAGATCGAACAACGCACCCTGGCCGAAACCGACCTATCCATCACCGCTCGGCGCTTCAAAGCCCTGGTTGAACACAGCAGTGATGTCATTGCAATTTTGGATCGGTCCGGACACATTCGCTATCTCAGCCCTTCGACCGAGCGTCTCTTAGGCTATAAATCCGCTAGTTTGATCGGCACTCGCATCTTTGATCTGGTTCATCCAAACGATCTACCCACCCTGGCAGAGTGCTTTCTGAACACTCTGACCCATGTTGAAACCACTACTCCCTTGGAATTTCGCTTTAAACACGGCGGTGGCCCCTGGCGCGTTTTGACCGGTACCATTAAAAACTTACTCCACGAACCGGCGGTAGCCGGTATTCTCATCAATGTCCATGACATTACCGAGCGCCAGCAAGCTGAAGTAGAGCTCCGGCAGCACCGCGATCATTTAGAAGAACTGGTGATCGAACGAACCGGCAAACTGGAACAGCGGGTTGAAGAGCTGAGCGCTTTAAACTATATCAGTCAAATGATCACCCGTGTCACCGATCTAAATAACCTGTTGGATCTAATGGCCAAAAGCCTGGTGCAGTTGTTTGCCGCCAACGGCTGCCGGATCGCTATTTTCGATAGGGAGCAACAGCAACTCACGGTGGCCGCGGAATATCGTTGGGCCGACAGCCACGCCAGCGCGTTAGGATGCACGATCCCACTGGGGCCCAACTCACCTCACCGGGAAACATTTGAGATCACCCGGCCACTGGTGGTGGTGAACCCGCACGAGAGTTCATTCTTTCAATCGCTACAAGCCTTGATTCCTGAGCAAACCAATGTTCTTATGTTGGTTCCCCTCCTGGTTCGAGAGCAGGTCATTGGTCTGTTTTGTCTGGACAAGACCGATACAGAGAAACCTTTTACGCCCACCAAAATTGAATTGGCGGAGACCATCGCCGGTCAACTGGCCGGCGCCATCGACAATGCGCGGCTTCGCAACGAAGAACGGAACCAGCGTAAAAGGGTCGAGGCTCAAAACCAAGAACTGGATGCCTTTGCCCGGACGGTGGCCCATGATATTAAGAATCCGCTTAGCGCTATCTATGCGCAAGTTGAAGCAATTGAGATGTTTAAGGAGTATCTCAACCCCGAAACCTTGCTCGAGCGCTTGAGACAGATCAAACAACAGAGTCTGCGGGGGACTAACATTGTCGATGAGTTGCTCCTGCTCTCCCGGGTCCGCGATGAGGACGTACCGATAAGAGGCCTCGATATGCCCTTAATTATTGATCATGTCCAGCAACGACTTGATTATCTAATTGAAGAGTACCAGGGTAGCCTGCTTGTTCCTTCAACGTGGCCTTTAGCTTTGGGGTACGTGCCCTGGGTGATTGAGGTCTGGGTTAACTATATCAGTAACGGTTTGAAGTACGGCGGCAGCCCACCCGAGTTACAGTTGGGCGCTGAAGTCCAGACCGATGGCTATGTTCGCTTTTGGGTGCGTGATAACGGACCGGGTATTCCTTCGGAACAGCAGGCAAATCTGTTTACCGAATTCACTCGGCTGGATGAGGCACGGGCGGAAGGCCATGGTTTGGGCCTGTCGATTGTGCGCCGGATCGTTGAAAAGCTCGGGGGCAGCGTCGGCTTGCGCAGCGAAGGCGGCTCCGGCAGCGAGTTTTACTTTACACTCCCGGCGGCCTAAACGAAACGCCTACAGACAACGCCCTCGTAAATTTCTGACAGGAATCTAACATAATAACGGTATACTAGACTCGAACTAAGGGTTTTGAAGCACAAACCCGAAGGGCCTTCAAACCCCCTTCGGGTTTTTGTTCTAAACCCATTTACCCTGGAGATATAAAATGATACAATACCCTAAAAGATACCGTCGAATTCCGGTCAGAACTGTTGAATCGCACCAGCCTGACCGTTTACTGTTTGAAAACCGCGTCTTGCCGGGGTGGGACGCTGGCTCGCTGGCCAGCTTTCAACAACCGCAGCGAATGACTCGGATTGAGCCGATTGAGCCGCGAGGCGAGCCGTCTACCGCCTCATCAAACCCAAATCATCGGTTCTGGCCTCCTCTCGAGGCGCCAAAACCGGCCCCGGTAGATGGGGTAGAGACACCGCAGCCGGCTCAAGCTGAGCCTGAGACTTCGGATCGGGCCAAGACTGATTGGCGCGCGGCCGCTGCGGAGCTTCAAGCAGATATGGATAGTTTCCGCCAGCGACAGCGACGCCAAGCCCAGGAGGCAGCCGGTCACGAACGCGAACGGCTGTTGCGCTTGCTGCTACCGATTGTTGATAACTTGGAACGCGCGCTCAAGCAGGACGGCGACTCCGACCCAAGCTTACGGCAAGGCGTTGAATTGACCTACCGGGAATTTGGACGACTGCTGGCTGCGGAAGGTGTCACCAGAATCGAGGCGGTTGGCCAGCCATTTGATCCCCATCTTCATGAGGCGCTCTCGATACAGCCAGACCGGGGCAAACCCGATACTGTCGTTGAAGAGATCGAGGCCGGCTACCAACTAAATGGCACCCTTCTTCGACCGGCCAGGGTTGTCGTCGCGTCTTAACGGGCGCACGACCCCCTTAGAGACAGAGGACCTATGGATTACAAAGACTATTACAAGATTTTAGGCGTCAATAAGAACGCCACTGAAAAAGAGATTAAGGCCGCTTACCGGAAGCTGGCCCGCCAATACCATCCCGATGTCAATCAAGAGTCCGGCGCCGAAGCCAAGTTCAAAGAAATCAATGAGGCGCACGAGGTCTTGAGCGATCCGGAAAAGCGCAAGAAGTATGACATGCTGGGCGCGGATTGGCAGCGCTGGCAGCAAACCGGTCAAGGCGGTGGCTTTGACTGGAGCCAATGGATGGGTGGGGCCGGAGGCCCGCGCGTCAATGTCCGCTATGGCTCACCCGATGACTTTGGCGACCTGTTTGGCAGCGGCAGCCCCTTCTCCGATTTCTTTACTACGATTTTCGGCAATGTGGGGCGCCGGCCCAGCAGCGATCCGTTTGCCGGTTTTAGTCGCGGCAGCGAGCCGCAACAGGCGCTTGGCGGCCAAGACCTCGAGCATGAGTTGGACATCACTCTAGCTGAAGCTTACCACGGCACCAGCCGGATCCTGACCAAGGACGGGCGACGCTTGACCGTCAAAATCCCGGCCGGGGCTAAAACGGGCACCAAAGTGCGGATGCGGGGCGAAGGTAGCCAGGGCTACGGCGGTCAGACAGGCGATTTATACCTGAAAGTAAAAGTGGGGCATGACTCGCGCTTTGAGCGCAAAGGCGATGATTTGCACGTGTCCGTGCCGGTCGACCTTTATACGGCCGTTTTGGGCGGCGAGGTGCGGGTGCCGACGATGACCGGCGAAGTCAATCTCAAGATTCCGGCCGGTTCGCAAAATGGCCAAAAGTTTCGCCTGCGAGGTAAGGGGATGCCCAAAATCCGCGAATCAGACGAGTTTGGAGATCTGTACGCCACTCTGGAAGTAAAGCTGCCGGCCAAAATCAATTCCCAACAACGAGAACTGTTTGAGAAGTTGCGGGAAATTGGCTAAAGGCCAGGAACCTCCGATACCGTTCTAATGGGCTGCTAGTACAATTCTAACAATCGACTCCTATAGTAAAGTTAACATATTTTACTAGGAGGTCACACCAACGATGAACTTGAATAAGTTTACCGAAAAAGCCCAGGAAGCGGTGCTCCAAGCACAGCAACTGGCCGAAGAATATAGCCATAGCGAGATTCTCCCGGCTCACCTGTTGTTAGCATTGCTGCGCCAACAAAATGGGGTGGTGCCTCAAATAGCGCATCACCTTTCGGTTAATCCCGATACTTTGGCTCAGGCGCTTCAAACCGATCTACAGACCCAGTCGAAAGTTTATGGTGGCTCTCGGCCCGGTTTATCTCGGGTTTTGAATAATGTATTGCGCGATGCCGAAAAAACCGCGCAGAAAATGAAGGACGACTACGTCTCAACCGAACACCTGCTGTTAGCGATCACCGGGGCCGGAGACAAGGCGGCCAACCTGCTTGAGCGGCACGGCCTGACTCACGATAAGGTCCTGCACGCTTTGACCCGGATTCGGGGCAGCCAGCGGGTCACCAGCCAGAATCCGGAAAGCACCTACGAAGCGCTGCTTAAGTACGGCCGCGATTTGACGGAGCTAGCTCGCAAGGGCAAGCTTGATCCGGTTATTGGCCGGGATGATGAAATCCGGCGCGTGGTCCAGGTTTTAAGTCGCCGCACCAAAAACAATCCGGTGCTAATCGGCGATCCGGGGGTGGGTAAGACGGCCATCGTCGAAGGGCTGGCCCAACGAATCTTTCGCGGCGACGTGCCGGAAGGGCTAAAAAACAAGCGGATTGTGGCTCTGGATATGGGCGCCTTGGTGGCCGGAGCCAAATACCGGGGCGAGTTCGAAGAGCGCCTGAAGGCGGTGCTGCAAGAAGTCACCGGCAGCGAAGGGCAAATCGTCCTCTTCATCGACGAGCTGCACACGGTGGTTGGCGCCGGCGCGGCCGAAGGCTCGATGGATGCGGGCAATATGCTTAAGCCGATGCTAGCTCGCGGCGAACTGCACACGATTGGCGCGACCACGCTGGACGAATACCGCAAGTATATCGAAAAAGACGCGGCCCTGGAGCGGCGCTTCCAGCCGGTGCTGGTCGACGAGCCGAGCGTAGAAGATACCATTAGTATCTTGCGCGGCCTGAAAGAGCGCTACGAAGTTCACCATGGCGTCCGTATTCAAGACGGCGCGGTTATTGCCGCTGCTACCTTGAGCCACCGCTACATCTCGGATCGCTTTCTGCCGGACAAAGCTATCGATCTGATCGATGAAGCCGCCGCCCGGCTGCGGACCGAGATCGACAGCAAACCGACCGAGCTAGATGCCGTGGACCGGGAAGTGATGCAGCTTGAGATTGAACGCGAGGCTCTCAAAAAGGAAAAAGACACCGCCAGTAAAGAGCGGCTTGAAAAGCTGGAAGCCGAACTCAGCGACCTGAAAGAGAAGAGCCGCGCCCTCACCGTCCAGTGGGAGAATGAGAAACGGGCTATTCAAGAGCTGCAGCAAACCAAGGAACAGATCGAGCAAGCTCGAATTGAGATTGAGCAAGCCGAACGCCGGGCCGATCTGGAGACCGCGTCCCGACTGCGCTATGGCACCTTGCGCGAGCTAGAGGGGAAGCTCCGCGAGCAAGAACAAAAGCTCAACGAGCTGCAAGCCAAAGGCTCCCTGCTGCAAGAGGAGGTCGACGCCGAACAGATCGCCCAAGTTGTAGCTCGCTGGACCCACATTCCGGTTTCCCGACTGTTAGAAGGCGAAGTTGAAAAGCTAATGAAGATGGAAGAACGGCTGCACCGACGCGTGGTTGGTCAAGACGAGGCCATCCGGGCAGTGGCCAACGCTGTGCGTCGCAGCCGGGCCGGTCTGCAAGATCCCAACCGGCCGATGGGCAGCTTTATCTTTCTGGGCCCGACTGGCGTAGGCAAGACCGAACTGGCTCGCGCTCTGGCGGAATTCTTGTTCGATGATGAAAACAGCATGGTGCGCATCGATATGAGTGAGTACCAGGAGCGCCATACGGTTAGCCGGCTGATCGGAGCCCCTCCCGGCTATGTAGGCTACGATGAAGGCGGCCAGCTAACCGAAGCGGTTCGGCGCCGGCCCTACAGCGTGATCTTATTTGACGAGATCGAAAAGGCCCATCCGGAAGTGTTCAACACCCTGTTGCAAGTACTCGATGACGGTCGTCTGACGGACGGGCACGGCCGCGTGGTCAACTTTAAGAATACTTTGGTCATTATGACCAGCAACATTGGCAGCCACTTTATTATGGAACTGGGGACTGAGGCGGCCGAGGCTCAGGTGATGGCGGCGATGCGCCAGCACTTCCGGCCTGAGTTCTTAAACCGGATCGACGATATCATCGTTTTCCACAGTCTCAAACGCGAAGACCTGGTCCACATTGTCGAGATCCAACTTGGTCGCCTGCGCCAACTCCTCGCGGAGCGCAAAATCGTTCTGCGCCTGACCGACGCGGCCAAGCTGCACCTGGCCGAAGCCGGGTATGATCCTGCTTTCGGGGCCAGGCCGCTCAAACGGGCGATCCAACGGGAGTTGCAAGACCCCTTGGCGATGGAACTGCTGTCCGGCAAATTTGGTGAAGGCGACATTATTCAAGTCGACTTTCATGAAGGATCGATTGTATTCCGCCAGTTAGGCGCAGAAGCCGGAGCAGGGGTGGCGGCTTAAGGGCTTAGAGGTTATGGTCAAGGAGTGTCAAGCTGAAGAAGTTTGACACTCCTTTTCATTTTAGGCAGACTCTTAAGCGTTAGGCTATTCTGGCAGACATACGGGTTTTGTAGTAAGTTACCAGGTATAATATTGAAGGGCAGATAATACTGAGCCTGGATAGCGAGCAGCCTAACCATTTTGGTCGGCTGAAAAGTTTTGGAGGAAGAAGAAGCAAGATGAATGAACCTCCCGCTGAGCCCTTTGACCGGCAAGCTAAGACTGTAGGACCAAATCAAGAAAACTCAGCCGCTGACTACCAAGCCTGGTATGATTTTGCGCCCGTCGGATTCTTTACGGTTGACGACAAGGTTACGATCCTCGATGTTAACCTGACCGGGGCCTCCCTGTTGGGCGTTGAACGAGAGACCTTAACTCACCAACACCTGTCCCAATTTATTGAGAAAAGCGATCAAAATAACTTTAGGGCCTACTGCCGGCGGCTGTCTGAAACCGGCCGCTACTTATCGATAGAACTACGCTTACTTAGACAGAGCGAGACTCTATTTGACGCCCGGATCGAAGGTCAGATCGTTCAAAATAAGGGCGAGCCTGGACAACATTATCGCCTGGTGGTGAGTGATATTTCTGAGCAAGTGCAGGCCAAGCAGGCCTTGCAGGAGTCGGAAGAACTGCATCGCATTACGCTTAGCTCTATCTCGGATGCGGTGTTTATGACCGATGATGAAGGCAAGTTTACATATATTTGCCCCAATATCGCCGTAATTTTTGGCTACTCCACGCAGGAAGTCTGGCAATTCGGGCACATCTCAAGATTACTAGGCGAGAAGATCTTCGAACCGCAAGCGTTGGCAGAGAGTGGTGAATTGGCGAATATTGAGCAGGAGATTGAAGACAAGTTTGGTCGTAGACGAGTCGTGCTTATTAACGTCAAGAGGGTGACCATCAAGGAGGGAACGCGGCTTTACACCTGCCACGAGATCACCGAACGCCAACAGGCAGAAAAAGCTCTGCGTCAAAGCGAAGAATTTGTTCGCGGTGTATTAAATTCTTTGACAGCTCACATTGCCGTCCTGAACAACAGGGGAGATATTATCGCCGTTAATCAGGCCTGGAGGCAGTTTGCTAGAGCGAATGGAGCCTCCTTCGCGACTGAAGTCGGAGTGGGCATCAACTACCTGGATCTCTGTCGCCGGGTCCAGGGTCCTAACCTCGACGATGCTCAAACGGCTTTAGCCGGAATTGAAACGGTGCTAGTCGGAACACGGCCGGAATTTTCCATGGAATATCCGTGCCATTCACCGACCGAGAAGCGCTGGTTCCTGATGAAAGTGACCCCTTTATCAGGTCCACAGAGCAGCGGCAGCGTTGTCGCGCACGAAAATATCACCGGTCGGGTTTTGGCCGAAACAGAGAAAGCCGAGTTATTCGAAGCGGTGAGCCGGCAGCGAGAGCAACTCCGGGTTTTAACCGGCCAGCTCGCCGAAGCCCAAGAAGCCGAACGCAAAGCTTTAGCCCGAGAGCTACATGACCAGGTGGGCCAGAATCTAACGGCCCTTAACCTCAATTTACACTATATCCGCTCGCAGCTAAACCAAATTTCCCCGGAAAAACTGGACCAAATCCGCTCCCGCTTAGACGACTCACTTTTGTTAGTGCAACAGACTACCGAACGCACTCAGGATATCATGGGCGAGTTACGCCCCCCGGTTCTGGACGATTATGGTTTGTTAAGCACGTTGCGCTGGTACAGCGATCAGTTTGCCACCCGAGTAGATTTTGTCATAGCGGTCCAAGGTGAGGAGCCTGTGCCCCGCCTGGCCGCCACCGTAGAGCATGCTTTGTTCCGGATTACTCAGGAAGCCTTAACCAATACGGTCAAGCACGCGCACGCGAGCCGGGTTGACATTCGTCTGGAGACCGATGAAGAATTTACTCGACTAGTTATTATTGATAATGGCCAGGGTTTTGATCTGACTCAGTGGGCAGAGTCCCCGAGCCGGCAAAACTGGGGCCTTTTAACAATGGTGGAGCGGGCCGAAGCCGTCGGTGGCTACTGCCAAATCGAGTCACAGCTAGGTGAAGGAACTCGCATCATTGTGGAGGTCCCCCGATGAGCACAACTATCTTGTTGGCTGACGACCATGTGGTGGTGCGCGACGGTTTACGGCTGGTTTTAGAGACGCAAGCCGATTTCAAAGTCATTGGTGAGGCCGATAACGGACGGGAAGCCATCCGGCAGGCCACTCATCATCAACCTGATGTGATCATCATGGACATCGCTATGCCGGAACTCAACGGTATTGAAGCCACCCGGCAAATCACCCAGATCTGTCCCGACACCCAGGTTATTGTCTTGTCGATGTATGCGACGGTGACGCACATTCGGCGGGCTTTACAGGCCGGAGCGCAGGGTTATGTCCTCAAATCAGCGGTGGCGTCCGAGGTCATCGATGCCATTCGGGCAGTTCGGGCCGGAAAGCGCTTCCTTAGCCAAAAAATCTCGAACCTAGCGAGTGAAGACACCTTGCTTCAGGATCGCAGCCAGGACAGAGCAACCCTCGATCTCCTTAGCTCGCGCGAGCGAGAGATCTTAATCCTGGTCGTGGAAGGCAAAACGAGTGCGGAGATTGCCAATTTCCTTTCTCTGGCGCCCAGCACGGTGGATACCTACCGCAGCCGGCTTATGGAGAAGTTAGATCTCCATACTTTACCAGACCTGGTCAAGTTCGCCATTCAACAAGGCTTAACCACCCTCGAGTAGGATTTTCGTTTGCAAGTTTTCTCTACAGCAATTGTCGGGATTAACCTACAGACAATCGATAGAGTTTTGTAGTATTATAAGGGTGTTAGATTGTGAAAGTTTTCCCATACCAAGTAAACTATCTAGGGCTTTATGACGGGGGATGAGGAATCTAAAACTATGCCAAATACCATTTTGATTGTCGAAGATAGTGACCTACTGCGGCGGACGCTACAGTGGTGGCTTGAAGAAGAGTTTCCCGGTTCTCGCGTACATGCGGCGGCCAATGCCGAAGAAGCCAGGCGTCTGGCTCAGACTAATTCACCCGACATCGTTATTATTGATGCCGGTCCCTCCAGAACGTCTAACCTAGAGGTGGTAGAACTTGTTAACGACGTGACCCCAACGACCCCAATTATCGTCTTTACGAATTATGAGCTCAGACCCCCCTTCTCTCATCCCTTGATAGAGCTAGAAAACATCTACCTCTTTAAAAAAGAATCGATGTTGATCCAACTCCAATCCACGCTGGCTGCCTTTCTGCCTACCCGGCCGGCTGCCGGTCAAAAAAGTATGTCGTCGGGCTTAAGAACCAGACCAACCAGAGCAGTCTTGGTCTCCTCCCCTGCCCAGGTATGATCGGCAGAGCTACGTTTCAAGCTAAGATCAGCCAGAGCCCTCCACCCGGGCGACCTTTTTTAAGGACAAAACCTACGCTTTCCTGACGATCAAACCGTCAGCCGGATGAGGGGCGCCTAACCAGCAAAGTTAAGCCCTTGTGCCTTAAAATAGGAACTGTAAATTCCCGACTCTCGGAGGAGAATCCGTGGCATACAGTTCCCCATCAATTATGACCTGGCAAGACATTGCCTGGCGCCTGGCCCTTACCATCCTTCTACTGCTGACTTTGGCCGCCTCCACTGTTTTTGTTTTTGATCCATCCTCCCAAATTGAACCTTATCAATTACCGCTCTCACAACAGGTCAACAGTCTCGTCGTGGAGTGAGTGCGCTAATTCGCCATGAAGTTTGGCGCATTAATAGGCCTGTTGTATCATGCCGGTATGTCAAAAGTCAAGGTTTTTATCTTTTTGTGGCTAAGTTTGAGTCTATTCGTGGTTCCCACTCAAGCTCAGCAACCCTCTGACGCTGTAAGCCAAATATTAAACCGGCTCTCGGTCGAGGAAAAGGTAGGCCAGCTTTTTATTGTGCCCTTTGTCGGTTCCACTGCCAATCCCGGCAGCGATATCTACCAACTCATTACCGAGTATAAGGTTGGCGGTGTCGTCCTGTTAGCAGCCAACAGCAATTTTGAAAATAATTCCTCGGCCCCCCGCCAAATCACCGAACTTAACAACACCCTGAAGACGACAGCCTTTCAAACCAACGGCTTGCCTCTGTTTGTGGCTATCGACCATGAGGGCGACAACTATCCTTACACCCGGATCACGGGCGGTGTCACCGCCATTCCCAGCCAGATGGCAATTGGAGCCACCTGGGATACCAGCAACGCTCAAGCCGTCGGCCAAATCGTGGGCGAAGAGCTGTCGGCGATGGGGATTAATATGCTGCTGGGGCCGGGTCTTGATGTCTTGAATGATCCTCGCCCCACGGGTCGAGGCGACATCGGCACCCGCGTCTTTGGCGGCGATCCTTATTGGGTCGGTCAGATGGGCCGGGCTTACATCCGCGGCGTTCACGACGGCAGCGGGGGCAAGATTGTGACCGTGGCTAAACATTTTCCCGGCCATGGCGGCAGCGACCGTCTGCCGGATGCGGAAGTCGCCACCGTGGACAAGTCCTTGCAAGAGCTGCGCCGCATCGAACTGCCACCCTTTTTCTATGTCACCGCCGAGCGGGATGACGATCCCTGGGGTATGACCGACGCCCTGATGTCCAGCCACATTCGCTATCGAGGCTTTCAGGGTGATATCCGGCAATTTACCGCCCCGATCAGCTTTGATGCCGAGGGGATGCAAACCTTGCTCAACCTGCCGGAGATCGCCAGTTGGCGATCCCAAGGCGGTGTCATCGTCAGTGACGCGCTTGGAGTGGAAGCGGTCAGGAAGCATTTTGATCCGTCACGGCAATCCTTCCCTCACCGGCGCATTGCCAAAGAAGCCTTTTTGGCCGGCAACGATATTCTGTTGCTCGATCAATTTGCGGTGCGCTCGGTTTGGCAAGATCAGTTTCCCAATATTAAAGATACTATCTTTTTTTTCCGCACCGAGTATAACAACAACCCCGCCTTCGCCCGACAAGTCGATGCGGCCGTGGAACGTATTGTGCAGCTTAAACTCAAGCTCTATCCTGAACTGAGCGAGGCCGCTCTGCAGACCGATCCCAACCAGGTCCAAAATGTTACCGGCCAACCTCGGCCGATTACCAACGAGATAGCTCGGCAGAGTTTAACGCTCCTCTACCCCTCGCCCGGCGAACTGCGCCTGCGCTTGCCCGAACCCCCCCGGCCCACCGACAAGATCCTGCTCGTCAATGACAGCCGCTTTACTCGCGTCTGTTACAACAGCGACTGCGAACCCCAGGAAGTTTATATTCCGCGCACCGCGCTGCAAGAGATCATCTTGCGGCTGTATGGTCCCCAGGCTACCGGTCAGATTCAACCCGAAAACATTAGCACCATCACTTTTTCGGAGCTCAAGCTGGCTTTGGGCGGCTCGCTGCTCTCGCCGGTAGAGCCGGATAGCGAAGCCGAGGCTCCGGAGAACCGGGCTGTGCAGCTCTCTGTCGATGAGGTGCGAAACCAGATTCAAGCCGCCACCTGGATCATTTTTGCCAGCCTGGATCTTAACCTGGATCGGTACCCTGACTCCGACGCCCTAAAGCTCTTCCTCAGCCAGGAGGGCGGGCTGTTGCGGGACAAAACTTCCATCGTGCTGGCCTTTAATGCGCCTTACTACCTGGACACCACCGAGGTTACCAAGCTAACCGCCTATTTCGGGGTCTTCAGCAAAACCCAACCGCATCTTGAAGCCGCGGTGCGCGCCGTCTTTGGCGAAACCGAGTCCTTAGGCGCCTCGCCGGTGTCGGTAGAGAGTATTGGCTATAACCTGGCCGACGCCCTGGCCCCCGATCCGGATCAAGATTTGAGCGTTGAGTTGCTGGGCGTATCGCCCGAAGACCGGCTGGTACCGGTCACCGCCAGAGTCCGGGTCGGCCCGATTGTCGATCACAACGGCCATCCGATTCCCGACGGTAGCTCCGTGGAGATCACCGGCTTGCTTAACGGCAGCGAAATCACCGCGGCCACGGCCGTAACCACAAATGGCATGGCCGAGGCGGCCCTGATTCTGCGCCAGCCCGGCGAAATAGAGATCGTGGCGGTGGCCAGTCAAGTGGTCCCCTCGGATCCGGTGGCGGTTACCGTTCTGGCCGAACCGACCCCCACTTCGCTGCCGGTGACGGTGACCGCTACTCGAGCTGCCGAAGTGGTGTCTACCACCGAACCTGCCTCGACCTCGTCTCCAACGCCGCAGCCAACTGATGAACCGACTGCAACCCCTAGCCCACTGCTGCCGCCGGAGCCCGGCTCCGCCGAACCGCTTGCCCTCGAGCCTCGCCAGCTCGATGGAGCCGATCTTTTCTTGGCCTTGGCGGCCACCTTTCTGGCCGGGATATTCGGTTTCTGGGTCAGCCGCCAGTCTCGCCAGCCGCTCAGCCAGCAAGTCCGGCTGGGCTTGTGGGTCCTGATCGGAGGCTTGATCGGCTATCTGTTTTACGGGCTGGGCTGGATCCGGCCAGAACAGTGGGCCTTTGAAGCCCCGGGCCTCTGGGTGGGACGGCTTTCCGTCGCTGGCCTGGCCTTTATCTGTGGCATAGCGGCTCTGGTTTTAACCCGGGCCACTATCCTAAAAGGGGATAAACCTTAGTCTACTGCCCAAAAGTCAGCCACAAAGCTGCGCCAAACATAACCAGGGCCACGCCGGCCAGCCACCAATTCTCGCGCAGACTGGCTGCAAACGTCATGTTGAGCGCCGAGTCGGCCTCCAGCGGTTGGGTGACTTCAAAACTATGCAGCATTTGCTTCCACTCCGCGACACTGGCGGGCCTATCTTTAGGGTGAGGCGCCATGGCCGCGAGTAAGACCCGCGAGAGTCTGGGGTTGAGGGCCGGATTAACCTCGTGGGGAGCCGGCAGCGAGTCCGGTACAATAAAGCGTTCTTGGGCGCTGGCCGGGGTATTGCCGGTCAGCAAATGATACATCGTCGCCCCGAGAGCATAGAGATCGGAGCGGGCATTGGTGTGGCCCAGATGATCGACGTACTGCTCGAGCGGAGCGTAAGGCAAGCTGCCGGCGCCTTGCAGACCGGTGAGGGTACTGGGATCATTAGGATCAAGCGGTTTAACCAAGCCAAAGTCGACGAGCTTGACCCGGTAATCCTCGGTTAGTTTGAGGTTGGCCGGCTTAACGTCTCGATGGAGGACCGGCGGAGTGCGGGTGTGGAGATAATTGAGGGTATCACAAATCTGGTCGATCCAACCGATTACCGTATATTCATCCAGAAAGCGAGTTTCACGCCGGGCTTCGTTGACCACGTCAAGCAGATTCTGCCCGGCGATATAATCCATCACCAAATAGTCCCGCTCATCTTCGGTGAAGTAGTCACTGACTTTGGGTAAGCCGGGATGGTCCAGCCGGCCCAAAGTGGAGGCTTCATTATAAAACTGTTTGCGGAAGTTCTGAGCCAGGGCCTCATTTAAGCCGGGTTGCAGCGTAATCACTTTGATGGCACACTGTCGTCCGGCCAGGCGCAGATCATCGGCCAGGTAAACGCTGCCCATGCCGCCTTCGCCGATCAAACCGATGATTTGATACCGTTCTCGCAAAATGTCACTCGGTTTGAGATGAGTGACGGGTTTTAGTTGAACCGCCAAGTAATCACCCTACTTTACTACTGACACCAGACAGCAGACAGACGTAAAGATTATCTCATTCCAGAGTTACTGTCAAGCACACAGGGGGGCTAACTCGGCCGGATAGGAGAGGATCATGAGCAACTTACAGACAGAGCACGCCCTATTGATCTGGCGTGAAGGCAATTTAATCAAGGATCAGTGGGTGTTAAGCGACACCGGCCACGAAATCGTGATTGGTCGCTCAACCGACTGCGACGTGAGCATCCCCGTCCGCTGGATTTCACGCCGGCACGCCATCTTGACCCGAGAAAAAGGCCAATTTCTACTGGCCGATGCCGGCAGCAAAAACGGCGTCTTCATCAACAGCCAGCGGGTGATCAAACCCACCCCGCTCACCGACGGCGATCTCATCCAACTGGCCCCTGGCCTGGATCTAATTTATGTAGATAGCGAGGCCACCGCTCCGCTGCCGGGCGGGATGCGCGGTCTCGGCCTCCAACTCGATGAGACTGAGCGGCAAATTTACATTAACGGCCAGTTGGTCAACCCGCCGCTCAGTAACCAGCAGTACCAACTGGTCGCCCAACTGGTTGAACAGCCCGGCAAAGTCTACAGCCGGGCCGAAATTATCGAGGCCGTCTGGCCCGGCGAGTCGGCCGAGGGCATCACCGACGACGCCATCGACGCCCTGGTCCGCCGTCTCCGCCAGCGCCTGGCCGAGTATGAGCCGGAGCACAATTTTATCGTCACGGTCCGCGGCTACGGGTTTCGGCTGGATAACGATTTGAGTTGATGGATCAGCTTCAAGCCGCAAAAACTAATTTGCTTTTATTTCTATATGGCCTGGTTGTTGCCCTCTTGCTGACCGGTTGTGAACTGACCCAGCGGCCAGTTCCGCCAACGCTCACCCCGGAGCCAACCCGCACCCTACCTCCCTTGGCGGTAGCCGTCGAGGTTGAGGAGAACGCTATTGTGGTTCCGATTCCAATCGACCCACCCAGCTTTAACGCCTACCTCAACGATACCGGCTATGAGGCTCTCATTGGGGAGTTGGTCTTCGGCGCGCTGGCTGAGATTGGGCCCGACGGCAACTACTACCCGGAGCTGGCGGTCGATCTGCCGACGCTGGTCAACGGCGGTCTCAGCCCGGATGGGCGGACCGTCACCTGGCAGTTGCGCCCGGGTATTCTTTGGAGCGACGGCCAACCGTTTACCTCGGCGGATGTCCGCTTCACCTGGCAAGCCCTAAGGGACAGCGGCATCTGGGCGCCCGGCTTTGACCTGATCACCGAGATCGAAACCCCGGATCAATATACCGCCGTCGTCAGATACCGGCAGTTCTACCCCGATTATCTGATCCAATTCGGCGGCTACGGTACCGGGGTTTTGCCGGCTCACCACTGCGGTGAGACTAACGGTATGCTGTTTTGGGATTGCAACTTTGAGCCGGTCAGCACCGGTCCATTCGTGCTGTCCGAATGGCTGCCCGGCGTCCGCCTGACCTTTGAACCTAATCCCCACTACTTTGTCCCGGAGCGCCCCTTGGCCAAGCAGCTCATCATCCAAATTGAAGGCGATCCCGAGCGCCGCCAGCGCAGCCTGGAGCGGGGTAGCGCCCATCTTGATCTTTGGCCGGAAGAGCCGGAGATTACGCGCATGCAGGACAGCGGCACGACGCTGGTTTATTTTACGGATGCGGCTCGGTACGTCTTGCGGTTAGTCCTCAACGTCAGCGCTGCCAACCAAGGTGATCCCACCGCACCCCATCCCATCTTGTCCAACCCGGAGGTTCGCCGGGCCATAAGCCTGTCCATCGATCCGGGTCGCCTCAACGCCGAAGTCTTCGCCGGTCGGGGCCGGGTGGTCTCTACCGAGCTATACCAGTTTGATTGTGACCTGCCACCGCACCAGTACGATCCCGGCTTGGGCGCGGCCCTGCTCGATGCGCAGGGTTGGAAGATCATCGATCCAAACGATCCGGTGCGCCGCTGTTTTGGCTGCGGCACCGCTCCCGACGGCACGCCGCTGGAGCTAGAGAGCTACACCTATCTGGAGTTTGGCGAACAGATGGAGCTAGCTCATCGCCAGATTGAGCAGATGTTGAGCGAAGTGGGCATCAAGGTCAACCGCAAGGTCGTCGAAGGGGGTCGTCTGTGGGACACCTGGGCCGACGAAGGCATTGAGCTGCGGGGTCAATTCGACATGGATTTATGGGATAACGGCTACTTTGGCCTTGACCCCACGGTTTATCTGGCCGATATGTTTGATCCGCGTGGCATCCCCACCCGCACCAACCCGCAAGCTGGTCTCAATGTCAGTCGCTATCGCAACCCTGCTTTGGGCGATATCTTTGACGCGCTCTACACCCCTCTGCCCAACAACCGCCGCCGCGCGCTTCTATGCGAAGTAGCCATCATCCTCAACCAAGACTTGCCCCAAATTCCTCTCCTCGCCCTGCCCGATGCCTACGGGATCAGTTTAGATCTGCGCGGCATCGCCCCCCACATCTATGACACCGTCACCTGGAATGCCGGTGACTGGCAGCTTGTCCGACCCTTGGACCAATAACCGGTTTTACCTCGTAGACATCCACTCCTCATTGTGATATACTGAACTTGCAGCTAAGTGACCACAACCCAATCGCTCCTGAACAACCTATTGGCTAACCACAGGGAGGGTAATCTTGTTTACACAGCCTACATCTCACGATTCTTTGTCCGCATTAGACTCGCACACTTATACCAAAGTCTTGCTCATCGATGAACAAGAAGCCAACTATGACGATATCAAACAGTATCTTCACCAATCTCAGCTAAACCTCTTTGCCCTGGATTGGGTCTCAAGCCAGGCGGCCGGGCTGGAAGCTATCCTTAGCGGCCAGTACGAGGCTGCGTTAGTAACCTACTCATCCAACTGTCGAGCCTGCCTCGACTTTATCCAGCGGGTCAGGCAAGCTCAGGCTTTGATTCCGCTAATTGCCTTGATAGATAATAACGAACCAGATGTAGGCCTTCAGACCCTGGCCCAGGGCGCAGCCGATTACCTATTCGTAAGTCAGCTCGGTCCGCAACTGTTGGAACGATCGATTAACCAGGCTATCGAGCACAGCCGAACGATAAGAGCGAGCGAGGGACCCGTTGAATTACCGCCGCAGGTTGACCCTCGCTCAGCCGAACTGGCCGAACTCCAACTTAAATTGGCCCAAGAGATTGCAGAACGGGATCGTTTGGAACGCGAGATTAGCCAATCGCTTAAGCGACGCGCCCGCCAGGTCCAAACCATCACCGAGATTGCCCAAAAGATCGCCGGCTGCCCAAAGTTGGGAGATCTATTCGATCAGGTGGTGCATTTGGTCCAGGAGCAGTTTGGCTACTATCACGCTCAAGTCTTTACCCTGGAAGATGGTCACCTGGTGGCGCAGCAAGGCACAGGCAGCACCGGGGCAATGATGAAAAGCACCGGCCACCGGATCCCGCTCGAGGCGACCCGCAGCCTGGTGGCTCGAGCAGCCCGATCCGGTCAGCCGGTCTTAAGCATCGACGTCTTTGCCAGCCAAGACTGGCTGCCGAACAACCATCTGCCCGAAACGCGCTCGGAGTTGACGGTCCCCATCAAGTTGAACGACGACGTCTTGGGGGTGCTCGATGTGCAGAGCGATATGGTGGCCGGCCTGGATGAAGAAGACCAGATAATGTTAATGGGCTTGTGCGGCCAAATTGCTGTGGCGATCAATAATCGCCGCCTGGAAGACGAACGAGAACAAGCCCAGGAAGCCCAGCAAAAATTATTGGATGATCTGGACCTGTTTGCCCACGTTATCGGCTATACCGTGCGCGATCCCCTTAGTCTGATTATCGGCTACACCGATTTACTCAAGACCCAGGCGGCACTCCCCGATAGGTTGTACGCCTACCTCAACGCCATCGCCGCCAACGGCTTGAAACTGGGCAGCATCATTAACGAGCTGCAGGTCCTAACCGGCATCCGGCACGCCAACATTGAGTGGCAGCCGCTCAATATGGTTCGGATTATTGCCGAAGTAGAGCACCGGCTGACCTACTTGATTCGAGAGTACGAGGCCAAAATTACGATTTCGGAATACTGGCCGCTGGCGCTGGGCCACAAACCTTGGATCGAAGAGGTTTGGGCCAACTATTTGACCAATGCCATCAAATATGGCGGCCGTCCACCCCGCATTTATGTGGGCGCTACCGCCCTCTCCACGGGTCAGGTGCGCTTTTGGGTGCGAGACAACGGGCCCGGCCTATCACCGGCTGAGCAGACCCGTATTTTCACGAAGTTTGCCGGCAACCTTCAAGACCCGGTCACCGAGCAGCGTCTCAGGTTGGCCACGGTCAAAAGTATTGTGACCAAATTAGGTGGCTATGTCGGGGTAGAGAGCGCCGGCCAGCCTGGCCACGGGAGCCTTTTCAGTTTTACGCTACCTCAAGCCTAAGGTAAATTCGGAGGTATAACTTGAGTAGAAGAGTCGCGGTAGCGATTATTCACGGCGTGGGAGACCAGGGACCGGAATTTGCTCAGGCGATGTCTGAAAAGCTTAAAGCCCAGCTTAATAGCATCATTCCTGACCAAGTCGCTGCTAATATAGAGGACCATTTCTGTATCAAACCGATTTTTTGGGCAAGTATCCTGGATAAAAAAGAGCGCCGGCTGTGGCAGACGATCAACGCCGACGAAGATCTCAATTTCGATTCACTACGCAGGTTTATGCTTAGCTTTGTCGGCGATGCCGTGGCCTACCAACCCAGTCAAACCCGCCATCAAGTCTATGCGCAGATCCACGAGCGCTATCAGATGGTGCTGCAAGACCTGGCCATTCAAGCCGGGGGGGAGGCGCCGCTGTGCATCATCGCCCACAGTCTGGGGACCATCATCACCAACAACTTTTTCTTCGATCTCGGTCGAGCCCTGGCCGAGAATCCCCAGCAGCCGCCGGGGCGCACTCCGTTGGAAAGCGGCCAGACCTTGGCCTTGGTTTACACCCTCGGTAGTCCGCTGGCCTTGTGGAGCCTGCGCTACGACAACTACGTTCCCCCGCCCTTCCCCGGTCCAATGCTGGCCGATCTTTACCCCAACGTCCGGCCGCAGTGGGTCAACTTCTATGATAAAGATGACATCATTGGCTATCCTATGCGCTCGATCAGCCCCGGCTACGCTGAGCTGGCCCGTCAGGGTCTGCTCGAAGATCGGCAGGTTAACGTCGGTGGTCTGCTTAGCAGTTGGAATATTCTTTCCCACTTCGGCTACTGGACCGATCCGGATGTCGTGGACCCGATCGCCAACAGTTTGTTTGAACTATGGCAAGCGATCAATCCGCCGGACAACTATTCGATTTAAACAGCGTAGAAAAATTTGATACCCGCCCAGGAGAGTCCCGTGTCGATTCAGCCGCAGTCTTGGAGCGAGTCCGACTCGCAAACATACCAACAACTGGCCGCGGTAGCCGTACCGGCCCGCCTCGAGCAACTGGTCACCCTTTTGACCCTACTCCCGTTTCGCCCTGACGAGCCTTTCCACCTTGTTGAAATCGGCAGTGGCGAAGGCTTTTTGGCGGCGGCTATTTTGACGGCTTTCCCCCGCGCCACCCTGACCGCCCTGGATGGCTCAGCGGCGATGCGCGCCACCACGCTCGAACGCCTCAGTCAATTTGGCTCACGGAGCCAGGTCGAACCGTTCGATCTCTTTAGCGAGGACTGGCATCCTTACCTCGACTCGGCCCAGGCGGTCGTCTCTTCGCTGGTGCTGCATCACCTCGAGGCGGCTGCCAAGCGCTGCCTCTTCGCCGAAATTCACCGGCGGCTGGTTGAGCCAGGGGTCTGCCTCATGGCCGATCTGGTGGAACCCCAAGGTCCGGAAGCGCGCGAACTTTTCGCTGCCGGCTGGGATCGCTCGGTCCAGGCTCAAGCCGGGAGTCGGGTCCACTTAGCGACCGCCTTTGAGCAAGAAAAGTGGAACTATTATCGCTACCCTGACCCGGTGGATAAGCCGTCCCCGCTCTTTGAGCAGCTCCTTTGGTTGAAAGAGGCCGGCTTTACGAGGGTGGACTGTTTCTGGCTGCAAGCCGGTCATGCGATTTATGGCGGCCTCAAAACCGTGGCGCCCGGCGCGGACCGGCTGAGATATGAAGCCGCCTGGCGCATCGCCGAGGTCACGCTGAGGGATGCGCCCGATAAAAATTCACAATTAAGGCAGGAATAAGCATAACTTATGAAACAGCAAGTCTTCTCTTATGTCTGGCCGGGGCAGGTCCATTTGGGCTTTGGCGCGGCCCGGATGACGATGGCTGAAGCAGCCCGCCTGGCCGGCCGCCGGTCGCCACGTTTGTTCGTCCTGGTTGATCCCGGCGTGCGGGCAGTGGGGCTGCTTGACCAGCTTGACCTCAACTCAGACCAGATTGTTATCTTCGATCAGATTGTGGCCAATCCGGATGTCACCAGCGTCGATTTGGCTGCGGCCGCCTTCCGGGCCAGTGAGGCCGAGGTTATCGTCGGGGTCGGCGGTGGCAGTGCACTCGACACGGCGAAGGCGGTGCGGCAGTTGGCCGGCGGGCCGCCCGAAGCCAGCATCGCCGACTATTTCCTGGCCCTGGGCCAGCGGGCCCGCCCGATGCCCCATCCCCGCGATCTGCCGCCCATGATTGCCGTGCCCACGACGGCCGGCACCGGTAGCGAGGTCACCCCTTGGGGGGTTATTACCCAGACCGAGACCCATTTCAAGTCCGGCATCGGCGGGCCGGAGCTGTTGCCCAACGTCGCCCTGATCGACCCGGCCTTGACCCTTTCCTTGCCTCGATTTTTGACTGCGGCCACCGGAATGGATGCGCTGTCCCACTGCGTCGAGGCCTATGTCTCCACTCACAACCAGCCCGCCCTCGACCCGCTGCTGCTGCGTGCGATCCGCCTGATCGGCCAGAACTTACCCCTGGCGGTTGAGCAGCCGGATAACCGGGAAGCCAGAGCCAATATGCTGGAAGCCTCGATGTTGGGCGGCATCGGCATTAGCTCCAACTGGCTTGGGGCCTGCCACTCGCTGGCTCACCCGCTGTCTAGCCTGGCTCAAGTCCATCATGGCCACGCCTGTGCGCTGATGCTGCCCCACCAGATGCGCTATAGCCTTAGCCACGCCGTTGAGCGCTACGCCGACATTGCGAACGCCCTCGAGCCGACCGGGGCTGGTCAGGCTACGCCGGCAGCCAGAGCGGAGCGCGCCCCTGAGTTGGTCCACCACCTTAATCTCGCCCTCGGCCTGCCCACGCGCCTGCGCGAGGCCGGCGTCGGCGCCGAGCTGCTTACGCCGCTCAGCCAGGCCGCCATCCGTGATCTCAACTGGATGACCAACCCCTGCCCTCTCGATCAAACGGGTATGCTTCAACTTTACAATGCAGCCTACTAACCGCTTACGGCGGAGACAAAATTTCACTTGCAATTTTTCTAAATTTTGTTATAAAATTTAGTTAACCTGCTTTAATCCCAAAATAAGCTCTGCTCCCAAAAGCGCAGCGGAAAATTGATCTTCCGATGTGCTCCTTGCAGTTTACCTGGCTACATCCGGGTTAGCGTTGGGCCCCGTGGCGGCGTCGCCCCCGGTCAAAGTTAGCATTGCGACAACTCAATAGTCGTTCAATGGAGGAGCGAAATGTTTCAAACACCTATCCAACTCGGCCCGAGTGACGTGTTGCGGGAACGTCCGTTCACGCATCCCAGCCACACCTTTGCCGACCTGTACGTTTTGCGCTATATGGCCGAGCAGCTACACCAAACGGTCAACGGTCTTGAGGTGGCCGTTAACGATGTGGGCCCGGCGATCATTTACAAATCTGAAGCCGATACCCGGCCCCATCGCCTGGTGCTCATCCACCCTGACATGCTGGCTCAACCGAGCCGCTTAACTGTGGTGGGCTTCTTTGGTCAGCGGCGCGAAGGCGTTGACCTGGCGCAGCTCAATGAGATGGACAACATCTTGCTGACAGAACTCAAACAGCATCCGGGCTTGATCAGCTATAGCTCTCTAAACTTATACAACGAAAACTCCAGCAACCTGGTTCTCTTTGCCGATGAGGCGGCCAAAGAGCGCTGGGGCGAGAGCCAGATGCATCGCCGGGCCGTTGAGCTTTCCCGGGAGCACTACCACTCGATCCGCATCTACAACGGCTTTTTACCCGAGGGCGCTCAAAAAAGTAGCGCCCTACGCATTACCAAAGTCCGTTACTTCGACTATAACTCTGATCCGTTCTGGCTGGCGACGCGCCTTGTCTAAGCCGGCAAGAGTTCTCAACAAGTAGCGCCGCAAAGTTACGAGGGGGTGCGACAGCAGGTGGAGACTCTCACTTAGATCGTACCAAGAGCAACAGCCTGGCCGCTCGCGGCGGATCGATAGGCCGCCTCCATCAGCGCGCTCAAGTCGGTGGCGAGGGCAATGTTCTCGCTCGCGATGGTGTCCTGTTGAATGTGGGTCACCCACTGCTCAAACGCCGACGGCGGCTCAGGCGGAAGAGGCTGACCGGTCCAGGTGGTATGACCGGCCACTCGCTCACTAAGCCGCAGTTTCGCCTCGGGTCCTCCATAGAATAGACTCCCGGCCGTACCGTGGATCTCAATCGAGAAAGGCGAGCCGGGGGTGACAAAACCGGTTTCGATAATGCCTAGTGCGCCACTGTCGTAAGCAAAGGTCACGACAGCATTGTCTTCCAGTTGGCGGTGGGTGAGGTAGCCAAAGGTAGCCTGCACCGAGTGAGGCATGCCCAAAAAGAAGCGGGTCAAATAGACGGGGTGGCAGCCCAAATCTAACAAGGCTCCGCCAATCGCGGTCTGCGGATCGAAAAAGTGGGCCGGCAGCCAGCCCTCCGGCGCCTGGGACGTGCGCAGCGCCCCGTCGTGGGCCAGCCGGACGCGGACTTGGGTCAGGTCGCCCAGGACATCGCCCGCCAAAAGCTGTTGGATCGCCAGGGTGTAGCCGGTATACAGCCGGGGCAGCGAGACCACCAACTTAACCCCGGCCCCGGCCACAGCCTCCATAATCTGTTTGGTCTGAGCCAGCGTGGCGGCAACGACCTTTTCTGTAAAGATGTGCTTCCCTGCCTGAGCAGCAGCGATCATGACCGCCGGATGCAAGCTGGTCGGAGTAGTGACGATGACGCCGTCAAGATCCGGTTGGGCCAGCAGCTCGTCAAGCCTGGGGTAATAGCGAATATGTCGCCGCTCTGCTTCGCGCTGTCCCCGCTCGGGCAATTCATCCCAAACAGCCACCAGCTTAGTCTCGGGATGTTGCTCTGCCTCCATCGCATAATCGACGGCGTGGACGTGCCAAAAGCTGAGTAAAGCCAGGTTTAGCATAGCTTTCCCTACGTTGCTTCTTAAGCCGGGACTGCCAACCCCAGGGCGGTCGCCATCGCCTGGATGTGGTCGGGGGTACTGCCGCAGCAGCCGCCGATAAAGGTAGCGCCCAGATCGCGGACCTGGCAGGCATAATCGGCCATCAACGCCGGCGTGCCGTCATAGACCAACTCCCCTTTAATGTACTTCGGAATACCGGCGTTAGCCTTGGCGATTAACTGGACTTCAGGGGCGGCCTGGTGCATCCGCTCGATCACGGGGAACATCTCATCGAGCCCACTGCCGCAATTAGCCCCGATGCCAACCAGGCCCAAGCCCTTCAGCTCATTGATCGCCTTGGCTGGACTAACCCCCATCATGGTGTGGCCCTTCGTATCAAAACTCAGCGTCGCCGCAATCGGCAAACCGGTCACCGAGCGGGCTCCCTCGACTGCGGCTTTGACCTCTTCCAAGGCACTCATCGTCTCAATCCAAAGCAGATCCACCCCACCTTTAACCAGGGCGGCGGCCTGTTCGGCAAAGGCGTCGCGAGCCTCTTGGTACGTGGTCACCCCGAGCGGTGCCAGCAGTTCGCCCGTCGGGCCCATCGATCCGCCCACCAAAACCAGGTGCGGTACGGCGTCAGCCTCGGCCCGCGCCAGGGATGCCCCGGCCTGGTTGAACTCTGCGACTCGATCCTGAGCGTTATGCAGCTTTAGCCGGAAACTGGACCCGCCAAAGGTGTTGGTCAAGATAATGCGCGAGCCGGCTTGAATATAGGAGCGGTAAATCGCCCGCACTGTGTCCGGATGGGTAACGTTCCACTCTTCCGGAGCGGCCCCGCTTTGCAAACCCGCTTGAAATAGGGACGTCCCCATCGCTCCATCCAAAAGAATGGGCGTCGCTTCCGCCAGAAGTTGTTGTAACTTTGCCATATACATCCTCAACTTATTGAATTTGTCGTTCCGCCAGCAATCAAAGCCCCTATTATAACGAAAGTTACACGCTATTCCTAATTGCCATAAACTTCTTGGCCGTTTCGACGGCTACCGCGGCATCCCGGCAGTAGGCGTCGGCCTCGATATCTTCGGCAAAGGCTTCGTTAAGCGGCGCCCCACCGACGAGAACGACGTAGTTCTGGCGAATGCCTTTATCTTTCAAGGCCTTGATCACCACCCGCATATAAGGCATTGTCGTGGTCAGCAGGGCGCTCATACCGATGATGTCCGGCTTATGTTCTTCCAGAGCATTGAGGAACTTGTCGACGTCACAGTTGATCCCCAAATCGATCACTTCAAAACCGGCGCCCTCCATCATCATCGACACTAGGTTTTTACCAATATCGTGGATATCACCTTTGACCGTGCCGATAACCATCGTGCCCACGCGGCTAGCCCCGGTTTCGGCCAGCAGCGGGCGCAAGATGGCCATCCCGGCCTTCATCGCCTTAGCCGCCATCAAGACCTCCGGCACAAACAGCACCCCATCGCGGAAGTCGATGCCGACGATCTCCATGCCGGCCACCAACCCTTCGGTCAGGACCGCGTAGGGAACCATGCCCCGGGCCAAACACGCCTCCACTTCTTCGACCACTTCGTCGGCATAACCATCATAAAGGTCTTCCTTCATGAGTTCCAGGATTTCTTCCAGGGACATCTCTTTGAGATTGATTTCTTCGCTCATGTTCACCTCTTTAGCAGATCAATAAATTAATGCCGCCGCCGCTCCCGGCGCTCCCGGCGGCTCTCGGCCGGATCGGCGGCGGCCTCCGGCAAAATCCCGGCCAGGTGCGGATAGGGATCGACCGCGTGGGGCAGATGGATGGCGCTAATAAACTCTTGCTGAAACTCGGGATCGACTGCCGTCTCGATGTAACGGACCCAGTGGGCTAGCTCCTGCGCCTCCTGCCGCTTGTGCCGGTTCAGCAGCGCGATCCGGGCCCCATCACCGGCCGCATTCCCGACCGCGTAGACCCGGCTCAAATCGCAGTCCGGGATGAGGCCCAAGACCATCGCGTGCTTGGGATCGATGTAGCTGCCGAAAGCACCGGCCAGCAAAATGCGATCGACGGCCGTCACGTTGGCCCGGTTCATCAGCAGCTTGGCCCCGGCACACAGGGCGGCTTTGGCGAGCTGAACATTGCGCACGTCCTCCTGGGTAACCAGAATCGGCCGGCCAAGCTTCGACTCTTCAGCAGTGGCCAGAACATACGCGCCCTTGCGCCCCTCCCACCGGACCCGCTCCTCAGGCAAATCGGGCATAAACCGGCCGTCAGCGCTGATAACTCCGGCCAAAAACATCTCCGCTACAGCCTCGATGATGCCCGAGCCACAAATGCCGGCCGCCAACTGCGCCGGCTGAGCCTCCAGCGGCGCTTCCGGCCGCAGATCCCACTCGTTTGACCAGCGCTCCTCGCCGATGACACGGAAGCGCGCCGCTTTCGTGACCGGATCGATCCGGACCCGCTCGATAGCGCCGGACGCGGCCCGCATCCCAAACGCAATCTGGGCCCCTTCAAAGGCCGGACCGGTTGGACTGGAAGCACTCAGCAGCCAGTGGCGATTACCCAAAGCGATCTCGCCGTTGGTCCCGATATCGGCAATTAAAAGTATCTCGTCCTGCTGGTGCGGCGCCTCGGCGATCAACACAGCCACGTTATCAGCCCCAACGTGGCCGGCCTCGGCCGGCATGATGTGGACGTTGGCGCAGGGATGCAGCTTTAACCCCAGATCCCGGGCCTTAACGTCCAGCGCATCCCGGTTGGCCAGGGCAAAAGGCGCGCCGCCCAACTCCTGGGGATCGATTCCGAGCAGCAAGTGAATCATGGTAGTGTTGCCCACCAACACCGCCTCATGGATCTGGCGGGCTTGCAGACCGGCCTCTTTGGCCGCGGCGACCGCCAAGCGGTTAAGGGCCTCGATGATGGCCTTGTGCAGCTTGTCCAGGCCGTCGGGGTGCATCATCGTATAGGAGATGCGGCTCATCAAATCTTCGCCGAAGGGGATTTGGGGATTGACCAACGACTCGGTCGCCAGGATGGCGCCCGTCCGCAGATCGCACAGGTAGCCGGCCACGGTCGTGCTGCCAATGTCGACCGCCAGGCCATAGATACCCTCGGCATAGCCGGGCCGGACCTCGATCACTTCCCGATCCTGCCAGAGCGTGACCGTCACCGCCCGCTTCCCCTGGCGCAAAGCCGGTTGGAGTTGGCGCAGGGCCGGCAGATCGATGGCGAGATCACGAAGCTGCCACTCGGCGGCCAGAGCGGCCTGGAGGCGGCCCCAGTCACCGCGATGCTCGCCCAGTTCGGCCTTGTCCACCTCGACATAGAGCTGGCGAACCGCCGGCTGCACGTCGATGGCGCGCTCGGTGGCGGATTTGCGAATGATCTGCTTCTGGCCCCGGCTCTCCTCCGGCACCGTGACCAGCACGTCGCCGTAAACGCAGGTCGAACAAGCCAGGCGGTAGCCGTTGCCACTGGTGCGCTCCAACAGTTCGGCCTCTTCCCGGCCGGGAGGCGAGACATGCTCCGGGCTGGAGACAATGCCGTGCTTGCTAAACTCGCCGCTTTCGACTTGGACTTTGCACTTGGCACAAGTCAGCCGGCCGGCACAGATACTTTCGATCTCCACGCCCATCTCCTGCGCTGCCTCTAACAGCGTCTGGCCCGGCTCCACATGGGCGCGCCGGCCGGAAGGCATGAAGATAACATA
>CALMIS010000358.1 GCA_937864185.1 uncultured Chloroflexota bacterium
GGTTTCAACGATGGCGCCGATTTGGCCGGTGCGTTGGCCCAAGGCCTGGATGGTCTGAGCCAGGTCGGCGGTGGTCTGGCCGAGTTGGTCCATACCGCTCACGGCCTTATGGGCGGTTCGCTGGGCCTCCTGGGCGGTCTTGAGGTTAGCCTGAATGACGGCCGAGACGGCTTGGCTACGCTCGACGATTTGGGTCACGGCTTCATTCAGGCTGGCGGTGGCGGTTTGAGCGCCGGTCACGGTCTGGGCTTGTTCGGCGGCCCCGGTTGCGATGGCCTGGACAGCCCGGGTCAAATCGCCGATGTCCTGGCCGGTGTGGCTGATGGCCCGGGCCTGGGCTTGCGAGCCTTGGGCCACCTGGTCAACCACCTCGCTAACCTGGCGGACAGAGGCAGCGGTCTGGCCGATTTCCTCGCTTTGCTGCTGCACGCCCTGACTGACCTGGTGGATGCTGGCCGAAATCTGGCCGGTCGTGTGGCTGGCCTGGGTGGCCGTGCCGGCCAGCAGCTCCGAGGCGTGACCGACCTGGTTAGCACTATCGGTCACATTACCGATTAAGTGACGTAAGTTGTCGATCATCTGGCTCAAAGCGTAACTTAAGGCATCCTGATCCGAGCGGGGTCTAATGGTGGCGGTCAAATCGCCCTGGGCGATTTGCTGAGCCACACCGGCCACTTCCCGGAGGTAGCTGTGCATAACGTTAAAGGAATTAGCCAACGCCCCTGTTTCATCTTTTTGGTTAATCCGAATCGTGGTGGTTAAATCACCCACGGCGATTTTTTGGGCAGTTTCGTTCAGCAGGTCAATCGGCGCCGTAATCTTCCGTTGAATAATCAGCCAGGAAGCGATGAGGGCCACCACGAAGACGCCCACCAGGCCAATCATCAGTTGGATGTAGAAGTTGCTCTGGTTGGCATAATTGACGGTGGCTAACTTGGTCCGGTTATCGAGCAGTTCAAAAAACTGGTCAATCGGCGCCATAATGCGAGCTTTTTCGCGGTGATAGGCCTCGTCGTGCATTAGAGTAACGGCCAGATTCTGATCAGGTTCACCTTGAACGCTGAACCCGCCACTTTCGTCTTGAAAGTTTCCTTTAATCGCGTTCATGGCAATTTCTTCGGTTTTGACCAGCGCGTCGGAATTATTTTGAGCCTCTTGGAGCTTGGCAAACTCTTCTTCAGTAAAGCCGAGCTCCTGCATAAGTACCTGCAGCGATTCGGTTTCACCGGCGGGGCGAGGCCGGTCATTTCCGAGTAGAACCAAATCCCAATAGATCCGTTCGTAATCTTGAGGGCGCGGTTGTTCACCGTTGCGGATGGCTAAAATCTCCCAATAGTACTGTTCGTACCGGGGATCTTTGGTCACGACATAGGTGCGGGCCAGCCGGGTTAAGTCATCAGAGCTCTGGCGTAGCTCATCAGCCCGTAGGTATGATTGATAGCGAATTTCGTGGCTGTGGTTCAAATTGAGCTGATTCTGGTAGAGCAACCAGGTAATGGTCGCCAAGCTAACAACCAGCCCGAAAAACAAAATGTAGAGTCCGAAAAAAAAGTTGCGAATTGAAACATTGTTGACATTCATGGGGCAAACCTTTTAGCAATAGATTTTCGAAGACGGCCTTCTGACTCTGACAGGTAACCTTCCTGCCTCTCCTGCTGTGTGGTGATCTAGGGGATTTACCTTCTCCTGCGTTCGCTCTATGGGGTGGTGGCTGAGTGTGACGGGCCTCTGAAAGTCACTGTATCATGCTTTCAGGCCGGCAGCTGACCCAATATGGCGCCAGTTTTGTCCCAATTTAGAACCAACGAGGCTGAGACTCCCTGCCGGGAGCATTGGGCTGACCCGGTTCACACGCCCCTTGAGCTAGCCCAATTTATCGCCGTATGCCCAAAGCCCCGAGCATCTCGGATTTTTCATCCAGTGCTGTGCCGAGACCGCATTCAGGACAACGATATAGCATTTGTTCTTGGTCAATTCGATCAAGCCGTAGAGGAGTTTTTTTGCAGTTAGAACAAAATAACTGTGCGGAAATTTCTGGCTCAAGTCCATAAATCCTGCTTAGTTGCCTCCGCAATGCTTCTCTTAAATTGAACAATGATTCATATCGCCATTTAGCTTGCCGATAATCGAGAACTTGTGTGGTCAAGGCTATCACGAGAGAGACCGCGATAAGAACAAGACTTACCAGCCCAAAAAATGTAGCGGCGTGCCGGGCGACGGGATCCCTGGTAACAATAGCGTACAGTATTAGCGCAATAGGGCCGCTGGCTAACCCGACTACTAGCCATTGAAGAGAAACCTTGAAGGGAAGCAGTGAGGTGAATTTTTGGGTTGTATGGAGCAGCTATAAGTGCTTTTCTGGTAATCCTGCAACTTCTTGATTAAATTGCCAGGTCCTGCCGTTTTCCTCTCGGCTCTCTTCCCTGGCCCGGAACGGTAAAAGAAACCTTTCCAGGACTCGAACATCCTTTTCAATCTTTTTAGTGTCTTCCATAGCATATACCCTTCTTGGCTTTGCGGCCGTCCCACGTCTGGCCGATTTGACATAGGTTTTGTTAAAGTACTGGAGGTCCCAGACCAAATTAATCCAGCTTACTTAAAACGTCGTTTTGCTCTGGCACCGCTTAATCAGATTTCTGCAATATGTTAGTTGATAGAACAGTCACCTCCCTAGCAGCTTGCCTCAGTTCCCCCGCCAGGATAAGCGCAGACATCTATCCCTGTGCCTTGATTATCCTCAAGATAGGCGGTATCCCCGCCATTATTCCAGATGGCACTCCCGTTGCCCCAATAGAGGTTGGCAGTTGTACTGGTGCCATCCCTGACCCACACCTTGACCGTTGCCCCGGCAGCCAGGCTAAAACTCGGGAAGGTATAAATATGACTAGCTTCATCCCTCAGCGTCCAGCCGGTCATATTTTGGGCGCTTCCCCCAACATTCGTCAGTTCGACATATTCTCCCAGCACGTCATCGCCATCGGGGTTATAGACAATCTTCTTGAGTTGAACGTCGGCTGGGATAGGGGCTACGCCTCCACTACCTGATACCATTGGGAGAAATACGGTATAAGGAGGAGACGGACTCAGCCTGCGGCACAGCACCGAGAATGAAAATCCGGAGGAATCCCAAAGCTAGCTTTGGGACTCCTGTCCAACACCTTATTTTCACAGGAGTAATTTCGCATTGGGTTGACGCGTTCAGGGCATCCCACATCGTCTGGAATCCGGCCGTGTAGGCTAACGAGATGGCGCT
>CALMIS010000359.1 GCA_937864185.1 uncultured Chloroflexota bacterium
CGAGCAGAGGCCTGGGCTCTCGTTTGTGAGTATACGGACAGTCTTAGTTTGCGTCGTCACATGCTAGCGGTCGAGGTCGCCATGCGCGCTTATGCCCGCCACTTTGGCGAAGACGAAACCTTGTGGGGCATCGTTGGTTTGCTCCACGACTTTGACTATGAACAAAATCCCGAGGTCAGCCCTGCGGGGCATCCCAATGCCGGCGCGGCCATTTTACGGGCCCGTGGCTGTGATGAGGTCATCATCCGGGCCATTCTTTCGCACGCCACCGAAGTGACCGGGGTAGAACGGCAGAGTTTGCTGGAAAAAAGCTTGTACGCGGTCGACGAGTTGACCGGCTTAATCCAGGCGGTGGCTCTGGTGAGACCTTCGAAAGACATTCGCGAGGTGGAACTTAGCTCCATCAAAAAGAAGTGGAAGAACAAGCAGTTCGCGGCCGGCGTTCACCGCGAGGAGGTCGAAGCCGGGGCGGCTGCTTTAGGCGTCGACCTGTGGGCGCACACGGCGCGAGTTTTGGCCGCTATGCAGGCGATCGCCGCCGAGTTAGGCGTCGATGGGCGTGGCTAACAACTGCTTCAGAAATTTCAAACCCTTGAATGCGATGTCGTCCTGCGAAGGCTCCATCGCCCGCCAGATGGCGGCGGCGCGGGCAATCGATTCCACTTGGGCAGTAAAGGACTCGATCACCACCGGGCCGGCGTAGTTGATCTCTTTGAGAGCCTGAGCGACATCCGCCCAGGGGACGTGGCCGTTGCCCGGCGCGCCGCGGTCGTTTTCGCAGGCGTGCAAGTGGACCAGACGCGGTCCGGCAGCGCGGATGGCTTCGCCCAGGGATTTTTCCTCGATGTTCATGTGGAAGGTGTCGAGCATGATTTTGCAGCCGGGGCTATCCACCCGGTCCACCACCTCGATGATCTGAGCGGCCAGGTTGATAAAGCTGGTTTCAAAGCGGTTGATCGGCTCGATGCCCAAAACCACGCCGTGGTCGGCGGCATAGGCCCCCAGTTCTTGCAACTGCTCGACCAGCAAAGCGGTGTCGCGGGCGCGTTCTTCCGCCGTGGCTTTCCAGGTGCGCCCCACCGCCGAGTAGATCGGCCCGACCAGGTTGGTGCCGCCCAGCGTCTGAGTGGCCTCGATGGTGTGGCGGATGTAAGCTTTGCCGTTGTCTTGTATCGTTTGATCGGGATGGACCAGGTCTCGATCCGGGCCCATAGCGGCGCAGGTGCTGACCCCCAGGCCATGATCTTTGATCACGGCGGCCGCTTCCGGGTAATCAAAGCCGTTGACCTGTTCCAACGGCAGTTCAATCATATCAAAGCCGGCGGCGGCCAACCGGGGGGCAATCGCTTTGAGGTCGGCTAGCGTGACCGGGGCAAACCAAATCCAGGTATTCGCTCCAAATTTCATTAGATTCCTCCTTTAAAGAATACACCTACCTGGCGTAGGGGCGTAAAATTTTACGCCCCTACGTCTAATCCCGGCGATATATCTTGGCGGGTTCGGGCAGACCCGGCGCGAGCCTGCTTAAGGCCGGCTGGAGTCGGGTTCGAGTTCGGCGACGGCGGTGGTGGTTAATTCCTCTTCTACTCCGGTTTTGGGCGTGATATGGCTCCAGACGATGAAGCCCAGGGTTGAGAGCAGCAGTAGCGGGAAACCGTATTTATAGCCAACAAAAAGCCAGGGTTGGAACATCCCAAAAATGCCCAGCCCAATCCCGGCGATCAGGACCCGTTCGATCAGCCGATAAGGTTTTTCTGAAATTTGATGACTCAAGGCCGTGGACAACAGCCAGATGAAGGCAATAAAAAAAAGGATGATGGCCGCAAAAATCAGGACAAAGGGGATGGCCGACAAGATGACGTTGGTGGCTCTTTGCGCTTCGGTGGTGAGGGCGCTCAGGGTCGGTCCGGCGGCAAAGCCCAAAATCAGACAAACGACCGCTGCAATGAGGAGACCGAAAGGAACGTGCGGGCGATTAAATTTCATAATTT
>CALMIS010000360.1 GCA_937864185.1 uncultured Chloroflexota bacterium
CGTCCGCCCCAGGATATTGCGAAGAGACTCAAATTGGTGAAAAAGTTGAGCTTCTAACTCGACCACGGTTTAGCGCGGAGCGACCTGACTTGGCAAGCGTGCCACGATAACCGAACTTGGCCGACGCTGAAAGTCTTTACGTCGATTTAATCGGACAGCAGAGATTTGGGTGGGGAGAAGTCCACCGCCTCGGCTGTGGCCGTGCGGTTGGTACGGCCGGGGTAACTGACCCAGGTCATGGCGATGTTGAGCTCGTCGACCATCGTGGCTGCTTCAATCCGCACCCCAGCCTCTAGCTCCATCGTCTCGGTGGTGTGGGCATCCTTGATCAGGGTCAGGTCGTAGCCGCGGTCCAAAGCGCCATAGGCCGTGGCCCGAATGCACCAGTTGGTGGCAGCGCCGGCCAGGACAAGGTGGCTCGCCCCGAGCTTGGCCAGTTCCGGCTCGAGCTGCGTTTGCTCAAAGGACGAGTTAAACTGTTTATCAATGCGCACCTCGCCCGCGGCCGGGACCAACTCGGGCACCACCTCCCAGGCCGGACTGCCGTGCGGCAAGTCTTCATCCGCCTGTTGGACCCAGATCACGGGGACGCCCTGGGCCCGGGCCCGCTCCACCGCCAGCGCAATGTTCTGGACGATGCGAGGCCCATCCCAGGCGGCACTCATCACGCCGACCTGCACGTCAACCACCAGTAGGACTGCTTTATTCCCTTCGCGCACAGTTGCCATTGTCAATGCCTCCCTGTAAGTAGGAGTGCAAACCTTGGTTTGCTAGCAGAGCAAGCTCTGCACTCCATGTTCACTGCTCGGTGTCGTCCCGCCAGGGACTGCGAACTCCACTAAAAAATGTGACCGATAAGCCTATTGTGGTCATTAAAAAGCGATCTCAATTTTGATCTAGATTGGTCGTTAAGGCAAGTTAGGGCCACCCCATACTCAATTCGTGGAGTCTACTGGTAAGCCAGACTCTCTTGCACGCTAATGCGCGTGGCTCCGCGGGCCGGCAGCCAACTGGCCACGATGGCCAGCCCGGTCACAATCGCCAGCCAGTATAGAGCGCCGATAGGGGTGTAGTGGTAGACAATCTCTCCCTGCAAGGCCGCGCCCAAGCCCTTGGCCATTAAATACCCGGCCGGAATGCTGAGCGGCGCCGCCACCAGCCAACTGAGCCAACCGAGCATCAAGCCCTCGCCGATAAACAACCGGGCCACGGTCCAGGAAGACGCTCCAATCGCGCGCATCACGCCGATCTCCCGCCGCCGCTCCAGGACGCTCAGCGACAGCACGCCGCTTAAGGCAATCCCGCCGACCGCGCCCATGACCAACGACATCGTCGCCAGTAGGGTAACGATAATGCCGAAGTTGTTGAGAATTTGAGCCGTAATCTCGCTAGCCGTATCGCGGCCAAAGGGACTCTGCGGGCTAACCTCGAGCTGATGCTCATCGTAAAACTCGCGGAGGGCAGCCGCGGCCGCTTGCTCGCCGGCGGCGTCACTGCGCCGGGTTTGGATCCAAACGGTGCCGGTTTTGCCGACGCTGCGGACCTCTTTAAGCAAGACGTCTCGAGGGACGTGGGCCGACTCGGTGATAATCGGGTCAAACAACAGGCCCACCACTTGCCACCGCGACTCGCCGTACAGGGCTTGATCAAAAATTATCCAGTCGCCTACGGTTACCCCGGCCTCTTCGGCCAGCTTTTGGTTGAGGACCACGGCGTAAGTATCGGTCGGCTCCAGCCAGCGGCCCTGGCGCAGTTGAGGCCCGTACAACTGCGTCGGCAGCGGCACGCCGAACATCACCGCGCCTTCATCATCGTTGGACTCAGGCCGGTCGGCGCGGCGAAGGGTGCCCCCGCCAAACCCCCACATCTCCACGGCTCGCACATCCGGGTGGGTCAGGGTGAGCCGTTCCACCTGGTCGATGCGTTCTTCATCTTCAAAGGCCAGACTAACATCAAACTTGAGAATAGAGAAGAGCAGATCACCAAACGTATAGCGCACCGAGTCACCCACGCTCATGACCATCATAAAGATCAGGCCGCTGCCGATCAGGGTCAGTTGGGTCAAAATGACGCGCCACTTATTGCGGAAGGTGTTGCTAATCACCAGCAGCAGCGAGCGAGACAGTTGCTGGGTTTTAGCCAACCAGCGGCTCAGCCGCCCGGTTTGGGCACTAAGCCCATAGCTGCTAATCGCCTCCCGGACTGTAATCCGCGAGCCGGTAAAGATCGGCACCAGCGAGACCAGCAGCGGGGTTAGCAGACAGATGGCGACCTGCACCGCAATCGCCAGGTACGAAAAGCTAAAACCGTCCGAGCCGGCGTTGAAAGCGTTCAACATAAACAGGCTCATGCCATAAGCCCCCAGCATGCCCAGTGGCACTGCGATCAGCAGGGCCAGGACGCCGTAGACCAGCACCATGGTCAGGTAAACGCGTAAGATTTGCCGGGTCCGGGCCCCGATGGCCTTCATAATGCCGATTTGGCTGACTTGCTGGGTAATAATGGCGTTGATGGTGTTGTAAACCAGAAACAAGCCCAGCACCAGGGCGACAATCCCCATCAGGCCGAGCAGCATAAAAATGCCGTCCAAGACATCTTGGAAAAAGTGTTTGTTGGGGTTAGAGACCCGGCCGGGGAAAAACTCACCGACTTCGATATCCTGCTTCTCAAGGCGGCGCTGCATCTGATCGGCCAGGGCAGTGACGGCCGCTTCATCGAACGTCGCGGCGCCGGCCACCAGACGATTGAAGTCCCGGTCGCCGGTCAGATCGCCAAAACGATCGCGGGTCGTGTAAAACGCGGCGTTGCCGCCAAAGCTGGGTGGCTGGCCGACGGGATTATAAACCGTGCCCCCGAGTTTAATCCGGTGCTCTTTATCATCGATGCGGAGATAAAGCTGTCCATCTTCGGGAATGCCAAAGGCAGCGTCGGCGCCTTGTTCGACGGCAAATACTTTATCGGTCGGCCAGGCGCCGCTGACCAGAGAGATCTTGGCATACTTCTGGTCGTCGTAATCATCGCGGGCGATCAACGTCGCCGGCTGCCATTCCTCGTTGGGGTTGAGGCGCCACTCCACGGTTTTCTCGGCGTAGCCTTCCACCTCAACAATGCCGCGAATACTCTTTAGCGATTGGACCATCTCATCATCAACCGTGGGATCGGCGGTGAGATTGATCATTGAAGGGGCTGAAGCGCTCCAGGCCTCGGCCATACCGTCAATGAGTAGGGTCCGGCTGCCGATAATCATCCCCAGGGCAAAGGCGCCCATGGCAATAATTAACACGACCTGCACGGTCCGGCCTTTGCTGTGCCACAGATCATACCAGATTTTGTGTTGAATGACGTTCATCGGTCTTCCTTGTAAATAGGAGGGCAAACC
>CALMIS010000361.1 GCA_937864185.1 uncultured Chloroflexota bacterium
CTTGCAGATAATGGGCCAGTTGATTGGCTCGGTGATTGAGGGCCTGGTAGGTCAGATGCTCGTCTGGAGTAGAGACGGGGAGGGGCGGGCGTGGCGAAGGAAAGATAACGGCGATGGCATGAGGACTTCGCTCTACTTGGGCCTCAAACAGGTGGTGGATGCATTTGTCGTTAGGAAACGGCCTGTGAGTCTGATTCAACGTCACCAGTAAATGATTACGTTCCGTTTCCGATAGCAGCGGTAAGGCTGAGAGGTCTTGATCCGGGTTGGCGGCAAGGCCTTCAAGTAAGGTCTCATAGTGGCCTAGCCAGCGGCTGATGGTCTCTTCATCAAACAGATCGGTATTGTAATGGCAATTGGCCGTAAGACCGCCCTGGCCCTCATTGATGTTAAAGAAAATATCAAAGTTAACCGCCTGTTTTGGCACCGGCTCCATGCTGGCGGCCAGGCCGTGGAACCCATGCCCCACAAGATCGGGATCGAGATTGAAGGTGGCCTGGACCAGGGGCAAGTGGCTTGGATCTCGACCGAGTTTGAGGCGTTGCAGGATACTGCCAAAGGTACACTGCTGATGATCATAAGCATCTAGCACCGCTATTCTGATCGAGGCCAAAAAGTCCTTGAAGCTGGCCTCGCTGTCGAGGCGGGAGCGTAACGGCAAAAGATTAACGCAGTGGCCAACGAGCGGCGCTTGACCCGTCATCGCCTGGCCCGCGGCGGAAACACCCACGACAATGTCCTCCTGCCCCGTCAGGCGCGATAGCAACAGGTTGTAGGCGGCCAGTAGCATAGTGAACAGGGTCACCCCCTGGGCCGCGGCGGTTCGTTTTAGGGCTTGAGCCACTTCGGGCTTGAATGTCCGTTTTACGGTCCCTCCTGAGTAGGACTTCATGGCGGGTCGAGGCCGGTCCGTGGGCAGATCCAAGGGTGAGGGTAAGTCGGCAAACTGGTCCAGCCAATATTGGTAAGTCTGCGCCACTTCCGGACTCGCTTGCGCTTCTGCCTCGGCGGTGGCATACGCGACAAACGAGGTTGGTTCAGGCAGCCGGTATGGCTGCCTCTGGCAAAGGGCCGAATAAACAAGGCCAATCTCATGCAGCAGCACGCCCGCCGACCAACCATCGAAGACGATATGGTGAGCAGAAAAGATAAAGAGAACCTCTTCTGCTTCCAGCTTAAGAATTTGGGCGCGCCAGAGAGGGCCATTGATCAGATCGAACGTCTCGGAGGCCTCTTTCTTGAGGATCTCTGCTACCGTCGCCTCTTTGACTACAGCCGCCAGAGTCGAGCAGTCTTGCAGACAAATATCCAGGCTAGCAGGAGTCATTCTCTCTTGATAGTCGCCTGACGGGCTAAATCTGACATGCAGCGCTTCATGGCGAGCGATAACGGTTTGCACTGCTTCGCGCAGATGCTCGACCTTAAGGGGTCCCTGCAAGCGTAGGGTGAAGGCTTCGTTGAAGGCGCGGGAAGCGGCTTCCCCCATCTGCGAGGCCAGCCAAATTTCCATTTGTCCTTCCGTTAAGGGAAATTTAAGCTGAGCCGACTCTCTCGGTGAAAACTCGGATAGGGAGCCGGGCAGAAAGCCGGCCTCTTGCATCTCGGCGACGCTTTCTTTGATGGCCTGCCTTACCAAGGCCAGGTCTGCATCGGTATGAGCGGTGGTGAGAAAGAAGGAGCCGCCTTCCAAAATATGAACGCCTTTTTCGCGCAGGTAGAAAAAGAGCAAACTGGAGAACTCGGACTCTTCCAAAAACTTCAGGTAGAGCATCGAGGCGCATTGTTCGAGGTGAAGCGGGGCATGCCTCTGCTCAAAGTACTCGTTAAGCTCCCTGGCAAACCGGGAGGCTGTCTCGTTTAATCGTTGTTGTAGCTCAGGTCCGCTCAGCTTCAACCGGTTGAGCACGGCCGAAGCCGCGGCCAGGGCGAGCGGATGCCTGACGAAGGTGCCGGCAAAGTAGGTGACCCCTACCTCCGGGAAGGAAGCATCGCCATAGGTCCACATGCCGCCGTCCAGCGCATCCATAAAGGTCGCCTTACCCGCGAGAATACCCAGCGGCATGCCACCGCCTACAATCTTGCCATAGGTCACCAGGTCGGCCTGGACGCCAAACCAGGCCTGGGCGCCGCCGGGGTGGAGTCGAAAGCCGGTGACGACTTCATCGAAGATGAGGAGAATCTCGGCTTGCTCCGTCCATGCCCTTAACTCGTGCAGGAACTCCCGAGGCTGCAGGTCAGGGTGGCGACTCTGCACCGGTTCGACCAGAACGGCGGCTAAATCGCCGGCGTGTTCCCGGAGGAGGTCTAATGAGTTAGGATCACCGTACTCCAGCAGCAGGACGTTTTCGACCATTTGGGGGAGGATACCGGGCGCGATGGGGACCACCCGCGAGCCACGGCCCAGCGCGATCGACCGGCCCAAGACTTCATCGAAGATGCCGTGATAGTCATGGGCGAACATCGCGATTTTGGTCCGGCCGGTCACGGTTCGAGCCACCCGCAGGGCCGCCAGAACGGCTTCAGAGCCAGTATTGCAAAAGGTGACCCGTTCCATACCCGAAAACTCACAAATTAACTTGGCTACCTCTCCGGCCAGGGGTGATTGCGGGCCAATCTGCACGCCCAGCTTGAGCTGTTCCTCGACAGCCTGTCTAATGAACTCCGGAGAATGGCCAAAGAAAACCGAACCAAAACCCGACTGGACATCCACGTACTCGTTGCCGTCCACATCCCACAGCTTTGACCCTGACGAGCGGACGGCCACAATGGGATAGACCAGCTCTTTCCAGGCTGTGCGGAAGCCCGAGACCGAACGAGGATCAGCCAGATGGGGGCGATGGGCTTGGGTTAACTGTTTGGATTGCCGGGTACGCGCGGTATAGCGGGAAATTAAGTCAGCCAAATGTTTTTGCTGGCGTAAGTCCAGGCCGGAGAGAGCCGACTGATTGATCGGTTTCCAAGGGCCAAATCTTTTGGTTTCATGAGTCTCTCTGTCTGCTGCCTGAGTAAGCGCACCGGCCTCTCTCTCCTGAAGCGGCGTTGAGTTAACCTGACCGTTGGCCGGTTCAAGGGGGTGGTTTCTCGGGTCCGATAGGCTCTCGTGAAGGGGTGGCGCGGTCTGGATCTCTTCACGAGCCTGACGTAATGCCTCAAGCTGTTTGGCCATAAGCTGGAGTTGCTGATTGATGACTCTCTCCAAAGCGGAACCAGACATGGCTCCTTGGTCTCCGTTTCCGGCGGCGACACGCTGTAGCTCGTCCGAAAAGTCCGAAAATGGAGCCGGCCGGGCCGGGGTTGAGGTCTCAGGCCTATTCGTTGTTACGAGGGACGGAGGAGCAGGCTCAGCCGGTAAGTCTTCCGGCGGCAGTTGGCCATCAATATAGTCTGCCAGGGCCTTAAGGGTAGAGGTATCTTCAAGGAGTTGGCGGAAGGTGATCTTAACCGCAAACTTCTTTTTAAAAGCCAGGCTGGCTTGGGTTAGAAAAAGGGAATCAAAACCCAGTTCGAGAAACGTGGCTTGTCCATCTATCTCAGCGGGGTTTAAACCGCCGATATCATGCATCGTGCTCTTTAATTCGGCCAAAATGCGTTCTTTGCGGGCCGGTATACCATTGGGACTCGAACCGGTTTCAAGCATGGCCATCTCCTTTTCATGAGGAATTTCGGGCAAGATCTCCGCGGCCTTCCCGGCGGCGAGTTGAACCTCAAAATTGTCGTTAACGGTTGGGGTCGGCAGGTCACCGTGGTTTTCGTGCTGGGGAGGATCGATCCAATAGCGTTGTCGTTCAAATGGATAGGTGGGGAGGGCTAGTCGCTGGCGCCGCTCGTAAGCATAATAACCAGCCCAATCCACGGCTACCCCGGCCAGCCAAAGTTGTCCCAAAGCGTGAAGAATGCTGGCCAGGTCTTGGTGGTTGTCCAGGACATGGCCCAACGATGAGAGGACGATTTGCTCGGATGCTGCGTAGGCGGGATGCTTGGCCAGGCTGGCTAGCGTACTGCCGGGGCCAACCTCGAGCAGAACCTGGTCCGGCATTTTGGCCAGTTCCTGCCGGCCCTCGGCAAACCGCACGGTTTGGCGCAAGTGCCTGGCCCAGTAAGCCGGCTCGGTTGCCTCTGCCGGGGTGATCCAGGTGCCTGTGGGGGAGGAAATAAATGGGATCCGGGGCGGGTTGAGTTTGACCTGGCTGACCTCTACCGTGAAAGCCTCCAGGATGGGGTCCATCATGGGTGAATGAAAGGCATGCGAGGTGTGGAGGTGGCGGCTGGCAATTTCCCGTTGGGCGAGCTGTTGCTCCAACTGCCCCACCGCCTCCCTGGAGCCTGACACGACGCAACTGGAGGGTCCGTTTACAGCCGCCAGCGAGAGATCTTGATCCAAGAGCGGCGCTAATTCTGCCTCCGGCAGCGGCACGGCGAGCATCGCCCCGTCCGGTAGGTCTTGCATCAACCGGCCCCGGGCGGCCAGGAGGATCAACGCGTCTTCCACAGAGAAGACACCGGCCAGACAGGCGGCGACAAACTCACCGATACTGTGGCCAATCATCCGCTCTGGACGGATGCCCCAGGCCAGCCATAATTTGGCCAGGGCATATTCCACAACGAAGATAGCCGGTTGGGTAATAGCGGTTTCTTTGAGTTGGCGGGTCGCAGCTTCGATCTGCGCATCATTGGGGTACAGGACGTGGCGTAAATCGAGGCCAAGCAGAGGCAGGAGAATTTCAGCGCATCGATCAACATGCTGGCGAAAAACGGGTTCACTCTGGTAGAGCTCTCGGCCCATGTTTACATATTGGGAGCCTTGCCCGGGGAACATGAAGACCACCGGCCTCTCCCTTCGTTCCTGGACTCGGGTAACGACTCGTTTGGGATCAAGACTCTCCAGAGCGCTTAAAGCATCAGGGAGATCCCGGCAGACCAGCATGCGGCGGTAAGCAAAAGCTCGGCGGCCCCGCTGCAAGGTGTAAGCGACATCGGCCAGGTTGCTATCCGGCTGCGCCTTGAGATACGTCAGGAGATTAGCGGTCGCTGTTTCCAAGGCTGTCTCTGTTTTGGCCGAGAGCAGCAGGAGTTGCCAAGAGCGGGCCGGATCCGAGGGTGGACTTGGCGGTGCTTCCTCCAGGACAGCGTGAGCGTTGGTGCCGCCCGTGCCAAACGAGCTAACCCCGGCTCGACGGGGCGTCGGGCCAGCTTTCCATTCTTTCAGTTCGGTATTGATATAAAATGGGGTGTTTTCCAGATCAAATTTGGGATTTGGCTTCTTAAAGTGGAGGCTGGGGAGTAACAGCTTATGTTTTAGAGCCAGAGCTGTCTTGATTAAACCGGTCACGCCGGCCGCGGCATCCAGATGACCCACGTTTGACTTGACCGAACCCAGGGCGCAGAAGGTTTTGGCCGCCGTTCCGGCCCGAAAGGCTTGGGTTAAAGCGGCCACTTCAATAGGATCGCCCAGCGGGGTGGCCGTGCCATGACCTTCAACGTAGGAGATCGTCTCCGGCTCAACTTCGGCGAGGGCCTGGGCCATCGCGATCACTTCGGCTTGGCCATCGACACTGGGCGCGCCAAAGCTGACCTTGCTGGAACCGTCATTGTTGATGGCGATCCCTTTAATGACCGCGTAGATGTTGTCGCCATCACGGACGGCCTCGGCCAGTCGCTTTAGCCCGACCATCGCCACCCCATTACTGAACACCGTCCCCTGACCGTGTTCGTCGAAGGCGCGGCAATGGCCATCGGGCGAAGAAATATCGCCCTCCTGGTACCAATAGCCCCGCTTCTGCGGGACTTTTACGGAAACACCCCCGGCCAGCGCCAGATCACATTGGTAGTTCAGTAGCCCCTGGCACGCATGAAAAACGGCTACCAGCGAGGTGGAGCAAGCCGTATGAAGGCTGACACTGGGCCCGGTCAAATTGAGTTTGTAGGAGATACGGGTGGTCAGGTAGTCCTTTTCGTTGCCCATTTCAGCCAGGTAGCTATCCACGGCTTCGATGGTGCTTCGGTTCGGATAAAGATTGGCCAGAAAGTAGGTGTTCTTGCTCATGCCGGCATAAACCCCAATAGAGCCCGCGCAGGTTTCGGGATCATAGCCGGCCGTCTCCAGAGTCTCCCATGCACACTCTAGCATGAGCCGGTGTTGCGGATCCATCAGTTCGGCTTCCCGGGCATTGATCCCAAAAAAGGCCGCGTCAAATAAATCCGCATCCGGCAGGATCCCTCGAGCTCTGACATAGGTGGGATCATTCTTAATTGAGGCCACCCCAACGCCTGAAGCACTCAACTCCTCGTCGGAGAAAAAGGAAATGGTCTCGGCTCCGGCGGCGAGGTTATCCCAAAACTCTTGAATATTCTTGGCCCCTGGAAAGCGACCGGCCATGCCGATAATGGCAATCCCTTCCAGGTTGTTCGCATCAAAATTCTCGGACATTTCAACTCCTCCTATTTTTGAGCTGTTTGGCGCGGATCAAAGCTTCTCTTTGGCGTCGGGCCTGCTCATGAATTTGGTTATAAGCAGGCGTGTTACTTGGCCCCTGACTTAGATAGTGGGCCAGAGCGCTGACCGTTGAATGTTGAAACATTTTGGTGATAGGGAACGTCGCGCCGAGAGCGTGTTGCAACTGGCTATGCACGGCCACCATCATCAGGGAACTGCCCCCGAGATCCAAGAAGTTGTCATAAAGACCAATCTTCTCCAGGCCAAAGGCTTGCTGCCAGACCGAGGCGATAGTATGCTCTACCTCAGTCTGGGGGGGCATATAGGTGGGTCTGACCTCTAGACCCGTCTTGACCTCTGGATCAGCGTTGACCGCCGGCAGTAAGGCCGCTTCATCCCGGCCAATATCTTCCTTCAAGATTTTTCGCTCTAAGAAATAAGAGAGGGGCTGGGTTTGGGCCGCGATGATATGTTCTAACCCATGCTGCAAGTGGCGGAGAAGGTCGGCTACCGTGTCCGGGTCAAATCGATCAGCATGGTAGATGATTTTTAGGTGCAGTTCTTGACCGGGTATGGCCATAACGGTTAACGGATAATTGGTGGCATGCGGGCTGGCAATACTGCGCAGCCTGATGTGGTCACCCAGCCGGAGGGTGGACTCGTCCACGACATAATTCTGAAAGACGATGAGGCTCTCAAACAAGCGAGAGCGCAGCGGGACTTCGCTCCATGCTTGGATTTTTGTTAGAGGGGTATGTTGGAAGCGGCTCAGGTCGAGCTGCCGGGCCTGGAGTTGCTTTAACCAGGAGGCGAGCGAGGCCTCGGGATCCAACCGAACCCGGACGGGCAGATTGTTAACGAACGGCCCCACGATCGACTCGACTCCGGCCAACTCGGCCGGCCGGCCGGAGAAGGTGGCGCCGAAGACGACCTCGTCTAAGCCACTGTAGGCCCCTAAAAGAATAGCCCAGGCGCCTTGCAGCAGAGTCCCCAGCGTGATTTGATGCTGCCGGGCTAAAGCTTGCAGATCGGTCACCACCGCCGGCGATAGCCGGATCTCCAGTTCGCCAAAGGTCACTGGTCTATTGAGCGTGGCCCCAGGCCGCGGGCTGCCCGGGAGCGGGGTCGGTGCCTTTAAGCCCTTAAGCGTTTGTCGCCAGAAGGTTTCAGCCTCGACTAGGTCCTGGTTCTGCAGCCAGGCGACATAATCTCGATAGGCCGGGCTGGGTTCTAGCTCAATCTCCTGCCCCTGCCGGAACGCCGTGTAAAAGCTGGACAGATCTTTGAACACCAACGGCCATGACCAACCATCAATCTGGAGATGGTGGGTGCTCCAGATGAGCTGGAAGTCAGTGTCCGAGACCTGAATCAGGGCGACTCGAGTTAAAGGAGCTTGCATCAGGTCGAAACCCGTCTCTTTGTCCGCCTGAAGGAAGGCCTCCAGGCGCGATTCTTGCTCGGCGCGGGCCAGGTCTCGCCAGTCCTGCTGAATCCAGGGTAACGGGACTTGCCGGACCGTAATCTGATGGGGTTCACCGAGGCCTTCAGCGATAAAAGCCGACCTCAGGATGGCGTGTCGATTGACGACCCGCTCCCAGGCCCGTTTGAAGGCCGCGATGTCAAGCTCCCCGTGCAGGGTGAAATGCCACTGCTCAAAGCCGACCGCGGGATTGGAAGCGTCAATGGCGTAAAAGAGTTGCTGCATGGGCGAGAGAGGGTGAATATCTTCCAGATCAGGTCGGGTCATCAGCAGTCGATCTAGAGTGGGCTGATCAAGATTAGCCAAAGGAAAATCAGAAGGAGTATAACCAGGTGCTTCGACAGACTGGCAGTGGGCGATGAGCGCGTTCAAGGCGGCCATGAACTCCCGGGCCAGTCGCTCGATGGTTTCGGCTCGATGGACGTGCCGGCTATAGAGCCAAGTCATCACGAGTTGGCCATGCCGGACTTGGCCGATAATTTCGATTAGGTAGCGCCGGCTGGCCATGGGGCTGTGGGCTGGCCCAGATTCTTCGGGCGCGAAGGCGAACATGCGAGAATCGGCGACGATTTGATCAACCTGGCCCAGATAGTTAAAAACCACTTGGGGTTGCGGCCGGGTAGAGAGCTTATTCGCGATGGCAGGGGTGGTGCGATAGCGCAGGACCCCGTAGCCAATTCCCCGCTTGGGGATGCGGCGCAACTGTTCTTTCACGGCAGTCAGAGCCTGGCCGGGGCTCGCGGCGGCGTCGAGATCCAGGCGGACGGGGAAGACGGTCGTGAACCAGCCGACCGTGCGGGACAGGTCCAGGCCTTCAATTACCTCTTCCCGGCCGTGGCCTTCCAAGTCAATGAAGAGGGCATTGTGTCCGGTCCAGGCTGTGATCGTTTGGGCTAAGGCGGTTAGCAAGGCATCGTTGATTTGGGTGTTGTAGGCGACAGGGACTTGCTTAAGGAGGGCCTGCGTGGCCTTAACCTCAAGCGAGGTGGAGATAGAGCAGGTTGAGGCCTCGGAGTTGAGGCCGGCCGGGTTAAAGTCCACGGGCAGGGCGGGGGGAACCCTGACGCCGGTTACTTCGGTCCAGTAAGCCAACTCCTCCAGGAGTTTGGCGGATTGGGCATAGTCCGTGAGCAAGGTGGCCCACTGTTTATAAGAGGTGGTTTTGGAGGGCAGTTGGACGGCGGTTTGGTGTTGGAGCGCCCGGTAAACCGACTCGAGGTCTTCCATAAGGATGCGCCAGGAAACGCCATCGACGGCCAGGTGGTGGATCACCAGCAACAGCCGGCCCGGTACCCCATCGCCAAGGTTGAAGTAGACCACGCGGAGCATAGGCCCGGTGCCTAGGTTTAAGCTGGCCTGTGCCTCATCAGCCGCCCCGGCGATCGCGTTTGCTTGATCTGAAGTGGGGAAGCTTGACAGGTCAAGATAGGTCAGGGGCACCGGTTCAGCCAGGGCCGCGAAGGACTGTTGGTCATCTGAACCGGGGCGGTCAAAGCGAAGGCGTAGGGTATCGTGGTGCCTCATCAACTGCTGGATAGCTTGTTCTAACCAGACCAGGTTTAGCTTTTGCTCGACTGTAAAAAGGAAAGCCTGGTTCCAATGATGGTAGGTTGGAAAGTCTTGTTCAAAGAACCAATGCTGAATGGGCGTGAGCGGAGCTGAGCCTTGGACCAGACCTTGCTCGCTTTGCCGGGTAGGGGTGGCAAGATTTGCCTCAACGAGTTCCGCGATGGTTGGCTGCTGGAAAAGCTGGTGAGGGCTAAGCTGCAGGCCGGCCCGTCTGGCCCGGGCCACGATCTGGATATTGAGAATGGAGTCTCCCCCGAGTTCAAAGAGGTTGTCGTGGATGCCCACCCGTTCAAGCCGGAGGACCTCGGCCCAGATCTTGGCCAAAAGTTCCTCCACGGGGGTCCGGGGCGCCACGTAGCGCTTAGCCAGGTCTGGCCGGCCCGCCTGGGGAGCGGGCAGGGCCCGCCGGTCCAATTTTCCATTGGCGGTGAGCGGAAATTTATCAAGCGTCACAAAAGCGGCGGGAATCATATACTCGGGGAGGCGAGTCTTTAAGAACTGGCGCAGCTCCATCACGGCGGGAACCGCTCCTGCTTGAGCGACGATATAAGCGACCAGTCGTTTTTCGCCGGGCCCGTCCGCTCGAGCCAAGACGGCCCCCTCTTGCACAGCCGGATGACGCCCCAAGACGGCCTCAATCTCGCCCAATTCGATGCGGAAGCCGCGGATCTTGACCTGATGGTCAATCCGCCCCAGATATTCAATATCCCCGTTGGGCAGGTACCGCGCCAGGTCACCGGATTTGTACAAGCGTCCGTCAGGCTCGTTTTCAAAAGGGTTAGGAATGAACCGCTCGGCGGTCAACGCCGGGCGATGCAAATAGCCGCGGGCGACACCGGCCCCACCGACATACATCTCTCCAGCCACGCCGATAGGGACAGGCTGCAACTGCTGATCCAAAATGTAAAGCTGTAAATCGGGAATCGGGACGCCGATGACGCTGCCCAAGGCGGAGTTCACCTCAGCGGCGGTCAGCGGTCGATAAGTTACATGCACCGTCGTTTCGGTGATGCCGTACATATTGACCAACTGCGGCGACCGGTCGCCATGCCGCTCAAACCAGGGCTTCAAGCTCTGGGGTTCAAACGCTTCACCGCCAAAGATGACCAGCCGCAGGGCCAAGTCCCGAGCCACTCCCGCGGTGCCTTCGGCCTGAATGAGTTGCCGAAAAGCCGAGGGGGTTTGGTTGAGCACGGTCACGCCCTCGCTCGCCAACAACCGGTAGAACGCCTCGGGTGACCGGCTGAGCCAGTAGGGAACCACCACCAGCCGCCCGCCATAAATGAGTGCCCCCCACAGCTCCCAGACCGAGAAATCGAAGGCATAAGAATGGAACAGAGTCCAGACATCGTTCTGGTCAAAGCGAAACCAGGCCTGGGTGGCTTCAAACAGACGGACGACGTTATAATGGTTGACCAGAACGCCCTTGGGCTGGCCGGTCGAGCCGGAGGTGTAGATGACATAAGCCAGCTGGTCGGGCGAGACCGGGCTGAGCGGATTATCAACGCTCTCTCGGGCGATCCGCTCCCAGTCGCTATCCAGGCGGATGACCCGAGCCTTGGGTGCGGGCAAGCTCCCGGCTAAGCGGGCTTGGGTCAAGACCACCGCGGCTTGGGTATCGGCCAGCATGAAGGCGAGGCGTTCCGGGGGATAGGCGGGGTCCAGCGGCACATAAGCCCCGCCGGCTTTGAGAATGGCCAAGAGAGCGATGACCATCTCCAGGGAGCGGTCCATATACACGGCCACCAGGACATCAGGGCCGACGCCCAGGGCTTGCAGATAATGGGCCAGTTGATTGGCTCGGTGATTGAGGGCCTGGTAGGTCAGGGCCTCATCGTCACAGACCACGGCCAGGGCTTGAGGGTTTCGGTTGACCTGAGCCTCAAAAAGCTGGTGGAGACAGTGGTGGGGGCGATAAGCCACCGAAACGCCGTCCCCTTTTTCAAACAATTGCCGGCGCTCCGCCTGGGTTAGGAGCGGTAAGTCCGCCAGACGGTGGGCGGGGTTGGCGGCCATCCCCTCCAACAGGGTCTTGAGATGCCCCAGCATCCGGCTAATGGCCCCGTCATCAAAGCGGCGTTTATCATAAGCAATCTTCAGCAAGAGCTCTGAATCCAAATATCCGTTCACGGTGAGCGGAAAATTTGTCTGCTCCAGGAGCCGAAAATCCCGGTTCTGCCAGTGACTCCCTTGGGCTTGTAACAGGGAATTCAGGTGATAATTTTCAAAAACCAAGATGCTTTCAAATAACGGCAGCCCGCGAGGAACATCACTCCATTCCTGCACCTTCACCAACGGCGTATGCTCACGGCCGGCCTCGCGCAAGGCCAGGTTTTGGGCCCGGAGGTCCTTGAGCCAGGCTAGCAGGGGCATTTCCGGCGGGACTCGAAGGCGCAAGGGCAGGGTGTTGATAAATAAGCCCACGATCGATTCGGCTCCCGCCACGGTGGCATGTCGGCATGCTCTCGTCGCGCCAAAGACCACTTCTTCTTCACGACTATACCGGCTCAGCAGCAAGGCCCAGGCGCCTTGAACAAAGGTGTTGACGGTCAGGTGATGGTCTCGCGCCAGGGCTTGTAGAGTTGAAGTCACCGCTGCCGTCAGCGAGATTTCTTGCTCGCCGTGGCCTTCAGGCTGATCAGACCCGCTTTCAAAGAGATGATCGACGGTCAAAGGTGTAGGCGCGGTGAACCCCTTCAACAATTCCCGCCAGAAATCCTCGTTCCTGGTCGGATCTTGCCGGTGTAACCATTCAATGTAGTCTCGATATAAGCGGGGCGGACTTAATTGTAAATCCTGACCCTGGCAGAAAGCTTCGTAAAAGGAAAAAAGGTCTCGCAAAATAACCGAAAAAGAGCGACCATCCAGCAAAATATGGTGGAAGGTCCAGACGCACTGATATTCGGCCTCGCCTAGGTGGAACAGAGTCAGGCGCATGAGCGGGGCTTCCGTCAGCTCAAAACCTCGTTGCCGATCAGTCTGAAGATAAGCTGCTAGCCGGCTCTGTTGTTCTTGAGCCGATAACTGCCGCCAGTCCTGTTGAACTAGGCACAGGTTAATTTGGCCATGCACCTCCTGGCAAGGCTCATCGAGGCCCTCCCACCGGAAGCTGGTTCGCAAAACCCCATAGCGCTCGATCACCCGCTGCCAGGCCCGTTCAAAGGCCGGGATATTCAGGTTTTCGGGCAAGCCGAGCACCATCTGCTCAATATCCACGCCGGAGTGGGGCGCATACAGGCTGTGGAAAAGCATGCCGTGCTGTATCGGCGAAAGGGAATAAGCTGCTTCGATCGAATTTAATGGCACTTGAGTCTCCTCCTTAGATTAATCCCGGTCCACTACGAGTTCCTTTTTTGGGCCGCCACCAAGAACCAAGGGCTGGTCCGATAGAGGCGATCAAGCCGCAATATCTGCTCGATCCTGGCTGCCAGACCGACCAGGTGGCTGTTACTCAGCCTATCGAAGGGTAACCAGTTATAGCCGCTGATGGCCTGGATGTCGAAGCCGTAATCCATCGTGGTGAGCAGTAGCTCCTGACAGCTTTGCTTGTAGTTGGAGTCATGGTCTGTATACCGCCCCAAGAGTTTATTCAAGGCTCGCTTGTAACTCTGGCGATTGACCACCGAGAAAATTAAGAGCCCCCCCTCAGCCAAGACTCGCTGACATTCCTGGAAAAACCGGGCCTGATCAAAATACTGTAAGCACTGAATGGCGATCAGGCAGTCAAGACTCTCGTTGGTGAAGGGAAAGTCTGAAGCATTGCTTTGGGCCAGCGGGACTTGTTGAGATTGCCTCTGGAACGAAGCCAGCGCCACAGGGTCCAGGTCGGTGCCGATAATGTTGAGCCCGGCCTGGGACAAGGGCAGGGTTATCCGCCCGCTACCGCAAGCCAAATCGGCTATCCGGCGGGGGGGCGAGGCCGCGTCAATGAGAACACGGCTGATAAAAGTGATCTCGCGTTGGCTTAGATAACGACCGACGGTCGTATCTCGATAGTTATCCCAGTAAAAGGGTTGTTTAAACGCTGTAGTTGCTGACGTCACCTCTCGATTCTCCTATTGACCGACCTGACCCTGATGACCTTGAGTTTCGACTTTCATGAAAAATACCGGTAAAGAATATCTCCCGCCCGTTCCGTAATAGGATCAGGGACACCTGTTTCGGTAAACAGCTCGGTCAGGAGGGGGAGAAGACCCTGCACTTGCTGCTGGGCCAGGGAAAGTTCGAGCGGAGGAAGGTAGCGCAAAAAGGAGATCGTCTTCTCCTCGGTGGCGAACTTGCGTTTGTAGCGCAACAGCCCCTCTTGATCCCAATCGCTCAAGCCAAAGTCCAGGAATTTATAGCCCTTAGCCTGGCCATATTGAATCCCGTTCCAAATAAGCAAGTCATTGGGTCTGACCTGCAATTGGGCCTGAGCGGAAGCATTAATTTTGTAGTAAAGGCCGTTTTTCCACTCCAGGAACAGAATTCCGCCGATAACCTGATCCTGGTAGCTCGCCAACAACACGAAGCCGGCGTTGCGTTGGACGAGATTGTCCCAAATGCTTTTGAAGAACTGATAAGGCTGAGCCAGCAGTCGATACTTGTATTTGCGCATAGCCACATGCAAGCTAAAAAAGGCGCGGAGGTCTTCTTCATTTTCGGCGACGCGGATCACGACGCCGGCGCGCTCTGCTTTGCGAATCGCCCGCCGAGCCGAGCTATCGAGCCCTTCCCAGATGGTGTCCAGATCGCGGGTCAGATCGAGGCTGTGCCACTTGGCTTGATTTGAGAGGGCGAGCCGTTCATCGGCGAGGGGCACAGTGTTGTGGAGGCAGCGAATAGTATAGGGGCAGCGCTTGGCCAACAGCCGCTCTGTTAAACAGTGCCAATCCTCCAGATTACTTACCAGGGGATCGCAGTAGTCAGAAAAGGGGAGGGTGAGCACCCGCTGCCCCCGCATGTCGTTAATAGCACAAAAAGGTACTCCGGCTCGCGGGTGACCGGCTTGATCAAGCAAAATGTAGGCTCTAATTTCAAAGCCGTAGGTGTCAGCGATCGATTTCATCCAGGCCGGGGATTGGAAAATATCGCTGTGGTGGGTCATCAACAGTGTCTCCCACCGAGGGTCAATCAAGGGATCAATTTCAATTATTTGCATCAGAACTCCTAAAATTATGGCAGTTTTTGAGTGACTAAAATTACAGCTTAACCCCAATTCGAAGGAAACGGGTGACTCTAAAGGCAAACCCCCGGTTTATGGAGTCCGCCAGCGGTGGATTACCTTTTGAATCGCCGAAAAATTTCTTATTTGGGGTAACGCAGTTTTGTAAGTTAAGTCGATGACCGGATTGCAGAAACAGATATATGGTTTTGGTAAGTGAGTGACTTGACCGCCAAAGCCAAGTTTGTATGAAGTCGGCGTTTGTTGGAAAGACTCAGGTAGTATTCCTTCTTGAAAGAGCGCCTGCGCGGCCTCTTCATCAATCCCTTCCAAATCGTGGTAGCGATAACCGTTGCTTTTGGCCCACATGATAACTTCCCAGTCCAGAACTTCGTTGGGACGATGCTGGCCATACTGACCAGACCAGCCGCCATATTTAGATATCAACGTGTCTCCAAACGGTACGACCCAATGGGCAGCCACGGCTTCACCTCCAACCTCGGCTATGAAGAGTCTCGCATAGCCTGGGGGGTGAAAGAGGCGCCACATCTCTCCAAAATAATCGGATGGATAGGGGACAAAGCCCTGTCTTTGCGCGGTCGCGCCGAGCAGTTGGTAAAACGTGTCCAAATCCTGGTCCGTTCCCTCGCGCACGGTCACCCCTTCCCGTAGGCCACGACGAATATGCTTTCGAGTTGCCTTCTTCATTCCGGCTAACAGCGCATCGGCTTCGGCGGATAAGTCAATTTTTACCGTGGCGGTCGGTCCCACATTAACCACACTCTGATGGAACCCTAAGCGTGGCAAGTAATGAACAAAAGCTTCATCGTGGTCCGGTGGCTGCACGATGAAACATTGCAGCTTGTATTCCTTGGCCATCTGGCGCAGTTGGTCAATCACAAGGGCAGCCAGGACCGGATTGTGCGAGGCCAGCAGAGGGCCTTTGGCTACATAACCCACCGCGCCAAATGGGGCCATCGGCCGGATCAGGAGTTGAGCCCCGCCTAGAATTTGGCTGCCTTGTCGGGCGATAACTCGGCTAACCCGCCAGCCCAGCATCGCTTTTACTTGCGCCCATAAACTGGTTTGCACGTGATGACCGCCAGGCGTCTGCGCCAAAAAAGCATCCCATTCTTTGTCTTCGGTCTCTTGGGAAACTTGGATCTGGTAATTCATGTGCTATCCCCCTTTAATCTGATAAAAGAGCTTGGTACCCCAACTATGATTTGAGGGCTTTAATAGACTCCTCTTTTCCTTAGGCCTAACTGAGCCGTACGATAAACTTGGCGCACATACCTATACCAGGGTGAGCTTTTGTAGGCCGGTTTTGAAATCGAGCCTGTCAAAGAAAGTGGCACTTGGACCACTTCCGCTCGAAAAAGCTGGGCTAAATCTTTCACAAACTGCTGGAATTGAGGTCGGGTTGGGTGCGAGTAGTTTGGCGAGTAGCATAAATAAACATGATCGGGGACAACCGGAAATTCTCGGGCTAAAAAAGCGTTAACCCGATTTTGAATTGTTTCAGCCGGGTAGGCAGTACAGGCAAAAAAGTCCCAATCGATATCCAGACACTCACCTTCCTTGATTCCAAGCCAGTTCTGGTATGGCAAAACCTCGTAAGCCAGAGGATAGCCACCGGTTCCTCGGAGCGTCAGGAGCCAACGATAGGGTTGGACGCTTAGGTCTGACTCATATTTGACCGTCCCTAAGTCATATTTCCGACCACCAGGTTCGTCATGCACCCACCGTATCCCTCTAACCCGGCCTTCTTGGATGGCGTGGGTGAGAAAATTTCCCTCATCGACTGCCTGAAAGCGGTCCCAAATCCGGTACGCCCGTTGGGCCGACCGATCGATCAGGAGTCCGCGCAAGTCACAATGAAAATCCAGATGGAGGACCCGCAGCGCCGAAGCCTGCTGAGCCCGCCATAAGTTAAGAACCTGATCATGCTGTTCTACAACATAAATAACAGTCATTCGCTCATCTCCAATAAATCTCTCAAAACGGCGCTGATAATCGAGCAGCCTGGTTAAGTTTAGGGAGCCTGCGGATCGGGTGAGTTCAAGAGTTGGGCCACCGAGGTCAGACGCGAGCCGGCTCCGGAACAGGGTGAGTGTGGCAGCAGGGTGTAATCATCCAAGGAAAAAGGATCGCTATGGTCAACATCAACAAACTTGAATTCAACAATTTGGCCGAGTTGAAAGCCCTCCGACTGCCATTGGCAGTTGCCACTCACTTCAGCTAGCCCATCGGGGAGATAAAGCCTGGCTCCGAAGATGATCGAATTTCTGACCGTATGCCCGGAGCCTTCAAGAAATAGGCAATTCCATTTGGTGTTCGGACAGTGAGCGGTGACGTGGTCAAGTAACCAGCCCTTCGGCTTGGTCGTTGGGTGTCCCATAATGCCGTTGTCGGCGGGTTTTATAAACAAGACATCTCTAAAAGTCACATTGTTCGTCACCGCATTGACGCCGCTGGGCTCAAGTTGCTGCCCCATATTGACCCCATTGGTAAAACCGGGGCCGATGATGGTGTTTTCGATTAAGAACCCGGAGAGAGAACCACCATCAAAGATTTGAATGCCGTCAGTATGGGTACACCAGTTGAACGATTCAGCCACCGAAGGGTGTTGGCGGAGGTTGGACAACCAACTCTGCCGGATCGTGAAATTGGCGAGACCGTTATTACCGTTGCTCGATTGAATGGCATCTTGGCCATTATCGTGAATCAAGACGCGTTCCAAGGTAATGTTGGGGCCGGCGACTCGGAGGCCCGGTGAATTAGGGTACCAGCCATCTAGCTCTTGAGTGGCGAACCCATTGTCGTAGATTTCGAGATTGCGGAGCGTGATATTGCCGGCCCCAGGATTGAGCCTGATGCCCCAGGCATTGTGACCATAAATGCTGAGGCCTTGCCATTTCTGACCATCAATAATCAGCCAGGCGGCATTAATGAGAACACCGACATTGCGCACATTTTCAGTTTCAAACTCGTAGTGAACTTGCCCACAATAGGGTAAAGGCTTTGACCGGCCCCCAAAGATGATCACTTTTCCATTTCTGCCGGCGACGTTAGCCACCTGGATCGTGATCGGATGGCCGGGGGTGCCGCTCTTATTCAGGGTCAGCGTGCTTTTGTAGATCATTTGATTCGCTCCGCCATCGAGCAAGATCCGATCCCCCGGGCGAATGACGGCCCAGTTGATTTGGTCCAGTTCATTCCAGGCGGTGGCCCACGACGTCCCAGCGCTATTGTTGCCAAGCTTAGAAACATAGAAAGTTCTACTCCCAGAAACAATCACGGGTAAGTAGATAAGCGTACTGCTTTGCTGCTGGAAAGAAGCAAGGGCAATCGGATGGATCAGAGAACGGGTTATTTGGGCCTGGGCAGGACCAGCGGTTGTAGACCAAGGAAAGGGGTTAGGAAGGCCGGTAGTCTGGTGGGCCCAGGTCAAGGCAAAAGCGCTAACTAAAAGAAAGATTAGAACAGTTAGCTTCTGTCCGGATGATTTTATTAAAATTATAGTAACTCTCCTTCCGGCTCTGGTAGAGCCACCGGTACCATTTACGGGTGAACAAACTCTTGGCCGGGTTGAACCGTCTTGGGGAGTAAGGAGTGGTAAGCCTTGAGTAAGTTTGAAACCGAGTACTGCCAAGCCAGTTCTGTCTCAATTCGCTGCCGTCCGAACGAACCCATCATCTTTCGCCGCTGGGGATCGTCCATAAGTTGGACCAGGGACTGGGCGTAGTTCAATTCATTGTTGTCGGGTACATACAAAGCGGCTGATTGAGCTGTGAAGCGATGCTCGGTCAGATCAAAGGCCACAATGGGTTTGCCAAAGGTCATATATTCCATCATCTTAATCATGGTACAGCGATCATTGAACGGGTTGTAAGGATCCGCACTGACGCAAATATCGGCGGTGGACAGATATTGGCATAATGCTTCGTCCGATATGCGGCCGGTGAACCAGACGTAATCATCGAGGCCAAGCTGTGTTCCTAATTTCTTGAGGTTGGCTAACTCACTGCCCGTCCCGATGATCACACAATAGAAGTCTGTGCGTTTGAGGTCATAAACCAGATGTCTTAAGGCTCTCAAGAGGTAATCCAACCCGTCTTGGGGGCCCATTTCGCCCACAAAGCCAATAATCGTACCGGCTTTGCGGCGCAATTCGGGGTCGGGGTCGGTAAGTTGGAGGCGATCAAGGTCCGGACCGTTACGCACAATTGTAATTTGGTCTTCCGGAACTCGCCCCCGCTCCATTTCGATGGTCTTGTACGACTCGTTGGTGGCAATCACGTGGTCGGCCACTTGGCAGCTCAATTGTTCAAGCCAAACCAGGATGTTGTAAACAAGTTGGCTGCCCCCCTCTCTGAAGCGCGCGTGATAGTTTTCCGGAGCCAGATCGTGATGATCAAACACAAAACGGGTCCCGAACAATTTGTAAAATATAGCGATAAAAACGAACAGGTCAGGCGGATTGTGGGCGTGAATAATGTCAAAACCCCGGCGGGCGAAAACAACCAAGGATAGCCCAAAGGCGGCCAGTAATGAATAGCCATACTCCCAGAGGTAGCCCAGAAAGCTATTGCCCTCCGCCGGAGCCGGATAACGATAGACGTGAACGCCATCCACGACTTCATGGTAGCCTTCACGGCGCCCTTTTGGGCTCACCACCGTCACTTCAAACCCGGCCTCGACCAACGCTTTGGCCTCCTGGCGGACGCGTGAGTCGCTGGGGTAAGGGTTATTTTCTAAAAGCATTAAAACTCGGTTACCAGCAGATACCGTCATAATGACCTCCAAAACCATTTCTATGTTTGGCGCTACCCACCAAATCAATCAAAATCTGATCTTTATTCATCAGTTCCAGGACGCTGCTAAAGGCGTTGTTGTTGTTCGTAATGACAATGACCTCGGAGCGCTCGACCACTGCCTCGATGGACGAGTACATGAGAGAGGCAATATGTGGGATCTCCTTCTCAAGAAAAGACTTATTGGTCCCCACGAGTTGAGCCAGTTTGACCTGATCATCGAAGACACTAACCTGGTAACCACGCCCAACCAGGGTTTCCACGAGCGGAATGGTCGGGCTTTCGCGCACATCGTCGGTCGCGGCTTTAAAGCTCAAGCCCAGAATGCCAATTTTCTTGCAGCCTGTCTGCTCCACCATGGTGATAGCGCGCTCGATTTGGCGTTGGTTGCTCGGCAAGATTGCGTTGAGGAGGGGGATTTCTAGGTCTTGTTGTTTGGCTGTGTAAACGAGCGCGCGCACATCTTTGGGTAAACAGGAGCCCCCAAAAGCGAAGCCGGGTTTGAGATAAGCGGGCGAGATGTTGAGATAGTCATCTTGAGCAAATATCGCCATCACCTCCTGACCATCAACGCCATGAGTTTTACAAAGATTGCCAATTTCGTTAGCAAAGGCGACTTTTAACGCGTGAAAGGCATTGCAGACATATTTACTCATTTCAGCGGTTTCCAGGCTCGTCCGGATCGAGGGCGCATCGACCGCGGCATACATCGCCTCCACTAGATCGCCACTCCGTTTATCACATTCGCCAATCAGGATGTAACTGGGCCGGTAGTAATCTTTAATGGCGCTGCCCTCTCGCAAGAATTCCGGATTCATGCAGACCCCAAAGTCCCGACCGACCTGTTTGCCCGCTTGCTCTTCGATGAGGGGAATCACTTCGCTGCGGACCGTGTTGGGGAGTACCGTACTGCGCACAACCACCAAATGATAAGCATCTTTAACCGCTAAAGCCGCTCCGATTTCGGCACAGACGTGCTTGAGGTACTTCCGGTCAAGACTGCCGTTTCCGTTACTGGGGGTGCCCACACAGATGAGGCTGAGGTCAGTGTCTTGCACGGCAGCAAAACTATCTCCCGTTGCTCTAAGTTTTCCCGCCTCAACGGCTTCGGCCACAAACTCGTCCAAGTTCGGCTCGATGACGGTGGGGCGGCCTGAATTAATTTGGGCCACTTTCTGGGGGTTTACGTCTATGCCGATGACCTCGTGCCCATCACGGGCCAGACAGGCCGATGTGACACAGCCGACATAGCCTAAACCAAATATGCTAATTCTCATCAAATAAACTCCTCAATGTAGGTAAATAATTGTTTTGTGCGCCGGAAACAGACCCTTTGGCCTGCAAATGGTGATCAAGAATCTGGTGTATGGCTTCCACTCGGCAGTCCCAAGAATTTTCCTGCGCGACTTTTACCCTGGCTTGAATAGATTCCGGAAGATGGTCGCGCAGGGCCTCTTGGACCAAATCTATAAATTGGTCGGGAGATCGGGCAATGCGGACAACGCTATGGTAAGGCTCCAGTTCCGGCAAAGCGGTAGAGACAATGGCCCGTCCGGCGGCCAGATACTCATGTAATTTCATCGGGTAGGCGGTTAAGACGTATCCTTCTAACAGATAAGGGATCAGCGCCACATCAAAAGCTTTCAGGTAGGCAGCGAGCTCGGTGCGTGATTTCTTGCCCAGGAAATACACGTTTGGTAGACTTTGCAGTTCTTTCTTGGCGGGACTGTCCGGCAGTTCATTAGGGCCAACTAAAACGATAGACCAGTCCGGATGGGTTTTGGCCATCCAATTCAAGAGCTCAACATCTATTTGGTAGCCTAGCCAACCGGCACAGCCGATGATCGGGCCCGGAATCCGGCTGATATCGGCTGGTCTGGGCAGATCTGGATCCAAAGCTCGATGAAAGGTTTCAAAGTCCACCCCATTGTGGAGAAGATAAGTATGGGGATTGACCATTTTTCGTTGGCGACATTGGCTCTGGGAGGTGGCCAGTACAACATCTACCTTGCTTGAAAACTCGTTATCACTTTGGCGCAACAACGCTTTGATCCGGGCGTTCTTGGTAAAGTTGGGAAACTCATCGTAATTGTGATAGCAGGTTAGCTTCGTTTCAAAACGGCCGAGCACGTGAGGGTTTGGCGTGGAAAGCCAAAAGATGGGAGACTTGACCCCAAAAGCCCTGAGGACCCGGCGAAGATGTTGGACCGCGAGTTGAGCGTTCATTCTTAAAACGCATGGATAAGTCAGCCGTAAAATTGAACGAGGCAGCACCTCCCGAAAGTTTGGGACTTCGCCAACCCCTTCGATGACTATTAAATTTTCTAGCGGTTCATAGGTGTTCAAAGCCAAATGACTCGAAAAAGTGCGCTTCATCTCCACAAACCGGGACTCATCTGAATCGCGACCGGGTTCTACGTACAGTACTCGATTTTTCTTGGCTAAGCCTGACATCACATATTGAGTTTCACGCCACAAGGAGTGCCACATGCGCGGCGAAGCGCACAGGATAGTTTCTCCTTCCATATTCTCTCCAAACTAGGCTTTATATTTCAGCCAATCTATTAGATTCCAGCTTAAGGGGCCGTGGTGCCTCTGTAAATTGAAGTAGCATTGAGCGGCCTGGTCACTCATCGGGCGCCGCTGCTGCCATAGATACGGGAGTTGCCGGACCACCTCTGAAAAGGCCGGCAGCGCTGTACGCCGTAGATTTCGCCGCCGCACGCTTCGCAGGAGAGCGATACTGGTCTTAACCAGCAGAAAACGGCTGAGCATCCACCACGGATAGTGGACAAGATAAATATAGAAACAGTTGCGCAGATCCAGGTACTCCCGCTGATAGCCGCGCACCCGGGTTTGGGGTGACTCGCGATGATAGACGATGGCCTCGGGATAATAGAGAATTTTGTAACCGGCTTCCCAGATGCGAAGGCCAAGTTCTTCTTCCTCTCGAATAAAAAACATGAAGTCCCAAAAATGACCAGCCTTTTGGAGAGTTTCCGCTGAGATGGCGCAGCCGGCCGCGCAAAAGCTGAAGCTCAGAAATTCTTGATTGGGATCGGCTCGATGGCTAAAGAAGCGACCGATCTCATCGACTTGACCGGTGTGACTGTTAACCACTTTGCAAGCGACCGCGCCTAATTTTGGATCAAGTTGGAACTGTCTGACGGTCTGCGTCAGCGTGTCGGCTTGCAGACTCGCGTCACTGTCCAAGAAAAAAATGATTTCTCCACTCGCCTGTTCAATGCCGGCATTACGTCCTCCAGCCGCGCCGGTATTGTTGTTCAAGGTAACAAGCTTAACCGCAGGATAAAGCGCTCGAATGGCTTCACCGAGGCCATCGCTTGAGCCATTGTCAACCACCACAATTTCATAGTTTGAGTAGTCTTGTTCAAGAATAGAAGGCAGAGTTTCCAGGACATCGTTTTTTCGATTCCAGCTTACAATCACCACACTAACCAGGGGATCTGGCATAACTTCTCCCGCGCTCACTTGAGTGACACGATTTTTTGGATACGGTTGTTTTGCTTGAATACTCGTCTGGCAAAGTTGGGTAGCAGTTGCTTTAGATCATCACCAGAAATAGTCTTGAGGATAAGATTGCCGGCCACAAAGGCAGCGAATATGGCCAACTTGGACCCCAGGCTGCTCGGCTGACCCCACCAAACTAGGCTGGAACAGAGCAGCAACAGCGCAGTCTGCTTCAGAATTGGAGCGACAAATACCTCAAAGTTGCTGCGGCGGAGGAGCCAGATAACCACGGGACTGGCTGAATAGTCGGCAAAAATGCTGGCCAAAGCGGGTCCCAAGTATTGAAACGGCGGGATGAGAACCAGGTTTGCGGAAACTCCCAAGGCCAGCCGGACCGAGTTTTCACCCAGCGACCGCTCCGGATAACCGGCTCCGGTCAGGGTATAGCCCATCAAACTGACCAGGGTGTTCATATGGAGGCCGACGACCATTAAACCAAAGACCAAACTGCTCTCAGCGTATTTTTCCGAGAATAGTAACGTGACCAACTCTTGACTAAATAAGACCGCCGCCAGAGCGATCAGGGCTAACAATGTCGAGACCAGCCGCAATGACCGGTTGAGCAAAATATTAGCTTGTCGATGCTGACCTTCGGCTACCAGCGTGGCTATGGTTGGATAATAAACGGCCGTGAAGGACTCAAACATTCTTTGCAGGCCAAAGGGGATTTTTTGGGCGATATCGTAAATGGCGGTACTCGCCGGGCCGGCTAAGGCTCCCAGGAGTAATTTGTCAACCCGGCCACCCATTGTCGCCAAAAAACGGGTCAGATGAATCGGGAAGCCGAAACGTAGAACTTCTTTGAGGACCGGGTACTGAAAGGTGGGGCGTTTGGGAATGGGGGCGGCAAAATATTGATAACCAATAGCCACGGTGAAAGAGATGATCCAAGAATAAACCAGAGCGGCAAGACCTAAATTGAAAACCAAGAGCAAGATCGCCGTTAGGATGAGGCGCAGTAGACTGCGTAAGATTTGAGCGACCGCTATGTGCTTGTAGGCGTGAAAACCCTGAAGAATACCAAAGAATAGTTCATCAATACTAATGGCAGCCAACATCATCGGGATATAAGCGATGTATTGAGCTACCGGTTGAAGGGAGGGGTCCAACCAGAATAGTAAATCCTGACTTAGCCAAATCAAAGCAGCCGTTAAAATCATCACTCCCAGCCGAAAGATCAGGACACTGTTAACCAAAGCGGCTTGCCGGGGACGATCACTGCCGGACATCAACTGCGGGATAGCGGTTTTACAGCCAAAATCAACGACAATGACCAACAGGTTGACGGCAGCAAGGAGAAGCACATAGATCCCGTAACTGTCTTTGTCTAGCAACCGGACCGCTATCATGGTCTCCAAGAACAAAGAGACAATGGTGATGCCAGTCCCCCCACCGGTGAACAGAATACTCCAGTACAAGTTTGAAGGGCGCGCTGGTTGCACCTCGTCGGCTTGTGGCGCTTTATTGTCTTCCATATGACCCATCATTCACCGTAGTTCTGCTCTGCTCAGCCAGGTAGGCCACTGACCCCGTTAAGCCAACAACCAGCCCGATGACGACCGTACTTTCAACTTGCATGAGTTGCACATGAAATATTGACCATTGCAGGAGACCCAAGAAACCGGCTAGGACAGCCAGAATGATGCCCCTGTAAACCCTGTCCACGGCTCTTGCATATGCTTTCCAGGCGTAAATGCAGGCGCAAATGGCAAACCAAACAAAGATAAATAATCCTGGCAACCCCATTTTGACGGCGATATATAAGTAGCTGTTATGAACAAAGCGGGTAAAGCGAGTTCGTTCTTCGCCCGTTTGACCGGCCCAACCGCCGCTCACCTCCCCTTGCACTAAGGTTAGATCACGGTATGAATTACCTAAACCAACCCCAAGGGTTGGGTGTTCTCGAATTGAGCGGATCGCTTCGCCGGTTTCGTACACACGCCACTCCAGGGAGTCGGATTTAACAGTTTGGCCCGGCGTGAGAATCGATAAAAAACGGTCTGTCAGCGCTGCGAAGAAGCGACTCTGGCTTAGATCGCCGAATTTATTCCCGAATAGGCTTAGAGTGACCATCAAAATTGGAACGCCAATGATCAGCAGCCGGATAAATTGCCTTTTGTAAGTGGGTAAGAGAATAAGAAACATAACAGCAAAAGCGATGGCCACAGCGACATATTGGGCCCGGGTAAACGTCAACAAGAGGCCCAGATTGAGAAAGATGGATTGCAGGATAGAAAACAGACGGAGTCTCAGGGGCTGCCGCACCTCGATGGCGAGACAGGTACTAATCAACATCATGAAATAAACCAGGAGGTGACCCGGTGGAATGACCCGCACTGACCCCAGACCGGAGCTCGCGTCGCTGTTTTCCCACACTTTCCAATTTACATCGGTCATCGAGGCGATTAGGGGAGTATTGGCTCCAAAGAACTGTTGGTAAATGATGATCCCGGCTGTCAAGTCGGCTACAAGAAGCAAACCGATGAGGAGAACCAACAATTGTTTTCGCTTTAGAACGGTCCAGCCGGTAATGAAAAAGGTCGTGTAAAAGATGATGCTACGCAAATCATTGAAGGCCCAGTTTGTTGGGACGCCTTGGAACAACTTGGCGTACAAGGCAGAAAAGACAGCCATTCCCACAAAAACGCTAAGAGCTGTTCCCACCGGTCGCCAAGGAATTAAGTCTCGTTTGTGGAGCATCATCTGCAGACCGGAGAGGGCTAACATGCCCAACAAGGCGATATCTCGGAGCTTCAGCCCACCTCCAATCGGCAGGCGTAAGTCAATCAAATTTAAGGGCAAAATACTGGCTGTGATAGTGATCACCATCAATAGTCCCAACTCGGGTCTTGACCAGAGTAACAAGAGCAGAGGGGTTCCAATACCAAAAAATAAGAGTAAGGTGGCGGTCACTTCTGGAGATAGATATATGCCGGTAGCCAAGACCAACAAACAAAAGGCTGCCAGAGCAAACCATGTTGTTGGCGAAACACGCTGAATAAGATTAGCTAAAGGCTGTTGGCGAAGTAAACTAGTTTGTGCCATGGTATATTTGCGTTACAGGCGATTCCACCACCACGGGGGCTGATTTTTGTGCGCCTAAGGTTAAAAAGCCCACCAATCGTTGGGTCAGGTAATGAATTAGAACAGCCAGAGTAAGTGTTATCGCTATAAATAGGGCCCAATCCAGCGGAAATGGAAGATCCATTTGTCTAAACGGCGGTAATAGCAGAATATGAACCAGATAAATTTCTAGAGTGATGTTCGCAATGAAGGTGATAACTTGAGACACAACGGGTACATTCATCAGCTTAATCGAAATCACCTCGGATTGAGAGACCTTGAAGAAGTAGTAGACAATTGGAAATAACAACAGTTGCTGTATAAACTGAGTGGAAAAGGGCAAGCCTTTGGTCATCAAATATTTGTGACCGTACATTAATATGATGAAGCCAGCCAACAAGAGGGTGTCCTTTCCAAATGAATACGTCATTTGGGACTGCTTAGCGGCTAAATAAACGCCGAATAGGAACATAGAGAAATAGAAGATAAGCTTAAAAGGTAAGTAATCCTCTACAGTCCAGACGGACAAATCAATAAAATTAAAATAGGCAAAAATATACAAACTCATCCCACTAACAGCAGCCGTAGCCAATTTTTTGTGACTGTAGTTCTTAATAATGTAGAACAAGAAAAAGTAGTAGACCAACAGCGCATTCAAGAACCACCATCTAGAGTTTGGATAGAAAAATTCGCCGGCATACTCTAATAGATGGTCAAACCGAAGTTCTCTCTGGTATAAGAGCATGGGAAAAAGCAGAACGACTAAAGTAACCCAGAGCGTTGGATAGATTCTTGCTATCCGGCGCGAATACCAATCGACGAACGCTCTGGGGCTTTTCTGCTCACTAAAATATAGACCGAAGGATGACAGGGTAAAGAACAAAGAGTTTCCAATTGCGCCTCCTGTGGCTAAGTGGGCAACGGGATAAAATGCCTCACTATGAGAGTTGACAATGACCATAATAGCCAAACACCGGAGAAAAGCTGTGCTGTTCATTTTTCCTTAATTCCGCGCGTTCTGATCGAGTGGGTCAAGCTGTTCAGGCCGGCTAAGAGGAGGTGGGTATTTAGCGTTAGGTTTGGTCTGTAAGGGTTGAGCGTGATAAACATTGAAGTTGCCGTTATATTGAATCCGTTCGAGACTAGCCTTTGGCGTTGAAGCTTGGAAGGGCATATTTCCTCTCTGTCCAGCGCCAAAGAAGTACTCAAGAAGAAACGCCAATAAAATAGCCGCCCCCAGACTCCCAGCGATGGTCAACATAAAAATTTGGGTGGTGTTATCAATCGGACTCAAGGGAGGCTGGGCAGGGTTTACCACCTGCACAAAGCTAACCGCTTTGGCCAAACCTTCTTTCAAAGAAGCTTCAGTGTATTTCTCCAACAGATGCTGGTAGGTTTTACGCGCCTCTTGGACATTAGTGCTCCACAGATTGAATTCCGGTTCCAGCGCCACCAACTGCTCAATTCTAGTTTTGCGCTCTTGAAGGAGTGTATCCAGTCGCACCCTCTCAGTCCTGCTCTCATTAGAGTCGTCTCTCGATAGTTGGCCTTGTTCTAGATTTGAGGCCTCTGCTCGCTGCAAAAATTTCGTATTTCGAGTGGCATTGTCTGCCGAGATCTGGTCTCGTTGGAACCTTAACTCTTCAAGAATCTGTTGGTTGGCCTTTAACTCATCTTCCAGAGAAGAAACCCGGTTTGTCTTTCTAAAATCTACAAAGGCAGCTTCGGCCACCCGCAAATCTTTCTCAGCTAATTGAAGCTGATCAAAAAAGTAATCTTTGGCCGCTGTGGAGGTCATGGCTCGCAGCTCACCAAAGCGATTGACTGCCTTGTCAATGTGGGTATTAATGATTTTGGCTGCCAGATCAGGATTTTTGGCTTCAACTGAAGCATGGATAAAGTCTGTATCCTGAATCGGGGTAATTTCAATGGTGTAAGCAGCGTCTTCGCCTGTTAAATTCAGTTGAGTGATCGTTTGATTATAAATCTCTGAACTATTGACCACTTCTATCAAACTATTGCGGGCTAAGGTGATCTCCTCTTGTTCGCTGGCAAAGCGATATTGATCCAACAGTTGTACTTCTTTACGATCTGGCGTGGTAATCTGAAGGGTTAATTCGACCCGATATACCGGTTCTGAAAAGGATATTCTCATGCCTAGCGCCGCGACACTGACCAATACCAATGCGACCAATAACCACTTCCATCGCCAGAGTGTTCTTAAAGACCATTGTATATCCGCCAAGATGTTTGCCTCCGAGAAAAAAGGAAGGAGTTAACCTTTTGTGGCATTCAAGGCATAAGGGCCATTGCCGGCTGCCTAACTTCCGATTCAGTGATAAAAGCCTTTATTGAGTCAACCGTGTAACGTACTGCTTCAGGCTCCAACTCAGGATACATCGGCAGAGACAATATCTCTTTGGCATACGCCTCGGCGATGGGGAAATCACCTTCTTGATGGCCCAACTCACCATAAGCCGGCTGCAAATGGATAGGGATAGGATAATGAAGCCCCGAGGCAATTCCTGCCGCGCTCAAATGTTGCTGAAGGGCGTCCCGGTTGGCCGTGCGGATAACGTATAAATGGTAAGCCGGTTCGGCCCAGTCAGCGGTATAGGGTGTAACGACCGGGGTACCCGCCAGGAGTTCATTGTAAAGCGCGGCTACGAGCCGGCGTTTAGTATTTTGCTGATCGAGTCGATTCAATTTGATCTTGAGAATAGCGGCTTGCAGAGTATCCAACCGGTGGTTGAATCCCTTTATCTCATGGTGATACCTAATCTTCTGACCTAAATTGCGCAAGAGTCGAACCTGATCAGCCAGATACTTGTCATTGGTGACAATCGCTCCACCATCGCCGTAGGCACCTAAATTCTTACTAGGATAAAAACTGAAGGCGGCGGCATCTCCCACGCTGCCAATTCTTCTGCCTTTATATTGAGCGCCGTGAGCCTGACAAGCATCCTCGATCACTTTTAGACCATAGTTTTGAGCGATAGCCATGATCGGACTCATATTCGCTGGGTGCCCGTACAAGTGGACAGGGATGATTGCTCGCGTCCTGGGCGTAATTGCTTGTTCCAATTGAGCCGGGTCAAGATTATAAGTTTCTGGCGCAATGTCAACGAGCACGGGGTGTGCGCCGCAGTTGGAGATGGCCAGAACGGTGGCTATGAAGGTATTGGCTGCGGTGATGACTTCATCGCCTGGCCCTATGCCATAGGCTCGTAAGGCTAGCTCCAAAGCAGAGAAACCTGAGTCAACTCCAATTGCGTAGGCTGCTCCACAGTACTTTGCGAAAGCGTCTTCAAAATCTTGCACAGCTTGGCCCAGAACGAAATCCGTTCGCTCTAAACTTACCGCAATGGCTGTATCAATTTCTTCTTTGATCACTTCGTATTCGGCTTTTAAATCAACAAATGATACTCTCACAAGAGGGACTCCTTATGTTGTTTTACAGAAGAACAGACAAGCGCACTAAGCTTCTCTGGCTTTCTTAACCTATACCAACTTCTTGAACGTTCTCAAGAGGAGATCTGACTGAAGCGTACCCATTTCCAGCCAGAAGATAATCACTCTCGATTGACACTGGACTCCCGTTACTTCTTATGGAGCGCTGGGCAGCTTCAATAATCCTGACTACTCTTAAGCCGTTGTGGCCATCGGTTAAGGGCGCTTTGTTTTCTCGGATACATTCGAGGAAGTGCAGGCACTCCAGGCGCAACGGTTCTTCAAAGTGAATATAGGGACTGACTACATCGCCATAGTGATAGGCAAACTGGAACTCACCAAAGGTATCTGTCCGGCGGATCGCCTTTACGCCCTTATTGTAAATCCTGATTTTTTCAAGGCTTTCCACATCATCATAAACGACCATCTTCTTGCTGCCGACCACAGTGATCCGGCGAGTCTTGTGCGGATCCAGCCAACTGGCGCGCACGTGCGTCAAGAGATTATTCGGGAACATCATCGTCAAATAAGCAATATCTTCGACATCTCGTTGCACGCAGGTTGCCCCGCGGGCGCTAACGCTGACCGGCGCCTGACCTAATAAATGAGTCAGGATAGAGATATCGTGCGGCGCTAAATCCCAAATGACATTGAGGCTTGGGTGAAACAAACCCAAACTGGCCCGAACGGCATCAATATAGTGGATATCTCCCAACTCTCCGCTGGCGATCATGGCCTTTAAGGCATGAACCGCAGGGTTGTACTCAAAGGTGTGACCAACCATTAATATTCTGTTGTGCTGTTCTGCAATCGTAATGAGTTCTAACGCATCATGGCTGTTGACAACCAGGGGCTTTTCTACCAAAACATGGAGCCCGTGCAACAGACAATCTCGGGCCACCCCAAAATGAGTTTGAGGGGGCGTCGAGATAACTACGGCATCAAGATCTAGTGTAAAAAAGTCTTGATAGTTCTTAGTTGTTATTCTGATCTGCGGATATCGGGTTTGAATATGATTTAGTTGGCCTTGGTCTAAATCGGCAATGGCCACAACCTCGGTTTCCGGTATCTCGATGAAGTTTCTAATGAGATTGGGCCCCCAGTAACCGCATCCAATTACCCCAATTTTTATTTTTTTCATAGTTTTCACCCTGCACCTTCCTGTGAGATAATTGCTGGCACCGTCCACAAGAGAATCTTGAGATCTAGCCAGATTGATTGCTTTTCAATGTACTCAACGTCTAAGTGAATCATCTCGTCGAAACTTGTTGCACAACGCCCACTGACTTGCCATAGCCCGGTAATGCCAGGCAGAGCGGCAAATCTTTGGAAATGCTTGACTTGGTATAGATCTACTTCATAGGGAATTGGCGGACGAGGTCCAACCAAACTCATATCTCCTTTCATTACATTCCAGAGTTGAGGCAGTTCATCCAGACTGAATTTGCGTAAGAAGCCCCCGACTCTCGTTATTCTGGGATCGCCGGTAAGTTTGAACGCTGAAGCCGCTTCAGGATCGGGTTGAAGCGCAGCCATCATCGCCTCATTACCGGCAATATAGGCTTGCATAAATTGGCGATGGAGCGCTGGATCAATGTCAACTCTCATCGTCCGGAATTTGTAAAAGGTGAAAGTCCGGATTTCCCAGGTTGTCTGTCCATTTAGAGTCCGGCGCCGGGCTCCAACGCGTTCCTGAGAGAAGAAAACCGGCCCGGGCGAGTCCCATTTGATCAAAACCGCAATGATTAGTATCAACGGCAGGAGAATAATTAGGGCCACTGCTGCCAGTATCCAGTCGGTAAGTCGTTTGAAATAAAAATAGTGAAATTTTAGGTGACTTTCTGTTAACACTTCAGTTTGCGTGGACCACTGCTCAGTTCCAGATCTTATGGTGATTTGCTCTGATGACTGTCTCACAGATATCTGTTGTTTAAGTTCAGCACTCATCCTCGACTCCGTTTCCATTCTTCCATTCTTGTTGTTTTGCCACCGGCAGAATGCGGCTATTCTGAAAAATAACCGTAATACCTTTGCTGGCTACTACCCAACGTTATGAATGACCAGCTTGGTTCTAAGCTCCATCGTCGATATCGTCCCGTTGCTCACCGAGCCGCACCAGTTCACTATGACGGATGCGCCAGGTGCGGCCTACCCGGAAGGCCGGGATAAGCCCCTGTTGGCACCAACGCCAAACGGTCACCCGCCCGACCCTTAGATAAGCGGCCGCCTCTTTTGCCGTCATAAGTTTATCTTCTTGGATTACTTCTTGATCTGAGGTTGACATGCCGTATATCAGCCGCTAAAATAAAAAAGTCTGAGTTAAGCGCAAAGCGGCAGGCATCCGTACTCCAAAAAAGAGTACAGCTTGCTGCGTCCAGCACGTTTACTTGCCCTAAACATGCTGGTCTTGTTCTTAACTTGGTCACGCCAGAGCTGACCTTTTATAGGTCAGCTCATTTTGTTTCATTAGCGTACAATTGTTACTTCAAGCACACTTCTGACACAATGACCGTACTATAACAAACAACTCTAAACTGAAACTAAATATATCTAAAGATTTTCTAAAGAAGTTGTAAAATATAGACAAAAAAAAGAGGGCCCCAGTTTAGGGCCCTCTTTTGACAGAATACAGCACAGCTTTCCCGGTTAAATGGGGTTAGGTGGCATCTTGTCGCTCAAAGCGATAACCAAGTCCTCGCTCGGAGATTAAATACCTGGGATGTTTAGGGTCTTGCTCCAACTTCTGACGCAAGCGGGAGATGTAAACATGGACAAATTCAGTATGGTTCCAGTATTCCCAGCCCCAAACATGTTCCAGAATACTTTGAAAGGTAACCGCCCGGTTGGCGTTTTGGACTAAGTGGAGCAAGAGGTGGTACTCTTTCGTGGTTAGATCAAACGCCTTGCCCTCAACCAGCAGCCGAGGCCGGTCTTGCTCGATGGTGAGATAACTGTCCGAGTAAACATCTTGTTTGGTACTCTTATCGGTCGAGGTACTTCGGCGCACCAAAGCCTCGGCTCGGCTAATGAGGACAAAGGGATTGAAAGGTTTGGTTATATAGTCATCGGCGCCGGACTTTAAACTGCGGATCATCTCGGTGTCATTGACTAGGGCAGTGAGGATGATAATAGGCGTCTTGGTTAGATGGCGGATACGGCGACAAACTTCAAGGCCATCCATTTCAGGCATGACAAGATCGAGGATGATCAGATCGGGCCGGTGAGTATATAGTTTTTGTAGCCCTTCCGCTCCGCTGGCCGCTGTGAAAATTTTGGCTTTTGCCCAGGAAAAGGACCGTTTGGCGAGCTTAAGTTGCTCAGGTTCATCATCAATGATTAAAACTTTAAAGTCTTGCAGGTCACCCAACCTGCACCTCCCAGATTCATATATAGTTTCAAGGTTAAACTTCGTTTTGCCCTGACCGGGATAGGGCGCACGTCCATACGTCCGGCCCTTAAGCACTAAGCTTGCTAAGACCGGATCGCCTTGGAAATCGAGTCTAATTATTAGTTAAGAGTACGCTGGTTCAGAAGTTTTTGCAGCAGGGTTGATTTGGGTAGTTGCGCAGTGGTAAGGCCACAAGCCTCATAAGGTATGAGGCTGAGTAAACGGATAACTTATAAGTATAAATAGCGTAGGTAGGGGCAAAATAGTGACTGACTAGGGCAATGGTACTACGCAAATATAGGAAAATAATTAAAATGTCATTTGAAAAAAGTTAGAAAACGAACTGTTTACTGTCCAAATTTTTGATTATGGGCGGCAGGCTAACCGGGATCTGAATTTAAATCTCAATGTGGCCGGTCCGTTTGCTTCTTAAAACGATAACCGACGCCATGCACGGTCAAGAGATACTCCGGCTTCTTTGGGTCTTTTTCTAGCTTCTGGCGCAGGTTGGAAGCATAGACATGAACGTACTCGGTATTGTCTTTGCTCGAGTTACCCCAAACGTGGGCCAGGATCTGCTCTGAGGTCAGGACTTGATCCGCATTTTGGTAGAGATAGGCCAGCAGCTTGAATTCCGTGACGGTGAGCTTGACCGGCTGATCTCCAACGAGGACCTGGTAACTAGCCAGGTCAATGGTTAAGTGTTGATCGGTGTAAACGGTCGTATCTTGCCCTGAAGGCAATTCGATCCGCCGCAAAGCGGCACGAGCGCGGGCCACCAGAACCTTAGGTCTGACCGGCTTGGTGATGAAGTCCACGGCTCCAGCTTCCAGTCCACGCACAGTATCTTCTTCGCTGCTCAAGGCTGTTAGCATAATGATTGGAACACTAGACATCTGCCGAATCTGTTCGCAGACCGCCCAGCCATCGAGTTTTGGCATCATCAAGTCCAAAATGACGAGGTCGGGTTGCTGGTCAAAGAACTGCCGTAGCCCCTCGGAGCCATCAGACGCCGTATAGAGATGCGCTTCGCTATTTGAAAAAGCATGCGTCACTAACTGGCGCAAGTAAGGATCATCATCAATCACCAAAATTTTCTTTCCCTGCAGATCGTCCATGGTTTCCCCCCTCAACCATAGGGAAAATCTCTTAACCTAGTCTAACATGATTAATTATGCCACACAAACCTTACAAATCACATTACAAAACAATCGAAAAAAAAGAGCCTCACGGTTATCGCGAGACTCTTTTATCAACTGATGTCTGAATTTAAATTAATCGCTCAATGACTACAGCTGGCACTCCCCCAATCGGTGAAGCTTTGACCGGCAACGGGAACGAACTCCCAGTCATAGCCGGTTGGGTGCAGGGTTAATTTTAGAACGCCATGGGTGTCATTGTTCCTCGCCTCGCTGTTGGGCTGGATGGAGTCAAAGGCGTAAAGACCAGCTCCGCCCGTACCCACTACAAATTGGCGGATGCCCCGGTCTGGGTCCGCGACCCCATCAGGATCCTGCGGGGCAAAGCGTTCATAGTTATGATCATGACTACTAAGCACCACCTCTGCTCCAGCCTCATACAGTAATTCCCAGAAATCCTGTACCGTCGAACTGCCGCCGTGCCGACCTGAGCTGAAGCGGGGCTTGTGCCAATAAGCCAGCGTACAGATCCCTGGATTTGCCGCCAGATCAGCTTGCAGCCACTGCCCCTGAGGTGAGTCGCGCTCGCAGCCGCCGACCGCCTGACATTCACTATTGAGGGCGATAATGTGCCAGGCTCCATGGTTGTAACTGTAATAACCCTTTCCTCTCTCACCCGCGGCTGCCCCAAAGTAGTTAAAGTAGCCTGCGGCCCCGGGGGTGTGGTAATCGTGGTTGCCAGGGGTTGGCCGTGTCCGGGCCTGGTGACGCCCCCAGGTCGGATCATAGCAATCGTTAAACTCATCGTCTGATCCATCCGGGTAGGCATGATCTCCAAGAGTGAAGACTATGCCGGGAATTTTATCCAGCAACTTAGCCGTGGCCTGATCCTCATCGTAGCTACAGCGGGCAATGTCACCCGTTCCAACGAGGACCGCCGGCTTAGGCTCACCGGTACTCATCCACTCAAATGCCCCCAAATCGGGGGCAGGACCAAGATAAGCGCCGGGAGGCAGGTCCAGGACAATCTCGCTGCCGGCTAAGCGGTATTGGGCGGTCCCGGCATCGATGGCTGGGCTGCCGGACTGGAGTTGATCAGTACCGTCCAGGAGAGGATCGGTGAAGAGGGTGGTATTGGTATCGATCTTACTGCCCTGGCTATCGGTGTGATTGCCCCAAAACAGATTGTAGGCGGTCACGGAGTCGCCATCGACATCCTTTAACGCGGTGACAGTGGCGTTGACCAGCAGGTTGTGAAGGGCGATCAAATTATCGCCGCCAGTCACCGCGTAAGGATTATCTATAAAAGTATTATTAAAAAGGTGAATGCGTTCTGGAATACTGGCGGCCCGGAAGTCTTCCTTGGTATCGCCCTTATCCATCAAGCCCAGCCCAACCTTGCGATTGTTTTTGATCAGATTACGCTCAATAAGGAAGGTCCGATCCGACAGGTCTTCATAATCGATCAGTTGGATGCCGTCTTCGTCATTATCGGTGATGAGGTTGTGGCGAATGATAATATTGAGCCGGGGGCCACTATACTTGTGGAGCCGAATTTCGATCCCGTCGTCACCGTTATTGCGAATAACATTGTTCTCAATGATCGCTTCCGTAGGACCATCCAGGTCAATGGCATCATCTTTGTTGTTTTCGAACACATTGTTACGACAAATACCGCCGCCAGACTGATAATCGATCGCATCGCCATTGCCGGTGAAGCGGTTGTTGAGAATGTGGAGCTTGGCTGAAGCGCTGATGCCATCGCTGCCGTTCTGAATGGTGAAGCCGGTGATCTTCGTTTCCGGCCCGACCGACTTAGCCACCTCGATGACCGCCGGCCCGCCCTGACCATCGATGATCGTCTGGTCGATGTCGTTGACATCGCCGGTGGTATAGAACTCAGAAGCGAGCGTAACGGTTTTGGCGGACATGACAAGTTGCTCGGCATAGGTGCCGGGGGAGACTAGAACCAGATCGCCGTCTTGAGCGGCGTCAAGACCCGCTTGAATGGTGGGCTGGTCTTGCGGCACTCGGATAGTATTCATAAGTTCCCCGCTAAGAGTAAACTCTACGATCCGACCCAACGGTGGCGCAGCCTGATTTTGCTGGATTTCATCATTTCTATTCTCTTTAGGGTTACTTTTTTTCAGCACCACCGGTAGATATATCGCCAAGCCGGGCTCAGCCTGAGCTTCAGTGACCAAGCCGGGATCAGCCACGTACAGGTTGATCAGTTCCGGATCATCGGTTAGATCACCACTTAAGCCAAATACCAAGCCTTGCGGATCGGCTAAATCAAAGGGCGCCAGATCCAAGGTGGCGATCAACTGGCCGCTGTCACTCAGCTCATATATTTTGCCGTCGGCCGGTTTAAATCCGTAAAGATGCTCATTACTTGGATTTAGGGCCAGGCCCCGCCCTTGAACTAACCCGGCAGCCTGCAAATCTATCCGAGAAACCCGGCCCTCGTTGATCGCCGTTGCCCCGTCAAAGCCACCCTGACTATCCGGCTCGATCCGCAGAATTTGTGAAGTAGCGCCATCCGGCGCGTTATCAAGGATAAAGAGCACGCCGTTGCCTGGATCGACAGTCATTCCGCTGGGTTGTTGGAGTCCCAAAGCACCCACTTGGAAGCGGGTGAGGGCGGTAGCGGCGGGGTCTAGAAGGCCGTTCGGTCCGGCTTTAATTGTGATCAATTCATTGGCAGCATGATCCAACAACAACAACCGCTCGTTTTGATTATCAAAGGCGATATTGATTGGCTCAACTGTGGCGGACGTGTTGACCGTCATCGAACCGAGTAACTCCTCAAAAGGAGTCATCATGTTGATGGTGGCAGGACTGCCGGGATTGGCGGTGATGATGTAGAAAAGGTTAGCCTCAAAAGAGTAGGCTAACCCGGCCGGGTTAAGCAAGCCCGCGTCATTTGTATCCAGCGAGCGAACCTCTTCGATGTAGCCCGCTTGACCCTGGACCAAACTGACTGAGCCATCGCCTATAAAGCCGAGCGTGATCAGGCCGGTTAGCATTACCAACCGGACAGTAAAACGTTCAGCAGCATCTATAGAAAACATGACCATCTCTCCTGAACAGAGACTCTATTTAAGGAACGGCAACCACCGCCAGCGATACCACTTGCCGGCCAGAGGGCGTTTATTGAGAACTGCTAAGGAAGGATAGTAAGCTCTATAGGGCGCTCCCTTTTCAGGGACTTGGTTGAGTACGCCTCCCAACAAATTAGCGTCCGCCTGTTGGAGAATTGAGAGGGCCTGCCTGGCCAAATTTCGACGGGTATGGCGGGCATGGATCACCATCAGGACGCCATCCACCCGGTTGGACAACACGGCGGCATCGGCCACGGCCAACACCGGCGGGCTATCAAAGATAACCACATCAGCCAGCTCGGTCAGCTTCGTGAGAACCTGCTTCATCCGGTCCGAACTGAGCAGTTCCGATGGATTAGGCGGCAAAACTCCAGACGGGATCAAGTGCAGGTTTTCTATATTCGTTTTCCTGACATAACTCTTGAAATCAGGCTCCGGCTCGCGGAGCAAGTCAGTCATGCCGCCGACATTGGGGATCTGGAAAATTTCATGCTGTCTGGGTCGCCTCAGATCGGTATCAACAATGATAGTTTTGAGATCGGCTTGAGCCATAACCATGCCCAAATTAGCCACCGTGACACTTTTGCCCTCACTGGTACTGGGGCTGGTCACCATAATAGATTTGACCGGCCGGTCCACCGCCATAAACTGGATGTTGCTGCGGATCATCCGGTAGGTCTCCGAGACAGGGGAAAAGGTTTCGTGGGTGGCGATCAGCTTGTCCTGATATCGTTTTCCGTTCATGCGACCAACGGCGCCCAGAGTCGTTAACCCCAAGGTCTGGCTCAGATCAGCCGCGGATTTGAGGGTGTCATCCAGATATTCTAGGAGGAGGACAAGACCTAGCGCGAGTAAGAAGCCCAGGACAGCGCCCAGGAACGCATTTAATTGAGGTTGGGGGCGAACCGGACTGGTGCTCGCCTGGGCCGGCTCAATGATGGTCAAATCATTGGGCGATACTTTACTTGTTCCTTTTTTAAACGCCAACAATTGAGCATAATTATTTTCCCAATCGGTAATCAAGCCTTCCCAAGTCGTAATTTCGTGCTGAAGCTCCAACCTTCGCTCCGTTGAGCGAGCGAGGGCCAGCGTGTTTGTTAGGGCCTCAATTCGCTGCTGGCCCGCTTCAACTTTTGTTTGTAAGTTTTCAAGCCGTTGGCGGACAAAAAGCTGATCGTTGTCTAGTTCCTCTTCCGGTAAGGTATTCGGTCCTAGCTCAACTAAACCATGGGCTATCTGATTGGCAATGACTTGGGCCATCTCTGGGGAATTGGCCTCCACGGTTACTTCAAGGAGCTGCGTGCCTGGCAATGGTTCTACCCAGACCTGTTCTTTCAAAGCCTGCCAGGTGTCGGGGAGGCCTAACTCCTCCACTACGTTTTGGAGAATCGGTTGGCGTTGAGCAATGGTGGCGTATGTTTGAGCCAGGAGTTCGCTGGTTTGAATATCGGTTTTGGTTAAGTTTGTGGCCTGGATGGGTTGCCCCACCATGAGCGTGGCGGTGGCTTGGTAAACGGCCGGCTGTCTTTGGCTAAGCTTGAAACCAATTACACCACCCACTACGGCAAGCAAAACAATTAACCACCACCAGCGTAAGATGGCCACAACATATCTGCGCACTTCCACAAAATCTTCCATAAACATAAATCTCCTTCTTTGAGAATTCTTACTTGGGTCAGGGCATTTTCAATTGGGTTACCAGAGTTCAGTGGCCAATCAAGTTCCCTTGAACTGTAGCACCACAGCAAAGGTGCGAAAAATGATGTACAAATCCAGCCATAGGGACCAGTAACGCAAGTAGTAAAAGTCATATTGCAGCTTGATCAGAGCATCTTCCACCGTGTTGCCATAGGGGTAATGGATCTGAGCCCACCCGGTGAGACCCGGTTTTACCATGAGCCGGGTACGGTAATAAGGGATTTCCTGTTGTAATTCTTTAACAAATTCAGGTCGTTCTGGCCGGGGACCGATAATGCTCATTTCTCCGCGCAAGACATTGATCAACTGGGGTAACTCATCCAGCCGAGTTTTGCGCATAAATCGGCCTACGCGAGTGATCCGTTGATCATTCTTGGTGGCCCACTGAGGCTTGCCATCTTTTTCCGCATCCGAAACCATGGTGCGGAATTTGTAAATGGAAAAAGGTTTCCCCGCCCGGCCACACCGGATTTGGCGATAGAAAATTGGCCCTGATGAGTCCAGGCGAATAGCCAAGGCCAGCAAAGGAAATATTGGGGCCAGGATCAGGAGTCCCACACTGACCAAAATCAGGTCCAGGACCCGCTTGAGGCCAAGGTCGAGGCGCTTGAAGACAAGGCGGTTTTGCATCGCATACAACGCCCAACTGGGGTCGATATATTCGATGGGGACTTTGCGGTAAAGTTCCTGATAAATATCGGACATGAGGGAGACCCGGACGCCGTTGGCCTGGCATTCAACCAGGGACTCGAAGAGGTCTTTGCTCAATCTTCGATCGATGGCCACCGCGACTTCGTGAATCTGGAGTTGGCGGATCAGGTTAGGCAAATCTGCCGCTTTGCCGATGACGTCCAGGCCATCGTCTATTTTTTCCGAGCCAGTCTGATCGTCAACGTAACCCAGGACCTGGTAATTGAGCTTTGGCGCTTCTTTAAGCGTTTTGAAAAGTGATTGTCCTCGCATTCCCGTGCCGACGATCAAAACCCGGTGTTGAAAACGAGAGAAGAGCTCGGCATATATCCAGCGCCAGAGGGTAATCGCCGGCCAGACCATGAGTAAAAAGTAGAGAAATATATCGCGAGGCAGATCCTGCGGGATCAAAGAAAAGAGAGCCAGGTAGATGGCCAGGTTGATCAGGCCAACGGTAGCCACTCGCATGGCACTGGTTAATTTATCAAAGGAAGAAGGAATATAGTAGAGATCGTTTAACCCGGCCAGCAGCCACCACCCGCCCAACATAGAAGGAAACCAATACCAATGCTCTCTAAAATCGATCGCGAAATTGAAACCGCTAGAGTCTGTCTGGTGCCAAAGCAGCACTGCGACACACACTGCCAAGACCACAATCAAGGCATCCCCGATCATCAGCAACACCCGGCGCTCCGAGAAGAGAGCCTGAAATTCCGGGTTTTTGTTGTTCCTAAGAAAAAGCCTCTCACTTTTGTTAACAGTTGAAGTAACCTCTTGATGATTATTGACCTGAATAGCCATATTTCACTCCTCATACCAATTTTGCAGTTGGACTGCGGCGTCAAACCCTTGAAATGAACATCACGCTTCGCAGTTGGTGTGGATGCGCGTACTTAGACCCAGGCAATAATCTTTTTTAAAGAGAGGAAATCTTGGATGCGCTCCATTTGAATTGATTGACTTTTCACGCACCCAAAACTACAATTACTGCGCCTGGGTTAACGGCTAAAGCAACCTAGGAGCATGCTATTAAGCTGCCCTTGGTTGAACCCAACACGTTTACGGCCATAAACTTGTTGGCCTTAGCCTTGACTTAGGTGCCCTGAGTTGGCTCATTCCGAGCCAACTCAATTTATAGGGGGCTGTTTCCCCCAATTTTCCGTTCGCTAGCTTTGGTTAGCTTACAGTTTCTGTTACCTTTCCTCCTCCTTACTTCAAAGCGGACTATTCGGTCGCTTCCGCCGGCGAAATAGCAGGCTCTTCAGCAAATCCATATCCTCCACTCTGCCGCGGCTGGCAGCTTCAGGCATGGTAGAGATAGCCTCAAGGCGAAAGTGATGCCAGACCCGAAAAAGCAGAGAATAACCCCAGCGGCGCGTTCTGTTTTCCGCTTGATCAGCCAACAAATGGACAAAGTAGGAAATTACGGCGACGCTCAGAACTTTGTGGCCGCCGCGTAGAGCGATAATTGTGCCAAGCAGGGCAAACTCGTAGCCGTGCAGCGGCAGAATGAGGCGATGCTCGCCCCGCCGATTGTAGTAAGCGTAGTCGATGAGGTGATCGAGGTCCGGCAGCACCCCTGAGGCCAGAGCCACCAGGCAAGCCTTAGGCTGCCCGGTTAGCCACCAGCCGGCGGTGCCGATCGACGCTGAGATAAGGGCATGCTTGGGAGGTAACATCAGTAGACCCGCTGCGGAAAGGTATGTTGAGTCACGAGGGCATTGCGCATTCATTCATCTCCAAGTGGCTGCAAAAAACTTCACACATGGGGGCAAATTGGAATTCCGTCAAGAGGGATTGCAATCGACTTTCGGTTTTGTGGATGTTGACATAGTGTCGAAAGCGAGAGAGCAAGGGGGCGGGAGAGATACGGGGCTGCGTGGGGTCAAATTCCCAGGGGTGCAGGTAGATGACAGCTGGATTGCCGTGCGTATTGAGATGATGGATGGCTCGGCGGGTGACCCAGAGCGGGAACAACCGGAAATAACCCCCACCGCATACCGGCCAGTTCTGATTGCCTAACCGAATGGTGCTAACCGGAAACTCCCACAAACCACCGTCCGTTTTGTTAGCGAACCGGCTGGCATTGTTGATGCCATATCGATCATGGACAGCCAAAGGAAAAATGCTTGAGTCATACGTAAGATTATGATCGCGCAGGATATCCAAAGCCCACAAAGATTGCTCGGTAATGGAAAAAGCCGGGGCGCGATAACCGGCCGGCTGACAGCCGTTACAGGCCCGGTCGATGGCCTCAAGCGAGCGGTTTAGGTCGGCTGCGAATTCATCAGGGGTCTGGCGGTAGATAAGTTCATGCCAATAACCGTGGGTGCCTATTTCATGGCCGGCCATGGCAATATCTTTAACGAGCTGAGGATAGCGGTCGGCCACCCAGCCTAGGACAAAGAAGGTCGCCCGAACATTATGCTCGGCGAGCAGGCGTAGAATCCGGCGAGTATTGGCCTCAACCCGGCTGGGGTAGTGATCCCAGGCCGCTCGATCAACGACCGTCTCAAAAGCATGGACCTGAAAATGCTCTTCGACATCGATGGTCAAGGCGTTAAGTGTTGCGTTCATGGCTACTTTTTCTCTCCTTAAGGCCTCCTTACTTATAAAACGGTGCCTATTTCAGGGGCACCCCCTTGAATTGAGATCCTATTCTTGGCTTTTCTATCCGGGCTGAGTCGCGCTCATAGCCCTCCGTTGGCGCCTCGGTGACCCGGCATCTGCGCCAGAGGCTCCTGGCCGTTGAGGCCATTGAAGGTAAATTCAGGGGGCGAGGATCGCTCCCCGATAATCTTGGCCGGAATCCCGGCGACGATCACGTCTTCCTGGGTGATGCTGCGGGTCACCACCGCCCCCGCGGCGACGATCACGCCGTTGGCTATCTGCGTGCCGGCGGTGATCACGCTGTGCGCGCCCAGCCACACGTCGTCGCCAATCACAATCGAGGCCTCTTTGCGATCCTGGAAGGTCATGGGCCGGCCTTTGAGCGTGCCGTGGTTGCCCGAAAAAATGCAGACTCCGGGCCCCATAAGGAGGTTATTCCCCATGACTATTTTTGATTTTTCACCGGCCCAGATGCAACACAGGTGATTGATGTGAGAATTTTTGCCCAGGTAGACATTCTGGGCATTTCGGATAGAAGCCGTGGCGTGGATCCTGACATCCTTGGCGGCGTTAATTCGAGCTCGCCAGACGACGTGTTCGTGGATGTAGTAAGCAAAACTGTAAAGTAAAGCGATCGGGAAATGGGGGGAAAAAACATGACGAATGACTTCCCAGATATAGTTGCCCATCGTGTTTCCTTTCGTATGTGAGTCTATCGCCCGCTACTTTTTCCGGGCTACCACAAAGATCGAGGGACCAATCACCACCCGACCCTGGCTCAACTTCTGGACGGCTTCTACCGCCCCGTAGCCGGCAACCTTAAGAGCGGTGACCGCCAGCCGCCTGACGTTTTTACCGAGGGACTGGCCGGGTTCCCAGGGCGCTCGCGGCAGCTCTAGGTACGGTCTGGAATTCACAAACTGGACCTCCCGATAGCCCAGCCGCCCAAAAAGAAAAGACAGCGTTTGCGGATGAAAGGTGTAGAGGGCAGGCCCACAGAAAAACTCTCGTTTCCGGCCGATCACGCGTTGCAAGAGGAGACTTAGTTCTAGCGGGATTAAGTTAGGGGTGCGCAGCATCAACACGCCGTCGTCGGCCAGCACCCGGTCGATATCCGCCACAAAAGCAGCCGGGTCCGGCAGGTGATGGAGCACCTGGGCGGCGAAGATGGCATCGAACTTTTTCCCTTGAAACATGGCACTCTCAAACAGGCCGTTGATCAGCTCGAGGCCGTACTCTCTTTTCGCGACGTCACAGGCGATGACCGAAGGCTCGACCCCGGTCACCTGCCAGCCGCCTTGGCGGCAGACCTTTAGAAAAGTGCCAATCCCGCACCCAATATCCAGAACGGACCCGCCTGTGGGTTTTAGCTGGTGCAAGCGCTTAAAGGCCTCTTGAAACACGGGCTCACGATTCTTGCGCTTCTCAATCTCTTCCTCTGACCAAAACTCTTTCTGCCAGTAATCATCCAATTCCGTATCCGACTCGTGCTGCTCTCGAAAAGCGACTTTGCACTCGGCGCACTTGACATAGTAGCCTCTTCTCCGGTACCGGCTCTCGGCCCCGCAGATCGGGCAGCATGTGACGCTATAGGGTGAGTTAACTAAAACTGAATTCATAGCCGTTGTTTCCTTTCAGAACTGTCTCATACACCTGGGTGGTTCGCTCCACCAGACGGTCGAACGTGAACATCTCTTCATACCGAGCCCGGCCGGCCTGGCCCATCCTGACCCGCAACTCGGAGCTGGTGATCAGCCGGCGCAGGCCTTCCCGTAAACGGGCGTCATCACCGCGTGGAATCACAAAGCCAGTCGTACCATCCACCACGGACTCCCGCACCCCGCCCACATCGGAGGCGATCACCGGCAGGCCGGCGCGCATGGCCTCAAGGATCGAGCGTGGGAAACCTTCCCACTTGCTGATGAGCAGAAACACTTGCGCTTCGGCGATCCGCTCGGGGACATCGCGCCGGAAACCGAGGAAGGTCACCCGCGAGGTGAGATCCAACCGGTGAACCAGCGCTTCAAGCTGCTCCCGCAAGGGACCGTCTCCCACTAAATCGAGTTGCCAGTCCAGATCCTTTAAACCTGACAGGGCTTGCAGCAAGGTGGGCTGATCTTTCCAGCGCGAAAGCCGGGCGACCATCACCAGTCGCGCCGGCGACCGGCCCGGCCTGGCTCGGAGCGCTGGGTCGACGTCGGGCATGGCGTTATGGATGGTGACCAGCCGGTCGCTCGAGGCCACCCGAGCCCGCAGGGCAGCCGCGCGATCCGACTCACAGACCGTGATAATCCGCGCCGCCCAGGTCGCCGTGGCCCGTTCGACGGCCCAGAAGCCGACCGCCTGGAGCGGGGGGCGGCCCTCGGTAAAGCCCCAGCCGTGGGCCGTGAACAAAGTGGGGATGTCGAGGGTCTTGCCGGCGATCCGGCCGAGGAAGCCGGCCTTGGTGGAGTGGGTGGAAATGAGGTCCGGCTGAAGCTCCCGTAACTTCTGGCGAAGTTCGGAGAGGCAACGGGCATCCGCCAGAGGGCCCACCTCTCGGCCAAGATGGTGGAGGGGATAATAGGGCACGCCGCGCGCCCGCAGTTCATCCGCCAGCACCCCGTCCATACCGGCCAGGACGATAGCATCGTGGCCGGCTGCCCGGAGCGCCTTTGACAAATCCCTGACGTGGATCTGGGCTCCGCCGATGTCATCCGACCGGGTGATGATGAATACGATTCTCACACTGGTTTCCTTTCTCCCGATTTTTAAAGTGACTCCCAAATAGCCTTCTTAACGCCAAGCCGAGTCTCCGGCAGAGGCTGCTCGGTGTCTATGTCGTAAACATATCTTGTCCCGGGCAGATGCCAGGTCTGGCTTTGTTGGTGACGCGCTTCCAGATAAGCTTCCCCATCCTGCCCATTGCGGGCCCGGTTCCGTTTTTTGGCCGTGGCGAGTGATACTCTCAGCTTGAGCACAATGTCGGGGGGGGGGATTTGCCGGTACAGTTGCTTTTCAAGCCGGGCCAGGCGGTTGTAGAGCCTGGCCGCCGACCCGGTTTTGAGCGGCGCTTCCTCTAAACGAGGGCTGTCCATCGCCCCGATGAGCCGGGAGGGATAGCGGTCGCAGATAATGATTTCGCCCTCGGCCACCCGGCGCCGGGCTTTGAGGATGAGCCGCTGCCGGTCCCAGGCCAGCACAACTGCTCTCAAAGCATAGAGTAAAGAAGCCGGCCCCTTGAATTTGTGTTGGGTCGGACTTGAATCGTCGAAAGTGGGCTGATCGGGGAGACGTTTGCTACGTTGCAGCACGGTCAGCCTACGAAACAGAGCCAGGCCGGTATTGACCGGGAGGGTTAGCCAGGACGAGGGCGGTTTGCCGGTGTGGATGACGGTGAGGGCGAAAACGCCACCCAGCCAGCGCCCGGTCTCGGTGACGAGCGTCGATTTACCGGTGGCATCCGCCCCGACAAAGGCAATCATGGCTCCTCCGGCCTGCAATACCTTATTTTTTTGTTTGGTCCCCAAGCGGCGTCGTACCTCAGCCGAAAAGACCTGGCCATAAGCCAACAATCGCTTGAACGAGCTCTGCTTGGCATAAACCTTAAGGCGGCGCCGGACTTTCCAGGCCAGGAGGATTCTGCTGAAAAGCGGCTGATTACTTTCGAGAGTTTCGACACACTTGACGAACAACGGTTCATCGATCACCGGACAGTATTTTCTTAACAGGGCCAGGGCTTCGGATAGCTCATGCTTGTCTTGTAACCAGAGCACCTCTGTTCTTAAACTCTTAGCTTTGCGCCGCATCACAGGCAGATCGAACAAGGAACCGTATTTGATGAACATTCTTAAGGTAAACAAAACCAGCTCGGCCGGCTTGGCGGCGACGCGCATGTGATTGACATAGTAGACGTTTTCCAGCAGCATCGCCTCAAAAGGTAAGAGATGGCTTTTGACGTAACTTTCACCGGTGAGCACCCGGCTGAAAAGGTGGACATGGATCAGGTGTTGGCTTTCCGGGTCAAAACCATAGTAGTGATGGATGCTCGGCGGATTGGGTCCTCGCCGGGCTACGGCGGCTTTAAAGCCCAGACTTGAGAGAATAACGAGGGCTTGTGGTAGACAGCGCCGGTCTACCAGCAGATCGAGATCGAGCTCACCGGCCGTGGCTTGAGCCAGATCGATGTTGCTTTTCCAATGGCTGTAGACAATCTCTGCCCGGTTGAGGGTCTCGATGAGACGATCTACTAAGGTTGCGGTTAAGGGTAATTCTTTGGTTATCAGCACAGGCTTTTCTCTCCAAATATCAACTTTAGCTGTTTTCCGGCAGGACGATGCCCGTCGTCAGGTCGTAAGGCGTTGCGGTTCGGCCATCCGGGGCCGGATCACCTCTCAACGGGCCAGCGGCTCGCGAGGAGCTGGCCGGTGGTGCCTGAGGCAACTCAACTCGCAGCCTGTCCAAGACTTCCCGACACACAAAGATGGGGATGTACCGTCTTACGCGGGCGTGCTCATACTTGGGTAGAATCTCCAGGAGCGCCTGCCGGATAGCGGATCCGCTGACTCTGCCCTGTAAATCATTCCGGATTTGTTCCACCATCGCCTCAATATCCAAATCAGCATCGTCGTCGGCCGGGGGGCCGGGCTTGGGCCTAAGTTGGTTATCGTGCATTTCTGCCTCCGTCCTACAGATTGTAAGTGGCGGCCTGGGCTTCGGGCAGCTTGGTCCGGCGGTGAAGAGCGTGTTGAGCGTGCCAGGCCGCGCCAAACGTGCCCCCGACCCGAATCAGGTTGCCGATGACGAGGGCTAGCGCTGCCCCTTGCAGTCCCGCCCAGGGAATTAGCCAGAAACAAGCCAGCGCAACGGCTCCGGTGGTCAGTAGTTGCAGCGGAAGTTGGATTCTAAAGTACCTGGCCGAGGTGATCACAAAGAGCAGCATCGTGGCGATGTAGTCGAGTCCGGCTGCTAGCATAACCCAGCCAAAAAGAACAGGCAGAGCGTACTCCGGACCGTAGAACAAAGTGAGCAGCGGCCGGCCGATCAGCAGCGCAACCAGGACGCCAGCCGCCCCCAACAGCACCCCTATGCCTACTAATCTAAACGTAAGCCGGCGAAAGGCTGGCGCATTTTGGGCGGCGTAATACTTGGCCAGCCGGGGACTGGCCGACCGGCCCAGGGCCTGAACCACCGTCGGGGCGGTCTTTTGAAAAGCGGCGATCGCAGAAAAGAGGCCGAGCTGGTAGGCCCCTAACTGGCCCTCGATGAAATAGCGGGGAATATTGGAATTGAATGAGATCAACATGGTGACAAAGCCGAGGGGTAAAGCCAGCCAGGTTAATCTGGCCAAAGTTTGAGCGTGCCAGCGTGGCCGGGGTAACTCTTTTGGCATAAGACTGTTTAGCCCCGCTGAGGGCTTGAGGGTGACGGCGGCGTTACGAATATCATAACCAACCATAATCACCACCCGGGCGATAACCAGGCCGACCACGCCCCAGAAGACACTGCCGGTTAGATAAAAGCCGGTGCCCAAACCGATCAGGGACAACGGCCCCTTGATGATCAGAGATTTGGCAATCCGATCGAGGCGTTCCTGCTGCATAAAGAGGCCGTAAAAGGCATCGCTAACCGCTTCGCTGGCCTTCGACGCGCCGTGTGCCAGAATAACTAGGGCCATTTCCCCGCGATAGCCGGAGACCAAGACGATACCCGCCACCGCGAAGAGGGCCAGGACGGTTGTAATCAGGCGCAAAGCGAAGTAGTCGCCAAAAAGATACTCTTGCTGGGCGTCCGTAGCTTGGAGATCTCGCAAGCGTAAGGTGGCAAACATAAAGACCGGAGCCGTGACCGCCAGACCCAGCGCAAACTGGCCGACGTGCTCGGGGGAGCCAAGTTTGGCCAGGACAATGGTCATAGCGAACCAGGCTGCGGCGTTCACTACATTGCCGACGAACGTCCATGAGAAATTGGCTCGTAAACTTAAGCCAGAAGGTAAGTTGGGGACAGATGTACTCAAGCTTCTCCCTTTCTCTTGAAACCCATGGGACCACGATTGATTGAGAAGATACGTCCGATTGCTCTCAATGAGGGTAAATTACTAAGGATGGTTGTCCTGCATCAGGGGAGTTTTGGCCGGAGATAGTTCACGCCGTTGTTGGGAAGGTAAAGTCAGTGTCTCCAGCCGTCCACTGTTTAAGAGTGGCCAGCCCCTTAAGGTGACAAATCTAAACCAATATCCGGCCAGGAGGGAGGTGACAATGGCGATCAGGACAAGCGTGGCGAAAAATGTTTGGTTGATAATACCCAGATCGAACGCGACGGTTGCCAGAACAATTCCAGGGCCGCCTCTGGTATTCATCGCGACCGCAATGTTAAAACTCGATAACCAATCATTTCGGGTTAGTTTTAGGGCTACGAGAGTCCCAAGACTTTCAAATGCTGTCGAGAACAACAAAAACCCTAGAAAGAACAACACATCGAAATGACGAATTAAGTCCAATTTTAAACCAACAATGGCAAAATAGAGGGGGATAAAAAAGGCCAGAGATATTTCTCTAATATGCGTTTTTTCTTTTCCAAATTGTTCCTGGGGGATTACGCCAATAACTATCCCGGCCAGGAATGCCCCAAATACAATATTAATTTCCAAAATACTGGCCACGGCTGAAAATAAAAAGCACACCAACAAGACATAGCCTGAAGCCGAAGATTTGATCAAAAGATTGTATCTGAGCCTGCTGCTGAACTTTATCAGCTTTGGCATAACGAACAAGGCTAATCCAAAGAAGCCAATCGTGATGATTACAGTGCCGGTTATCTTTGAGAGCGATAAACTTTGTGTACTCACCAATCCAGTGGCGATAGCCAGGGCTACCCATAGAATAACATCCTGGATGGTGGCTGTCGCTAAAATGATTTTCGCAAAACGGGTATCGATGATGTTTAAGTCAAGAAAAATCTTGGATATAACCGGGATTGAAGTCACGGCTACGGCGATGGCAATGATGAGGGTCAGGGCCGGCATATTAGACTTCGAGCCGAGATAAGGAGAAAAATCATAAAAGGATGGGGCCAGCCAACCGGCTAGAAAGGGTAAAACAGTCGCTCCAAGCAGAGTAATGCTGATCAGTTTTCGATCTTGCCGGTCAATAGACTTTTGAAGTTCAAACCCGGAAATAAACATCAATAAGACTAAGCCAAACCAGTAAATAATAGAAAGCAGCTTTCCTTCTGCTTCAAAGGCGTTAAAGATCCAGTTGTGAGCTTCGGGAAAAATGAAGCCTAAGCCGGTGGGTCCCAGCAATAAACCACCAAATATTTCGCCGATCACTCTGGGCAACTTAAATCGATGAAAAAGGTATCCAAAGAAATGGGCTGAAATAAGCAGTAAGACTATAGCAAAGAAAATTCGGGTTAATTCTAGGTTATTGAGAGTGATTGTTTCAGTAACACTCATTAATGCTTCCTTTTATCGATGAAGTTTTACAACTTTCCTTAGAGTCTATCCCACCTTAAATAAACGCCTGAGAGGGCTCAGACTATAGGTTTTCACCAGTCGAAGGGGCCGGTGCAGATAGGACAAGACAGGAAGAGATGAAAGGGGGTTCACCACCGCTTGCCCGGCTGGCATGGGGCTGTCACTGCCATAAGCAAACCGCCACAAGTATCTGCCTCTGTCTATCACGCGATCGATGGCTCTCAGCTGAAAAGCTAGGCGTTCCAGATGTGGCTCGCCCTCTGTGTGCCCGGTCTCATCAAAAATTTTTTCGATCACCTGTTGGGCCAGAGCTTTCACTCGGGGCGTGGTCTGAATTTTTTGTTCAATCGCCTGGGGTAGGGGGGACGCCAATAGACAGTGAGCTAATAACAAACCCAGGTAGAGGCGACGCTCGATGCCTAACTTGGTGGCTTGGGCAACGATCTGGTCCCAATTTAGATGGGGATAGACGCGCATGAGTTCGGCCAGGTCGCACAGCCAACTTAGCCGCTTCCACTGGTGCTTGGCTCCATGAACGCACAGAAACCAGAGTAAATTTTCAGGCGCAAAGCTAAGGACGGTGGCCCTGCCCAAGGATACCGGGATGATATCCTGCCATAACGGGTCAGAGTCATTTGGGAAAATGTACTTCGGCGCAATTCGCCAGTGGAGCTCAACCACTACTTGCCGGTCCGGGTGAGCCAAAACCAGTTGATAAGCCCAAGGCGATTTCTCAACCAGTTGCCTCACCCGCCGCGGTTGAGTCTCCTTTTCGGCCTGAGCCACCCTCAAGGGTCTGATAAGCTCGTAGCCGCAGGAGATCAGGACATTCATGGCCGGCAAGATATCCCGTTCATGAACCAAAATATCCAGATCACTGAACGGACGCAGCGCCAACTCGTGATAAACCGAGGCGGCTAAAACAGGACCTTTATAAGGAAGTGCCAGCAGATTGCGCCGGTTAAACAAAGCCAGCACATGCAGCAGTTCCTTTGTTAGAAAAAGATTGCCCTGGATATCTACCTGCATCTGGGCCTTGAGTTCCGCTCGGATGGCCTCCGGCAGCGTGCTCGGAGCCACTGCTTCCAAGCTCCGATATAAGAGCGGCCCTAAATTGTGGCGATACGCCATCCCGAGCAAGTAGCTCCAGTCAATGTCTGCTTGAAGTCGCCTGACAATGCGGTTAGCCCTGCTCGCATCGAGCCGGGTGCGGGCGCAGTCCAACAAGAGTTGGGCTTCGGGTCTCAGGTTGGTGACTAAGGATTCAAAGTGGGTTAGCATAATCTTTTGCATCTTTTCTTTTTTTCGTAGGCGACAGCGGTTTGAAGCGATCCGGATCACCCCCGGCGCCACTGATGATCTCGTCGCCACATATCACCCAGGCATGGGCCTCTAATTTTTCGTCTTTGTTTTTGGTGACGCCGATCCGCAAGTCGGCGGAATAGGCCCATTGGTGAAGCAAAAACTGGGCCATCAACGCTTGGGGCAGACAGGTGGCCTGTGGGACGTACCGGCTGGCCACCCGAATCGCCCAGCCAAGGCGATGGGGAGAGGGACGTTGGGCAGGTTCGCCTCGAGTGACTCGGTTGGCTAACTTGAGCAACAACCGCTGCAGCGTCAACCACGGGAGCAGCCTTAGCCCCAGGGTAACTACAGTCAATCCCAACATCGCCTGGATCAACAGCCCTTGATCGGGCCGCGGTAACTGGAGAAATTTATGGATACGGTTCATGAATAGCGAAGTCGTCAGCCGCGCTCCCAGCGTCTACTCTGCCGGTTGAACGTCCGGCCTGCCTCCCGTGGCTTTTAGGCGGAATGAGGATCAAAACCGGGCCCCACTCGCTCCTTCAGCGATCCGTTAGTCCGGCCGTTATCAGCGTGAGGTCGATCCGGGAAAATTTTCTGCTGTGGTCTCTGCGCCGTCTGCATCTGGTCTCGCCACGATTGGGCATAGCGACCGCCGCGGTCCAACAGTTCGGCATGGCTGCCCGACTCGATCACCCGGCCGTCTTCCATAACGTGGATGGTATCGGCGACCATGGCGGTGGTGAAACGGTGGGTAATGATCAGCGTGGTATGGCCGGCGGCGAGGTGGCGGAACCGTTGGAGCCAGTCGTGTTCGGCCCAAGGATCCATGGCGCTGGTTGGTTCATCCAGCACAAGGATCGGCGCCCGGCGCCAGTAGGCCCGCGCCAGGGCCAGGCGTTGCCATTCGCCCACGCTTAGCTCGGTGCCGCTCTTGAACCATGTCCCCAGAAGCGTCTCGTAACCCTCGGGTAGCCTGGCCACTGGCTTATCGACGCCCGCGGCCCGGGCGGCTCGCTCGATCGGCCCAGGCTCGCTGATAAGCGAGAGATCGCCCAACGCAATATTCTCGCTGACCGTATTTTGGTAGTGAACCGGTGCTTGAAAGAGAATGGTGATCTGGCGACGCAGGTCTCGCAGACTAAACCGGCGCAGATCGATTCCATCCAGCAAGATCCGCCCCTCGTCCGGATCGTAAAAGCGACACAGTAGCTTAATCAGGGTACTTTTACCCGCTCCGTTGGCACCGACAATGGCCACAATGCCGCCAGCCGGAATGGCGAGGTCGAAATTACGGAGGGCCACTCTTTGGCTGCCCGGATAATGAAACGTAATCTGCTCAAAGCAGAGTCCTGCTTGTAACCCGGTCGGGACCGGGACCGGTTCCGCTGGATCGGTGACCTGCGGTTCAAGAGCGAGAAACTCAAACAGATCACTTAAGAAAAGGCTGTTGCTGTAGATTTCGCTCAGATTTTCAAAAAGGGTGGCCATCAGACGTTGGCCGTGCTGAAAAGCTTGATAAAACAGGGCCAGGTCACCCAGGGTCAGGCTGCCCAGGATAGCCCGCCACAACATCCAGGCCAGGGTTAAGCCGGTGATCACCAAAGCGGCAGTGGCGGCTGCCACTTCAGCCAGACTCTGGTCCCAGGCGAGCTTTACCCGCTCCTGCCGGAGCTTACGCCGCACCGCTTGAAAGAGCGATTGAAAATGATGACCCAGATCGAAAATGCGCAGTTCGGCTGCTGCCTCTCGGTCGGTAAGGAGCCAACTGTAATACCAGGCCCGCCGTTCGCGCTCGGTATTGTTGAGCCGCCAATGATAGAAACGGAGCCGGTGCTTGAGCACAAGATAAAAAGCGGGCAGGCTGGTGGCCAGGAGGGCGAGGGGCAGCCAGATGCCATAAGGGATCAAGACCGCGACCATCGCCAGCAGTGTCAGTGTGTTCTGGAACACACCGCCAAAATTTTCCAAGAGGGTCAGCGGCCGGTCGAGGGCATGGTACTGGGCTCGATGGAGACGATCGTAGTAGTCCGGCCTATCGTAGAACGCGAGATCGACCGCGACCGATTGGCGATGAATCAGGCCGCTGAGGTGGTCCTTAACCAGCTCTGTCTGCACATCCCGGACGAAGCCGGCGCTGTAGCTTAAGAGTTCCGCCAGCAAAAGGACCCCCGCCATCACGATGACGTAAGGGAGCACTGTCTGGAATGAACTCCAGGCGGGGGGCGCTTGCAGGGCCGCTACCAGACTATCAACCAAGGCCCGGGTCAGGTAGACCGTAACGACCGGCAATAGACCTTGGATGATTAATAAGATCAACCAGACCACGGTCCATCGCCGGGTCGCATCCCAGACTAAAACGAGCGTCCGGATTAGATAAGGCAGTTGGGCGAAACCGATCCGCAGTTTGGCCTTAAGAATATCTTGGTTGGTTGACATACTTCTTCTCAACGGCCGGCTGGCCGAGATAATCGGCCGTTCGGTGACCGCTCTTTGGGCTAGAATCAAGGTGATTCAGGATTGCCTGGTTGACGGCAGGCAGCAACGCGTGGTCACGGGGGAAGTCCAGTCTGAAAAACGGGACAGATCTGACCAGCCGCTCATACTGGCGGAAAGTCTGGCCAAGTTTTTGGCGGTGGGTAACATCAAGTTGGAAGGTGTGTTTGACCGTCTCGAGGAGGGCCTCGCTGGCGGCCAGCGGGCTGATGCTCACGCCGGTTGTGTCCTGTTGCCGTTCTGGTTGGCTCAAAACATACATAGCTTTTAATGGAAGCGGGCCATCGATACGCTCTTGGTCGAAGAAAAGCCGTTTTTTATCGGTATAGTGCGCCAGCGGCTGCAAGACCGGTTTCTGTTCAAAGAGCGCGGCGACGGTTTCCGGCCACAACCGCAAGCCGGGATAGCTGGGGACGGTCATGCTCACCCCTGCTTGCTCTTCAACCAGTAAACAGTCGTCCGTTAACACGGTCAGGCCCCGCAGCCCAAAGCTGGCCGCCAGTGTAGATTTACCCGATCCGGTCTTGCCCATAAAGGCGATGACGCCTGGCCGGGTGGCACAGGCCGAGGCATGCAAAACCAGCTTGCCCAAGTGGCTGAGCACAATGGGAATCACTTGGTTTAAGAGAAGGTGGCGCATCGTCTCTGGCGGGCAACTGGCTCGCCGATAGCCGCAGACGGCGCGGGCGTCGGCTGAGACGACAAAATTGGCCAGCTTAGGAAAGCTCAACAAGTAGCCTCCTTCAAGCTTGGCAAAAGCCAGCCACACACTGCCATCGAGCGCATACCACTGATTTAGCCAGGGACCCGATTTTGGGAAATTCTTGGTCCCGGCGCGGAGCTGAAACGTAAACTCAGGTGGCCGCTCGTCACCAGGGACCAACTCAGGGATAGGGGTGTTGCTATGGAACGTGTGTCCACATATCTTGTAAGCTAACATGGCGCCTCTGCTGGGAATTTTGCTCTCTACTGGGGACGTCAAAAGTGAGCCGGGGTTGATTGGCGGCATTCTTAAGCAAGTAAAGCGCCGCCAATCAACCGAACGCGGTTTGACGTTTTGCTACTTCAATATCTTTAGCGGCAAAACACAGACACAGTCTTGCCCAAGTTTACCCCTACCAACCTTTATGTTTGCCTTTACCTCTGCCTCTGCCTCTGCCTCTGCCTCTGCCAGGGCCCCGCCTACGGCCGGAACCTGATTGGGTGAGTTCACGGACAACGCCGTGCTCTTTTAACTTTGGCGTTTCATAGCGTTTTTTGATCGGTTTTTGGACCATAGCTGTCTCCTTTCTTGGGGGAGTTGAACAAATCTATCAATCATCTTCTGACTTGGGAAGACTGTGTCACAAAGGGGTGGCTTTTGCTCTCCTAAATTTTCCTTAGCCGAAAACTGGAGCGCGCAACCTAAGAATCAGGGGCGTTATTGAGATCGATTAACTGTTTGCCGGCTAATTCTTCTAATAAGGCGAGTAAATCGCGTTCGCACTGGGCGGGGTGAGTATCATACTCCGCCAAGATCGCGTCGCGGAGATAAGACACCGTCCGGGGTTCCTGAAGCAGCTCCCAGATAAAGGCGCCCACCTGGTTCAGGCTATAGTAGGAGCCGGATTTGTAGCCAAGGATGACCACTTCGCCATCCAAGTTCGCCGAAATCAGTTCACTACTGGCGACAGCAATCGAACCCAGGGATATCGACTGTTTTTTTTCTAACAAGTTCATCGACATTATCTTGATCACCTTTATCTGTTTTGTTGGTCTTTCACTTTTTTCGTTTGCTTTGACTTGAGGTGGATAAAGCCCTGCTCGCTGAGGTAGTCAATGATGAACGTGGCATTCTCGTGAGGCGTATAGTTAACGGTATCCAGCCTAATTTCGGGATGGTCAGGCGCTTCATAAGGATCATCGATCCCGGTAAACCCTTTCAGATCACCGCGGCGAGCCCTGGCATACATCCCCTTTACATCTCGAGCCTCACAAATCTCCAGGGGCGTATCGACAAAAACTTCGACAAAGTGTCCTTGCGGCAGCATAGTCCGGACCTGATTCCGGGCCGCCCGGTAGGGACTGACCACTGCACAGACGACCACGCCGCCCAACCGTACCAACTCCGCCGCCACAAAACCAATTCGCCGGACGTTGATATCCCGGTCCTCTTTACTGTAGCCCAGCCCTTTTGAGAGATGAGTGCGCACTACATCGCCATCGAGGACGGTGACCCGGCGACCATGGTCCAGTAACAACCAGGTCAGGATTTCCGCTGTGGTCGATTTACCCGCTCCGCTGAGGCCCGTGAACCAGAGGCAAACACCCTGGCGGTGGCGCGGCAGGTAAATTTCGTTCAGAAGCTCGGCCACTTCCCGGCGAGTGGCCCATTCCGGCCCGGCATGGCCATTGAGCGGACCTGCGGTGTTTGGCGGGGTATTAAGAATGGAAGCGGTGAATGATCCTTTCGAGACGGTGACATCGCCTGTGGCTGGGTCCCCTTCGGGCACTATTTTGACGCCTGTTTCTTGGCTGTATTTCTCGACCAGCGCCTGAGCCTCGGCCGGACCATAGAAAGTGGTCCCTTCTGAAGCGTGCCTGGAAACGAGCTCGGGACTGGCGTGATCCCGGCTCACAATCAGGTGGTTGGCGCCATAGTTGCGCCGGATTAAGGCATGCCACAAGGCTTCGCGAGGTCCGGCCAGGCGGGTAGCCAGCGGCAACAGACTAAGCAAGATCGGGTTTGGTTGGTGGTCACGGTCGGCCAGCGTCTGGTAAAAACGGATGCGAGTGTAATAATCGATATCTCCCGCCTTGGTCAGACCCGCGGCCGGCTGCAGCAGCAAGGTTCCCTCTACCGCGTTTAGTGCTTCCTCGGATAAGCCTTGATCCAGACGCTGCCACGAGCTGTGCGGCTGAAAGGCCACCACCTTCGGCTGTTTCAGCTCGGCCAATCGAGCTCGAGTTTGAGCCGGCGTTAACCATAGATCTTGAAAGTGATAGCGGCGGGGCAAGGAGAGTACTTGCAGACGGCCGGAGATATTGAGCTTGCCCCAGCCTTGCAGCTCGGCCACTACGGGATGGCGTAAATCCTGGGTGCCAAAGACTTGGTCACTAACCTCGGTTCGATCCCACTCGTAGATTTCCTCAACGGTCATGATCGCCAGCAACTCGTATTCATTGTTGCGCAGGGCAATATCTTGATCCAGACGAAGATCGGGCCTGGCATCGACCGCCAAGGTCACCGGGATAGGGAAAATATGACCATCCGCCAACCGCATCTCAGCCAACACCCGCCGGTGATCCGCCTGGCCCATAAAGCGATCCAAGGGCGAAAAAGCCCCCGTGGCGAGCAGTTCCAGGTCACAGGCAGCGCGGGGCGAGATTTGGATCGAGGGCAGTTGGCCGGCATAGGCTTTGAGTTCAGCCAGAGACTCGGCCGGAACCATTAAATCGACCAGCTTGCCTCCATAGGGCGCGATCAACGGGGACGTTGTCGTCACAACCATTTTTCTACGCACTCTCTTGGGTTTCGAAAACTTGCTCGCCGTTTTTGACCGCCGCCAAAATTATCTTTGATATCTCGGGGCGCATAAACCAGTCAGGCGGTCCCTCTCCTCTCAAGAACATACCTCTCGCTTGCGAGCCGCTGATCAAATGGAGCTTATCGCTGTCTTCATAAAGGGATTTACCATTTTTCTGGATGTAGGTATTTAGTTTTTTCGAGAAATAGACTTCATCGAATTTAACGATCTTGATCCCTAAATCGGGAAACTGGTCGAAGATTTGGTGGGAAGCATAAGGGTTATAATAGTTCCCCACGCCGGTATGGTCTCGACCGACCACAAAATGGCTGCAGCCAAAGTTCTTCCGACACAAAGCGGTGAACACGGCCTCGCGCGGTCCGGCATATCGGGAGAAGGTTGAAAACGCCGCAAAAACCACCTTCTCTTTAGGGTAAAAATCCTTTATCATTTTCTCGTAGCTTTTGATAATGAACTCAGGCTTGAAATCCCCGGGTTTCTTCTTGCCGACGACCGGCTGCACCAGCAGGCCATCACAATTTTCATCTTCCATCGCCTTTAACTGCATAAACTCATGCCCTCGATGGGGGACGTTGCGAGTGTGGAAACCGAGAACCTTGGTCCAGCCTCTATCTTCAAACAGTCTCCGTAGTTGTTTGGGGGTCAGTTCGTAGGCTCTTATTTCTGATTTTCTCCCTTTAATGAGGTCTATCTTGCCCCCTAACAACACCGGCTGCATCTCGTAGACCATCCTGACGCCGGGGTGGTCCTGGCAGTCAGTTCCGTACAGCTTCATGACCATATCGGCCTTATCAAAACGGTATTTTTCACTGAGGTGAAGCAGGCCCATGACCTCACCCTCTTCATTCGTTAACCCGACCACTTCTCCAATGGATAGTTTGCGGGCCTTCTTCTCGGAGACATCCAAGACAATCGGGATGGGCCAAACGATGCCATTGGCCAGGCGCATGCTGGTCAACACCGACAAGAAATCTTCATGCCCCATAAAGCCTTCGAGCGGGCTGTAAGTGCCCACGCCAATTTGTTCGAGGTCCATTTGTTTGTTAGAGTCAAGTTTTATTTTCGGCAAGGCGTCCAAAAAGCTTTGATCCGGTGGTTTAGCCACCACCCGGTTAATCAACTTCCCCCCGTGTGCCGGAATTAAAGACGACGAGACCGTTTCTAAGAGATAAGGCGAAGATTCTAAGCCCTTAATAAATCCATTTTCCAGGCTGTCGGGCCTGCTTCCGTTAACGATGAGTTCGGCGTGCTGAATGAGTTTGTTGAGCACGTTAATGCATTCCATCGGGTGTTTGCCAATGGCGGTTTTGGCGGCCCACCTCGGCCCCCATACGCCGTCGAGAATGGTGTTGACAACAACGTGGGCTTCCGCCCGGGTTGGGTTTTTCTCTTCAACCATCCTTTCCAACAGGTTGGTGGCCACAAAAACGCCGGTATTGTAGCGGCGGGCCTTGTAGATGATCACTTTTTGCGTAAACGGTATTTTTTCTATCGGGATTTCCTTGCTCAGATCGCCGCGATCGATCAAGATGAAGTCTGATTTCTGAATGATCTCGTTGATCCGCTCCAGGGCGTCAACACACTCCACCTTGGAGATGATCTTCATCTTATGTTGGGTGGCCTCCCTCACCTCATCAATGGCTGCCCCCGACCGGACAAAGGAGACGGCTATGTGCTCGATCCCAGCCTTTAGCCCCAGTTCAATGGACTGATAGTCTTTGGGTGACAAAGGAGGCAACTGAAATTTCTTTTCGAAAACCGGATCAATGACCACCGCTTTGTTGCTCCCAATCCGCCCTCCGGTGATCGCCTTGCCGATCACGTACCCTTTTGACGCGGTCGAAACATCGGTGACGCGCAGGATCAACGTATCAAAATCAATATGGATCAGGTCACCCACTTCCAGTTGGTCGATGACGTGTCCCGGCCTTAAACACAACTTTTTTTTGTTCCCGGGTATTTCTTTAGCGTAAATCTTAACGACGTCATTTTCGTTATAATGGAGAGACTCGCCCTCCAAATAACCGGTTCTGATCTGAGAGCCTTCAGTATCTATAATGAAGGGAATACCTACTTTTTTGGATAAGTTGATGAAGTACGCCAAATCATCCAGGCTGGAATGAGACATGTTTACCCGAACAAAATCGACCCCTCGATCCTTTATTCTTCTCAAATCCTGTTCTGTTTTTGTAGCCGGTCCCAGGGTGACAATTATCTTTGTATTTTTTTTCATGATGTTGTTTTCTACCTCTTGCTAAGTTAATTTACCGCTTCGTAGGACAAAGTCTCGACCGCGTGCCTAATTTCCGGGGGAACCTCGTAGCCGTGTCGCGCCATCTCGTCGCTAATCTCCGGGAGGATGCGGGCCAAGTCGCGCGGATCAAACCGGCGCCATTTTTCTCGCCGATCAGATTTGACCCACTCGTTCGCCGCCCGGACCATGCTGTCGGTCAGGGCCAACCCGCAGTGGGCGCAGATGCGCTCCAGGTCTGAGATAGGATCCGTAACAAAATTCTCATATCTTAGCCGGAGGACCCGGCCAGGTTCAAACAGGGTCAAATCCCGCTCGGCCTTCCTGGAACAGACGGACCATTGCCTGGCGATGACCGTTAACAGATCGTGCGTTTTCAAATCTTGCTCCATGCCTTTGTAGCGTGGCCCCCACAGGACCTGGTACTTCCGCCCCAAAACCCGTTTGTCGACATATTGCCTGATCAGGCGGCCGGCATAGTAGTGCAGTTGGGTGACGGGCGTCGATTGCAGACGCCGGCGGATGCCTGTGGTGGTCAGCGTGCGCTGCCATTTCAGTTCAACGGAACTGATAAAGGAAAAAGGGTTTCGAACGATGAAAAGATACGTGGCCTCCGGAAAAATCGCTCGAACGTACGGGATTTTCAAAATATTCGCGGGCGTCTTCTCAAAAACCACCTGATTGCCGTGCCGTTTCTGAAAGTTTAGAAACTGTTTCCGGATATACTGTTTGACGGAGTCGGTCGCGTCACTTTCGTCAAACTCATCGTGGCTTCTACCCGGATCGGCATAGAGCCAAAGGGTGCGGGGCTCGTACCACTGCACGATCTCCGGATGCGTGGCCATCACCTTCTGCACAATCGTGGTCCCTGATCGGGTGTTGCCGAGAATGATGATCGGGGGTTTTAGTTGGTTTGACATTTGATTACCTTTCTTTGCCAATGTAGGTTCGGGGGAAACTTATTCACAACGACAACTAGAACGCACTAGATACCGCTTTTTTTCGGTAAGACCGAATGGTTGTGGGATGAAACTAAGGGCAATTTTCTAAACGCACAACGAGCGGTAGAAAGATCACAATGCTTCCTAATACATCTTTTGACACACTGGCCGGAGAAAGGGGGATGGCCCCCCGGTAATTCACTCCTTGAGTGCCCGGCCAATCTAAGCCACAATAGGATGCGCCTGCGGTGAATACTTGCTCGTGGGTTGGTCGATACCGCTCCCAAATGGTGAGCGGATCGAATGTAGGATTCTGAATAGCGGCCAGATCAAAGCCTGGATCAAGCTCCAGCCCGTGACTCTCCCAGTCAGTGCCTGAATTGGCTCGAAAATCAGCCAGAGAGTCATAGCGTTCGCCATCGCCAAAATTAGCAAACAGAGGTAAGTTTTCCCCGGAACTTCGATAGATCACATTTCCATCGTAGTGTGAACCCAAGGAGGCTAGATCGTCCCGAAAGATGACCCGTTCATCAAAGCTATAGAAGATGTTGTTCAGCGTATACTTTTCAGGGTTGCCTTCAATTTCGTCCGGCCCGAGCGGCGCCCACTGATGGCCCGGATCTTGTCTCGAGATGATGGTGTTGTTATAAAGCTTCCACCACGAGGCTTTACTACCATCATCATGGCCCGGAAACGGGCTACCGATCGACCAAACCGGCCAGTTATCTGCTCGATAATTTCCAGGCCGGCCGCCACGCTGGTAGGCCGAATTATCGATGATGTTGTGGTGAATATAGACGTGGCCGGGAGTCCCATCCGAGCCAAGATTGGCGATGCCGCCCCTGACCTGCCAAAACAAGTTATGCGCGATCTCTACATTGCTGACCCCTCGGGCTAAATTAATCGAGTCATCTCGCAAGTGTTTGAAGACATTTTCCGAAATGCGGGTATTGGCCGTGCCCTGCTCAATCTTCAGTCCGTCAAATGCGTCTCGAAATAGATTGTGATGGATGGAGGAGTTAGAGATCGCGCCATTAATTGCCGCGGACTGAAACTCGGGATAGGCCTCGGTCACCTCTCCGTCCCGGTTTTTTACATCGGTCCAGTAAATGTAGTCTGGGACCCCGTTGTTAAATTCGCAGTTGGAGATCTCCCAGTCATGGATAGCTTCACGGGCCAGCAGGCCCTGGTTGCTATATTTCAGACGGCAGCCATTCAACGTAACGTGATGGCTGCCGTTGCGGATATCCATGATGTACTCCGCATGGGAAAAATCCAGGTCCTTGAGATGGAGGTACTCGGCGCCATCGAGTAAGAAGAGGTAATCCGATGTGAAAACAGCCAGCCTGTTGTGATTGGGGTTAATATCAACGGGTGTTGGGATGATAGCCTGGCCTGAAGCATCGGTTAGATCATGGGGATTGTAAACCAGCCTGAGGTAGATACGACCATCACTCCGTAACTGTAACCCCGGTCCCATGTAAAACGGGTTCATCCCTCGGAGAGGGCCGTAGTTTGTCGATTCTAAATTTGCCGCGGATTCATATTCCACCAGTTGAATGTCATCGTCTACCAGCCAGGCTCGGACAAAATTTAGATCCTTGGGAAAGGTTCGCCGGCTGCGATAAAGTTGGAGATTGTTGTTGACCAGTTCCCACTCGGAATTTGGCGCATCCTTAAAATAAGGCACTCCGCCATCGAGCACCGCCCGCTCGCCGGGATAGGACCGGATGGTGATCGGCGCCGTAGCGGTCCCTTTCAGGTCAAGCTTGATCTCACTTTCATAGTAGGTTCCGCCCCTCAGGTTGAGGACATCGCCAGCGGAAAGCTTGCTCAGGCCGTGCTCCAAGGTCCGCCACGGGCTATTTAAAGTGCCGTTGTTTTTATCACTGCCGGAGGGCGAGACATAATAAGACATCGCCTGTTTTTTAGAAATTTCTAAGCCGCCCTGGCTAAGCAGCCCCAAAATCAGGCATCCGACCGTCATTATCGCTGCTTTATTCCACATAGATCGCTCTGCTCAGTTGCCCGCTTGGATCCACGCTAAAGACACTTTGAACGATGCTTAAGGCCATTCCCACCATGGGATCGTCTGGCTCGTTTTTAGCCATAACTACATCCTGTTCACCATTGATGATCAATAACTTATTTTCCACGGCCGGATACCGCACCAGGTTGTCAAAGGTAGCCACGGCCTGTTTGATAAAACTTACAACCTGCGCATACGACCGATCGGGAATGCGTTGGTGCCCACGTTTGAGGGTTCGGTCGACCAATAGCTCTTCGGGCTGTTTGAGGTAAACCACCACATCCGGCAGGGGGATTAATCCGGCAAACGTCGCCAACTCTTCCGTCTTCGCCTCGACCGAGACATGGACGAAGAGATTATGGGCTACCTGCAAAATTCCCTCATCGACCAGGATCACTTGTTGGTCGCTCCGGCGCCGCCGGATGATTTCGTAAATTCCTATCTTTTTGAGTACATTCCGGAGCAGTTGGAACTTTTCTAGCCGGCCTATGGGTAACCGGAAAAGATGCCGAGCGGCAAATCGATAAAATTCGCGGTTCTTACGCCAGGTGATTAGCGAGGCCAGCAGACCAGCCAGATTCACCAGGGATTTTCGAAGCGGCCGGCTCTCGATCCAGTGCAATCGCGCTTGTCTCAGCACAAAATCGTCGCCCAGTAAAACTTCAATCTTCTGCGCTTGACAGGCCTGCAGAATGCTTTTGCTCAGCGTGGATTTGCCGGCGCTTGTACAACCGATGAGTTCGATCTGCATCACGAAGCTAGCCGCCTCTCACGTCCGTTCGGACCACCAGCCGGCGACCATAATCGGGCGAGCCACTGAGAAACTCCGGGGCTGGCTCCACCGCTCTATTGACCGTCATCATCCTGAAGAGCACGGCTTCCTGAAAGGCTAGGACTATCCACAAGGCTCGAAAATGGAACACCTGGTGAGTCAGCGACTCAACGATGGCCGCGGTCATCGCCCCCAGGAAAACGACGACGGTCAGGGAAGCCTGCCCCGGGTACTTGTTATAGAGCAGCACGATGTAGGCCGCTCTGCTTAGAGCCAGGCCGGCAAACAGCACCAGGCCGAGCGTTCCCAGCAAGCCGCGCTCCACCGAGAAAGCCAGGAAATCATTGTGTAGCTGATTATCCGTCCTGGCCAGGTCCACCTCCCGAAAATTCTCCGGACCAACGCCCCACAACATAACCTCGTTGTCAACATAGGCCTCGAGCCCACGCTGCCACAGGTTAAAGCGCCCTTCAGAGGATCGTTCCGAGCGCCCAAGAAAGATTTGTTCAAAGTGCCGGTGATAGCGCTCGTTGTGACTGATCATGAAGTAGAGGACCCCGCCGAGCAGCAACAGCACGAGCGCTACTCGCCCCAGAATTTTGAGGGTGAGGAGCAGGTGTCCACTCCAGACCACGGCCACGATGGTCACCATCAGGCCGGCGATAAAGGCTAGGGTTGCCCCCATCGAGCCGGTCAGTAGCATGGTCGGCAGTAACAATACTCCCAGGATCATCGCTACTTTCTTGGAAGGACTGGCCAACATGAGCGGTACAAAGCCTAGCAGTTGAAAGAAAGCGGCCAAATTGGCATTAAGGAACAGGCCGGAGGGGCGATAGATATCGTAGTCCTTCAGGTTTCCGGCCAGGCCGGCCGTGAATCGCCAGAATTCCGGCGACAAGAATTGAGCCACAATCACGAGCCCGTTGATCAACACCATCCCGCTCCAAACCACCAAGGTCCGCCTGAAGTCGCTGGCGCTTAATCGAACCAGGATCGCCACCAAGGTCACAAACCAGACAAAGACGTAAACCTCCTTCAAGAGGACAATTAAGCTACTCCTGGGGGCAGGCGCAGCAAAAGTGCTGGCCACGCTGGCTACTAAAATGAGCCACATGGCGATGATGTAAGACAAGTTGATGACGTAGCGCCCGCGAACCAGAGATAACCACAGGCCGGGGAGACCCATCAAGACCCAGCCATCTACCAGGGTCATGTTAAGCGGTAACTTGATGAAATCGAGAGGCAGGAGGATCAGCATCCCCGTTAGCCAGATCATCGTCATCCGCTTAAACCAGGTTGATCGGCCGGCATGCGCCGGATCGATGGCCTCGGTGGCTAACTTAAAATTGTGTCTACCAGCCAGTTGTCTTTTCACGCCTGTTGACCTCTTCGGACTGTCAAAATCCGCCTACGGGGTAACACATTCGACACTGCCGGAATCGGTGAACGATTGGCCGGCGATCGGAATGAACTCCCAGTTGTAGCTAGTTGGATACAGCGTAAACTTCAATACGCCGTGCGTCGTATAATTTCTGACCTGGCTGTTGGATGCGATTGAACCGGCCGGGGAGGTCAAGCTCGATCCGCCGGTGCCTACCACAAACTGGCGAATACCGCGTCCCGGCTCGGCCACGCCATCCGGATTTTGTTGGGCGAAGCGTTCGTACATATGGCGGTGCCCGCTCAGTACAATATCCGCGCCGGCTTCATAAAGCGGCGCCCAGAAATCCCGTAGATCTTCATCGCCCCCTTTTGAACTGAACAGCGGTTCGTGATGGATAGCCAGGATACAGGCCCGGGGATTGGCCGCCAGATCAGCTTGCAGCCATTGCCCTTGGGCAGACTCGGGATCACAGCCGCCAATCTGTGAGCAGTTACTGTTGAGGACGATGATGTGCCAACTGCCTACATCATAGCTGTAATAGCCTTTACCCGGCTCACCGGCGGCCGCGCCAAAGTAATTGAAATAGCCTGAGGCCCCTGCTGTACTATATTCATTATCGCCAACTGCCGGATGAGTTCGGGCCTTATGCCGGCCCCAGGTTGGCTGATAACAGTTATTGAAGGCGGAAGTCGTGCCCCCGGGATAGGCATTGTCGCCCACGGTGTACACGGTGCCCGGAATGTTATCCAGCAATTGAGCCGTCAATTCATCCTCTTCTTCCCCACAATCCGCAATATCTCCCGCCCCGACGAAGATGACGCCGTCGGCTGACGGGGTGTTCGTGGCCGTGGGCGTCGGCCCCAACGTGGGCGTGTGGGTCGGGGTGGGGGAGGGACCCGGTGTCGGCGTGTTCGTTGGTGTGGATGTTGGCCCGGTCGCGAAGGTCAGCCCCAGTTGGGGCGGAGTGCTACTTTCTCGGGACTCAAACCTGATCCCGTCCGAGCCATCGGCCAAGAACACGAAACTGTATGTGCCGTTACCAGTGACATGGCCGGTCAAGTCATACTCAACCCACGTGTCTGCCGCTGCCAGGCCCAGGTTGGCAATCACGCCCGTCACGGCCGGCGGCCGGTTACTCCAGGTCAGGCCGGTTTCGGTCCAACTGTTGTCCGTGCCGTACAGCCCCGGACTATCGAACGAACCATTACTCACGAACAGGCGCAGCCGGGCGTTCTGGACCGGCCCCGACACGCCGCTCACGGTGAAGCGGATATAGCTTATTTCACCAGGGCTATCCACATCAAGCCGGCTAAGCGTGCCATAGTTGGTGCCCGGATTCGATTCCAGCACTCGGGCATCGGCCACAGCATTCAAGCTGAGACCGGACGGCACAGCGGTGGTCGACGGTGTGGAGGTCAAAGTTGGCGGCAGCGGGGTGTTGGTCGGCGTCGATGGGAGGGGCGTATTTGTTGCCGTTGAGGGACCAGGCGTATTCGTTGCTGTCGATGTAGCCGTCGATGGGATGGCAGTGTTCGTTGGGGTTGGGGTTTCAGTCGACGGGATGGCAGTGTTCGTTGGGGTTGGGGTTTCAGTCGACGGAGCAGAAGTGCTTGTTGGGGTGTCGGTCGGGGTCGACGCTGGCTCACCCTCGAAGGTCAGGACCAACTCCGGCGGCGGGCTCCCTTCCCGGGACTCGAACTTGATCCCATCCGAGCCATCGGCTATGAACACAAAACTATATGTCCCGTCACCGGTCACGTGACCGGTCAGGTCATACTCGGCCCAGGTGTCTTTCGCCACCGAGCCAATGTTAGCCAGGACGCCGGTCGTGGGTCCCGGTTGGTTGTTCCAGGTCAGGCCGTTTTCTTCCCAACTGTTGTCCGTGCCGTACAACCCCGGACCATCCGTCGAGCCATTGCCAACGTACAGTCGCAACCGGGCGTTTTGGACCGGGTCGGCCACGCCGGTTACGGTAAAGCGGATATAGCTTACTTCGCCGGGGTTATCGACATCGAGCCGGCTCAGGCTGCCATAGTTGGTGTCCGGATTCGCTTCCAGCACTCGGGCATCGGCTTCAGCCGCAAATACCATGTCACTCTGAGCCAACGTTGTGGCGCTCCCCTTAAATAGTGAAAGATAGATCAGGCTTGCCAGAATAACTGCGAAGGTCAATAAATTTCTTCTCCAATTTGGAAAGTGCATTGCCCTACCCCCAAAACCGTTTCAAGTAATTGTAAAGTCGTTCAGTCTGAAAGCTCGGCGCCAAGATCACGTCTTTTTGTGGCTATCCCTGGCGTTCGCAACGCAGTTGCTTAAAATTTAAGCGATCAGGTGTGTCTTCAAGTCAGTCAGTTGGCCGGGCTCAATCCCGGCTAAGGAGCGAGTGAGAGGACCAGTTCCGGCGGCGGGTTCCCTTCTCGGGACTCGAACCTAATCCCGT
>CALMIS010000362.1 GCA_937864185.1 uncultured Chloroflexota bacterium
CTCCCTAATCCCTGCTCCCTCCTCCCTAATCCCTGCTCCCTCCTCCCGATGCCTTGATGGAGAAAAAATAAAATTAACGGCAACCAAACGACGGCTTCAAGAACGGCGAGTTGCTGGCTGGGGTAGCCGGTCAGGTAACCGCTGAAAGTAAAGGTTAAGGCCGCGATGAAAGCCGCGCTGCGACTCTGGGTTAAGGCCCGGCCGAACAGGTACATAAAGACCGCTGCCAGCCAGACGTGGGCAATCGCTTCGAGTTCCAGAGCAAAGAGGGAGAACCCCCACGGCGCCGAGAGCAGAATCGTCAGCAGGCTGGGAAGGTAAAACACGGCCGATTGCACATCAGCCCAAAAAGGCGCACCGGCAAAGGTGTAGGGGTTCCACAGCGGCAGCCGCCCGGCGCTAAGTTCTCGCACTTCAAAAGTGGCGAAGGCCCAAAACTGGGCGTGAAAATCACCCGGAGGAAAAGACTGGCGGTCGGCCAGGTTGGGGGTGAGAATGCGCCAGTAGAACAACCCCACCAGAAGCGCAAAGACGACCAGGACCAACCCGTCGAAACGAGACCAGCCTTTCAATAGCCCACCCTTTTTATTTTGCTGATTTGAAAGCCCATCCTTAGCATCTGCCGTACCGAAAAATCAATTCTGCGTAGTGTATCGCATATTTCTTAACCCGCCAAGCGGATGGACCGAGTCTCCAAGCTTACCAACTTCGGAGACTCGGTCGTGGTTTAAACCGTGGGCCGGATGTTTTGGTTGAGCCGGAATAGATTAGTCGGGTCGTATTGGGTTTTCAAAGCCACCAACCGTTCGAAGTTGGGACCGTATCCTGCCTGGACCAGGGTTTGCCCTTCTTCGCCTAGGCCTGGGAAGTTAAGATAGACTCCACCCGCCGAAAAGCGATGCATCTCCTGCCAAAACCGGCGCGTCCAGGTAAGGTTAGTTTCGTCATCGTCCGGGTTGTCCCAGCTAGAGTCGGCGCTAAACAGATACTGCGCCGAACGGTTAGCCACAGCCGTTTCCGTATCGGCCACCCGGCTGATCGCGCCGCCAAGGTGGCGAACCGGGACCAGCGTGCGCGGAGACGGCCGGGTCGTCGCTCGGGCCACTATGGCCGCGATCGCCCGATCACTCAGTTCATCCAGGTACAAGGCCTTCCAGTACTGGCGGGCCCCTTTTCCAAAGAAAGGATCGAACATACTCTGGACGACGACGTAAGGCATCGGTCCGGTCAGATCAATGAGCGGCTCACCCAGCTCGCGCAGCGGTTGGAAGATCGGCCCGCTCACCTCGACCGGACCAGCGTACATCCCCGCGACAGCCACTACCGGCCGGTTATGCAAAGGCTCGGGAAAAGGCGGCGAGGCCGGAATACTCCAAAAGAGGCAGTCGGTACTGGCCGCTTCCGGGGCGGAACGCGTCCAATCGCGCCACGCGGTCAGTACATTTTGGGCCAGTTCCACGGGGTACATGGTTGTTAGAAACAGAACTTCCGGGCCAACGGCGTGCAGCCGGAACTCGAATCTGGTTACGACACCAAAATTACCACCACCACCTCGCACGCCCCAAAACAGATCGGAATTTTCGGTAGCGCTGGCCCGCAACAGCCGCCCGCCGGCGGTGACGATCTCTACGGCCAGCAGGTTATCCACAGTCATGCCATACTGACGACGCAGCCAACTCAACCCACCGCTCAAAGTCAACCCAGCAATGCCCGTCTCCGACACGTTGCCGGTGGGTGTAGCCAGGCCGTACTGCTGAGTAGCCCGATCCACATCGCCCAGGGTTGCCCCGGCTTCCACCCGTGCCACCCGTGCTTCAGGATCAACCTGGACGGCGTTCAAGGGCGATAGATCAATCACCAGACCATCGTCACAAGTAGCGTTACCGGCTACATTGTGACCACCGCCGCGCACGGCCAGGGGCAAGGCCTGCTCTCGGGCAAAATTGACGGCAGTGATGACGTCCTCAACGTGGCGGCAACGGACAATGAGGGCCGGCCGTTTGTCGATCATGGCGTTCCAAACGCGGCGGGCTTCATCATAGTCGGCCTCGCCGGGATGAATGACCTGCCCCCGGACGCCGGTCATCAGCCGATTGATCGCGGCTGCGGTCAAAGTCTTTTCAGCAGTGGCTATCATGCTACACCTCCATTCAACAGCATCGCCTTTAGACTGATCTGGGCGGTGCCGTTCATTAAAGCGCGGGAAACCGCGCAGCCTTGCCGGGCCGTTTCTGCCCACTGCTGAAATGTGATCTCATCCAGACCCGGGACTCGAGCTTCCGTTTCCAGCTGCACCGAGCTGATCTGGAACCCTTGCTGACCATCGGGCTCAATCCGCACCCGGGCCCGAGTCTGAATCTGCACCGGAGTATATCCGGCTTGTTGCAGCATCCCGGCCAGAGCCATACTGTAACAACCAGCGTGGGCCGCCCCCAACAGTTCCTCCGGACTGGTATGGGTCGGCTCCTGGAAGCGGGACTTGAAGGAGTAATCGCCTTCATAAGTTCCACCGCCTAACTTCACCTGGCCGGCCCCATTGAACAAATCACCTTGCCAAATTGCTTCTGCTCGACGTGTTGCCATTACAAACCTCCTATTTTGTATAATCGAGAGTTTATTTAATCTGCTGTCAGCATAACAAAAACAGGGGTGATTTGTGATCAACCGGAGGGGTGAAAGCCGGTTAGAAAGGGGGACTAGTTTTGGAGGAACTATAGAGGTTTAACTCACGAGCGCGGGTGACAGCCTGGACGCGACTGTTAACACCCAGTTTACCGTAGATGTTGGTGATGTGGGTCTTGACGGTGTTGACACTGACGGTCAAGCGAGCGGCGATGCCGCGGTTGGGCAGCCCGGCAGCAATGAGAGCGAGGATTTCAAGTTCCCGCTCGCTTAAAGGTTCGGGCAGGAATGGTGGGGAGGTTAGTTCCACGGGCAGGGTCATAGCCGGGTGAGGGGTGACGGTGGTCAAGGGCACGAGCAATTCGGAGGGAACTGTGGCTGGATCGATCAGTGCTTCTTGTGTCTGGCTGACCGCCAAAAAATTGGGGGCCAGGTGGGCCTTGGCTCGGCTGAATAAACGCTGCACCTGCTCGCGCTGGTTCTGAGTCGCGCCGGGATGGTGCTGCACCCAGGCTAACAGTTGCAGCCCGCGGGTGGTCTCGCCTGTTTCCAAAAAGAGGCGGCCCGCGCTGTAACAGATAGCCAGCAAGCAGGGAATATACTGGAGTTCAAGGGCCAGTTCCAAGGCCTGCCGCAGAAACTGGCGGGCGGCATCAAAATCGCCCAGGACGACGCTGGCCAAGCCCAGGTTAGCCAGGGCAGTGGCCTGACCCCCGCGATCGCCGATTTGCCGGTAGAGGGACAGGCTTTGCTCGCCCAGTTGTTTGGCCTCGGCGGCCTGATCCTGAGTCAGGGCAACGTCGCTCACATGGATGAGAGCCAGGGCCATCCCTTCGGGGTCATTAAAATCCTGGCGAATGGTATAGCTGGCTTCATAATGTAGTCGGGCAGCATCGTAATCGTGCCGGGCGTACGCGATATTGCCCAGCTCATTCAAGTAGTAGGCCATAAACCAACGGTCACCGGTCTGGCGGACCGCGTCATAGGCAATTTCCGCATAAACAGCTGCCCGGTCGTAATCCCCCTGTTCTAGCGCTGCCCGAGTGAGTAAATAGTAGGCCACTTGCCGGTTCAACGGATGATGGTAAGTCTCACTGGTTTGGCGGGCCTGCTCGCCCAGGCGCATGGCCTCATCGTAATGGCCCCGGATCAGGGCGATAATCCCGAGCAGAAAGGCCGGATCGGTGCTGTGCCCCGCGACCGGGGGCAGACCAAGCTGCCGGTAGAGGGCTTGCGCTTCAAGCAGAGCGGCTTCTGCCAGCTCGATCCGGCCGAGCCGGATATAGAGGCCGGCCTGATAGGTTAAGATCAGGGCGACGATAGGATCCTGCTGGGCCAGATTCGGCCGGCTTTTCAGCGCTTGGGCCGCCTGCTCAAACGCGGTTGCGCCTTCCAGATAGCGACTCTGCATCTGAAAAAATTCTACCAGGGTCAGCCCTAAGCGGCGCAGGTTTTCGACCTCCGGCTGATGCAGAGCCCACTGCCAGGCTGCTCGGATATTGTCCAGTTCAGCCTCGATCTCCGCGGCCGCTTCCTTCTGCCGGCCACCCATCATGTCATCAAATCGCTCGTGCAGAAAATGGGCATAGTAGGTACAGTGCGCCTCATTCGCCCTGGTGATCTGCTCCGGCGACTGCGCCAACCGCTCAGCCGCATACTGGCGCAGCAACTCGTGCATTTGATAACGACCTGCGTCCGGCTCCCAACGCAGCAGCGATTTATCGACCAGGATCGACAAAATTGGGAGGGTCGCCCCGGTTACTGACGCGGCGGCGGCCCGGCGGAAACCGCCCCGAAAAACCGACAGCCGGCTGAAAACTTTCTGCTCTTTTGCGGAAAGGCGTTCCCAAGTGTGCTCGAACACGGCCCGTATGCTGCGATGGCGACCGGGCATGTCGCGTAAAGGGGTGGCTAAAAAATCGAGATTGCGGCTGATTTCGGCCACGACCTCGGCGCAGGTCAGCGTTTTTAGCCACGAGGCAGCCAGTTCCAGGGCTAGAGGCAGACCCTCCACCCTATGACATAGATGCACCACTGCCTCCGCTTCGCTCGTTAATGAGAAGTCGCGACGAAAGCGCCCGGCTCGCTCGGCAAATAATTGAACGGCATCATAGCTTTCCCAGCCGTCAGTCGCAACGCTGGCGGGAACGGCCAAGCCTTCGACCGGGAAAAGCCATTCGTCTTGTAAGTTGAGTACCTCGCGTGAAGTAACCAGAAGTTTGACTCGAGGGGCAGTCTGTAGCAGCTGAAGCAGTAACTCAACGCCGCCGGCCGTTAGAAGTTGCTCAAAGTTGTCCAACAGCAACAACAGTTCTTGTTCGCGCAGATGATTCAGCAACCGCGCCGTCGGGTCAGCCTGCCCGGCCGGCGGCACAGCGAGGGCCTCGGCGATGGCCGAGATGAGAAAATCTCGGGTTTGAACAGATTGGAGGGCAACAAAATAGGCGCCGCCGGCAAAGTCATTTGCCAGCTGAGCCGCCGCCTGGATGGCCAGTCGGGTTTTGCCCGTTCCCCCTGAGCCAACCAGGGTCAACAACCGGCAGGCGGGCGCTAAGAGGAGGCGCTTGATCTCAGCGATCTCCCGGCTGCGACCAACAAAGACAGTTAAGTGGCGAGGCAGGGTATTGATTTGAGTCGCGTCTCGAGCCGCGCGTTCCATAGCTACAAAACTATGTGCTCGATTGGCAGGACGATCTTCCAAACGCTAGCCGAGCACTTCAGTTCCGTACTTATAAACGATATCCGATCTTGCCAGCTCGACCGGACTCAGGCTTCATCGCTGCTGGCTTTGCCCTTTTTGCTGCGTTGGCTGAGAAAATAGGTCAACGCAGCGATCACCACCGCAATCGCTCCGCCGTAACGGAGTAGATCGCGTTGACCATCCCAGGTCACCACTTGCCCCAGGAACAGGACACCCATCACCAGGATGACGACCCCGGTCAGTTTATCTTTCAGGTCATCCAGATTATGAATCGAGAGCCAGGCCGGCAGCGGGAGGCGATCATCGACAAAAAGCTCATATAAGCCCAAGGCGATGATGTACAGGACGGTGCCTAGGAGAAACAGATCGACAACTTCAATGAAGGCCAAGGTCAGGGCTTTAGCGCCTTTGCTACTCACCCCGATTGCCAGCGTCTCGCTGATAAGTTGAACAATCTCCACCGACCCATACAGGATTAACGTGGTAGCAGCAATAAAAGAACCAAGCGCGGGAATAATGATCAAATAACGACTGGATGAGATGAAGCGTTGCAAGGGTATCTCTCCTGAGCGTGAGGATTTAGGTAGATTAACCTCCCCTTAGTGTACTCATCACATCCCGGCCCGGCAATTCTAAGAGGCAACTCACGAGGTGAGCCGGACCGATCTCCGTCTAAGAGTGTTTATCAGGCTGGCAAGAAAGTAAGCACCGTGCTGCCGCTTGGATCTTTGAGGATCAGTTGGTTGTTGGCAAGCTCAAAGGCAACAGCGGCCTGCAAGGCTTGAAAATACTCGGCCTCCAGGTCATTGAGGGCTTGGTCGGCACAGGCCCGCAGGGTACTGTTTATCTCGGTCATAGTCAGGCTCGTTCCGACCAGGGTGTAGGTCCCGCCGTAAGAATTGCAGCTCGAGTGGCCACCCAACTGCTGGCTTGACTCAAAAACCAACGTGATTGGGTCGGCTGAAGGATGGGGGGCGTGACCATTAAGCGTGACCAGGTGCCACTGCGTCCCAGCCAGCGTCTGGTCTGAGCCGGTCCACAAAGCCGAGACCAAGATCAGGGCGGCCGCGAGCCCAATGAGACTACCCCCTACGATTACAGACCAACGAGTTAAAGATTGCATCAGGAGACTCCTTTCCTGGATCCTATTTGCCGTCCGGTACGGCTGCTCTTATTTACAGGACGATAGTCCAGGCCGGTTGGTTCCGGGCTAAGGAGCCAGATGCTCACTACTTTAAGACTTTGCCTCACGGCGAGAGTTTTTCAAGTATCAGGCCAGTGCGGCGGGCTGCTCTAACTGGCGCTTGATCGTTTGCAGAAACTCAGCCGCCGGCGCACCATCGACCAGCCGATGATCAAAGGACAGACTCAAGGTCATCATCGTGCGTTGAGCGATTTTTCCCTGGTAAACGACCACTTTTTCTACAATGCGCCCGACGCCCAAAATGGCCGCTTCCGGGGGGTTGACGATCGGAGTGAAGGCATCAATCTCATAGGTACCCAAATTAGTGACGGTGAAGGTGCTGCCGGTAATTTCAGGCGTGGTCAGTTGGTTGGCTTTGGCCTTTTCCACCAGGCGAGTCCGCTCCCTCGCCAGGTCGGCCAGCGACTGCCGGTCGGCGTGGCGCAAGACCGGCACCGTCAGCCCCTCATCGAGCGCCACCGCTAAACCCATGTGGATGTCCGCAAGCAGCTTGATCTGATCTCCCTCCACCGTGGCGTTGAGGCGAGGATGTTGTTTTAACGCCAGAGCACAAGCTTTGACAATCAAATCGGTATACGTCACCGGCCCCTGAGATTTAAGCCGTTCCCGCAGAGCCACCAGATCGGTCACATCTACCTCGGTGTGCAGGGTCAATTGAGCCATCTCCTGCAAGCTCTGCTGCATCCGCCGGGCGATGGTGCCTCGCATTCCGGCCAGAGGAATGGTCCGGGATGCGGCTGGAGCCGAGGCGGCGGTTACGGGCTGCTGCGTTTCCAGATAGGCTCGCACCTCCTTTTCGGTGATGCGGCCGCTGCCGGCGGTCGGCAGGTCGGCCAGATTGAGGCCGTGTTCGCGGGCCAGACGTTTGGCGACCGGCGAGGCTAAGACCTCTTTTTGGGGAACTGAACTCGTTTGGCGGGTTTGGGCTTCGATGACGGCCTGAACGTCCCTCTCGGTGATGCGACCACCGCTGCCACTCCCGCTGATCCGGCTCAAGTCCAGACCGTGCTGCCGGGCCAGCTTTTTGGCCAAGGGCGAGGCTCGCCCTCCGTCACCGGGGGCGGCGGGTGGAACAGCCGATTCAGGCTCCGGCTCCGCTGCGGCGGCAGCGACCGTCTCGGTTTCGCTGACCGCCAGGTGGGCCAGGGGTTGATCCCGTTTGACCGTCTCGCCTTGACTGACCAAGACGGCCTTGATCGTACCGGTAGCCGGCGCCGGAATATCAAACGAGGTTTTTTCCGCCTGCAAGATAAGGAGATCTTCGCCCTGCTCGACCCGGTCTCCTTCCCGTTTGAGCCAGGTAACGACCACGCACTCCTCCACCGGCCCAATTTCTTCGGGGATAACGATATTGATGATTGGCATAAGCTTGATCCTTTTAATCAAATACCTGGGACGGACCTGACGGCCCGCCCCAGGCACCGGCCCTAACTTTCGACTAACGCTTTGGCCGCGGCCACAATGCGGTCGACGGTGGGAATGACGTGTTTCTCCATAGGCCGACTGTAGGGGATGGGCACATCCGGCACCGCCAGCCGCTTGGGTGCAGCATCCAGATAATCGAGCGCGTCTTCGGCCACAATGGCGAGCAGTTCGCCGGACATCCCGTAGCTGAGGTAATCTTCATCAACGACCAGGACCCGGTGCGTCTTTTTGACCGAGTTAACGATGGTTTCCCGGTCCAGCGGCACCAAAGTGCGCAAGTCGATCACTTCGGCGCTAAGGCCTTGCTCGGCCAGCTTTTCAGCCGCGTCCAGGCTGCGGTGGACCATCAGCGAGACGGTCAGGATGGTCAGGTCGCTGCCTTCGCGCTTGACATCGGCCTGGCCGAAGGGGATGGTGTAGGGCTCGACCGGCACGTGGCTGGTGGCCCGGGGGTTAGGCGTCATCCAGCCCAGCCCCTGCACCCCTTTATGAAAGAAATACATCACCGGGCTGTCGTCGCGGATGGCCTGAGTCATCAGTCCTTTAGCGTCATACGGGCTGGAAGGGACCACAATTTTGATGCCGGGCGTGTGGGCAAACAGCCCGTACAGACACTGTGAATGCTGGGCGGCGTCGCTGTAGCTGCCGCCGATGGCCGTCATCAGGACCATCGGCACTTTGGTGTTGCCGCCGCTCATATAGTGAATTTTAGCCATATGGTTGTAAATTTGGTCCATCGCCGCCCCAAAAAAGTCGACAAACATCAACTCGACGATAGGCCGCATGCCTTCGGTGGCCGCGCCCACCGCCGCGCCGATAAAGCCCATTTCTGAGATGGGCGTGTCCATGACCCGCTCCGGGCCAAATTTGGTCAGCAGCCCTTCAGTGGCGCCAAAGATACCGCCATAGGCGCCAATATCTTCTCCCAACACAAAGACGTTAGGATCACGTTCCATTTCCTGGGCAATTGCCTCGGCTATTGCCTTGGAGGTGGTCAAAAGTCGTTCAGCCATGATTTACTCCTTTGTAAAATTGCTCACAAAGCTGGGGTTGAAGGTAAGATCAAAACGTAAAACTTAAGGCGTAAAGATTAAGTAAGTTCCACGCTTTTCGTTTTAGGCAAAGACATGCTCCAACGCTTCTTCCGGAGCCGGATAGGGACTTTCGCGCGCAAATTTTTCAGCGGCGGCTACTAACTCGGTCATCTCGGCCTGGATGGCTTCGGCCTCGGCCTCGGTCAGCCAGCCTTGCTCTTTCATTTGGCTCCCCAAAATGTTGATCGGATCTTTTTCTTTCCAGTCCGCTTTTTCGCCCTCGTTGAGATAACCTTCGGCATCACCCTCGAAGTGGCCGCGGAAGCGATAGCAAATAGCCTCGATCAGGCTGGGGCCCTCACCGCGCCGGGCCCGGGCAATGGCTTCCCGGGCCGCCTCATAAACGGCCACCGCGTTTTGGCCATCGACCTGCACCGCCGGGATGCCGTAAGCCGCGCCCCGCTCGGCGTTGCTGCGGACCGAGGTGGAAGCCGTTTTCGGCACGGAGATGGCGTACAAGTTGTCTTCCACCACAAAGACGACCGGCAGCTTCCACAGCGCGGCGATGTTGACCGATTCGTGGAAGGCCCCAATATTGGCCGCACCTTCGCCAAAGAAGGCCACGGCCACCCGGTCTTCGCCCCGTTTTTTGATAGCCAGAGCCGCGCCGACCGCGTGGGGAATCCCGCCGCCGACGATGCCGCCACAACCGAAGTGGGTAACCGGATCAAACAAGTGCATATGGCCGCCCTTGCCCTGGCACAACCCGGTCTTTTTGCCGAAGATCTCGGCCATCATCTTATTCAGATCAACCCCTTTGGCGATGAGGTGACCGTGGGGCCGGTGGGTGCTGGTCACCGGATCATCGAGCCGGAGGTGGGCACACACTCCCGCCGCGACCGCTTCCTGACCGCTGTAGAGGTGCATCTCGCCGGGAATGGGTCCGGCGGCGATGTCGAAGGCCGGAAGTTTTTCTTCATAATACATCGCCCCCACTCGCTCTTCAAAGGTACGGATTTTGACGATGGTGCGATACAGCTCTAATAAAGTTGCTTGGTCTAACGCCATTGTTTGAGTCTCCTTTTCAACAGAATCGACTTTGAACCTGTGATTGCCGTAGAGCAATCGATCACCAAGATATTGTCTCTCCTTTGGCGGGGGATGACCACCTCCTCTCACTTCAGCTTGGTCTGATCTAGGAATACGCCGGCCGCACCGGCCGCTTGCAGGGCAGCCCGCACATCGACCACGTGAGGACCGTTTTGGCTGAGAGCAATTTCGATAAGTTCACCTTCTTTGATAGGCAGTTCCCGCTCGCCGTCGAGGGCCAGCACGGCCGGGGCGCAAGTGATCTGCCCTCGCCGACCCACGGCTAGCGGCTGCCATGAGCGGATACAGACCTCCGTGATCAACCCCGGCGCGATGGGGGCCAGCAGGGGTTGGCCCCCCGGTCCCAACTCCAGCCACATCCCTTGCTCACCATTGGTCGCCGCTTGGGGCAAATAGCCGCCAATGGCCGAAGCCCCAATCGTACCCGGCTGGGGCCGGCTGAGGACCACCGTGCGCATCTTCTCCGGCTCCCACATCGCCCCGCTGGCCACAAAGCGCTCGGCATAGGCAACTACGTCCACCAGGGCAAAATCGATCAAGGCCCCGTCGCGATAGACATCCAGGCGACGAGCCAGCCGTACCCCAGCTTCGCGCACGCCGGGCAGACGTTGAGCCACCACCGCCGCAGCCAAACCGGCCAAGGTGCCTTCAATCATCACCGGGAAAGCGTTGTTGGTGCCGGTCGAGATGGGCACCAGGGGCACATAACCGCAGCCTTTGGCCACGGCCCGGTTGGTGCCATCGCCGCCCAACGTGACGATGCAGCCGACTCCGGCCTCAGCCATCAACTCGGCCGCGCGAGTAGAGTCGCTGGCCTTATTCTTAAGCGGAAAGTCTAACAGTTCAACCGGCAAGGTTACTCTGGCTTTATCTCGGGCCTGGACGGCCAGCCCGGAGATATCGGGCATGGCCAGCACTCGCTCGATGCCAAGCGCCTCTAACCCGAGCAAGACCCGCTGGATGATGTTAATTTTCTCGTTGTTGTCAAAGACCGAACCGTGAGCGACCAGGCGGCGGATATCTTTACCAGAAGCGGGGTTGGCGATGATACCGACCAGCCCGCTCATCGGTCCTGCTCGCCGGCTGACGCGGGGCCAATATAGCCCAAAATGCGCAGCGTCCGGGTAGCATCCGCCGCCATATGCCTGACCTGGTCGATCAGGTGCTGCCGGTTGTTAACGGCCCGCATAGCCGGCAGCGAGATCGCCATCGAGGCCGTAATCTCATGGTGCGCGTCAAAGATGGGCGCGCAGATGCAATCGACTTCCCGCATAAACTCTTCGCAGTCCAGGGCATAGCCTTGCTCACGCACCTGGGCCAGGTAAACGCGTAAAGTGGCCAGGTTGGTGATGGTGTTAGCCGTGTAGACCGGCAGGGTCCGCCCGGCAAAATATTGCTCAAACTGGGCGGGACTCAAGTAGGCCAAAATGGCTTTGCCCAGGGCGCTGGCGTGGTTGGCCTGGGTGTCGCCGATGGTTAAGGCTTTAACCCGAATCGTCTGAGGCGCTTCGATGATGTGGGAGAGGGTAATCTCCCGGCCGTCCCAAATGGAGAGGTAAGCTGTTTCACGAGTGAGTTCCTGAAGTTTTTGCAGGTGGGGAGCCAACTGTCGCACAATTTGGGCCGGGGAGGCCTGGGCCAAAGCAGTAAAGCCCACTTTAGCGCTCGAGCGAAAGAGCGAGGTATCCGGGTCTTTGACGATGTAGCCTTCGTGCTCCAGAGTGTTGAGCAAATGATAGCAGGTGCTCAGGTTGAGGCCCAGTTCCAGGCCGATTTGCTTAGCGTTGAGACCGACCGGATAGAAAGCCAGCAACTCCAGGATGCGTAGAGCTCGCTGGACTGAGCCGATGAGGTCACTTTTGGCTTGCTTCTTGGCTAAAGCTGTGAAGGGAGGGTGCATCTTTGCAACCTTTTTGGGTAAGATTTACAAGGGAAAGGAGTTTTCAAAAAGTGAAATGACGCTTCAAGTCAGGGGCATTATAACCTGACCATTCCCGCGTTTCAAGGGGGTATTTTTCAAATAATGAAATAAAGCTCTGTCAACGGTGGGACTATGAACCTTGCAAAAAATCAGTAACCTCGGCTGTGAACTTGAGGGGATCTTCAATAGGCCACATATGATTGACGCCGTCAATGACTTTAAGCCTACAATTGGGGATACACTGGGCAGCGGCTTGAGACACAACCTTAAATAAGGGACGGGTCAGTTCACCGTAAGCGATGCAAACGGGCAGGGTTAAAATGCCCAGTTGCTCGCAACTGATCAGCGGTGGCGGGGACTGTGACAGTTGCAAGGGCATCGTTTTGGCATTTTCCAGTTGCCCGTCTTGCTGGGCCTGCGTCTGGCCCTCGAAGTAACCCTCCCGCCGGCCCGAGCCGTCGATCAGGCGCCGAACGCCTTCAATGATATCGCCTTGGCCGTGCACGGCTTCGAAAACTGGACCGAACATCAAGGTCGCATCGGCGCCGAACGTTTCTAGCGCCACCGGATCTGTGACAAAAGTTGGAGCCCCCGGTTCATAGATAAAGACGCTCCTCAAAAGCGCTGGCTGCTTTAAGGCTACCTCGAGAGCGATGTGACCGGCGTACGACCAGGCCACCAGATGCACGGCCCCGACTGCCAGCTTAGGGATGAGTTCGATCAAATCCGCGGCGTGAGTGTTGACCCCGAAAGGTGGCCAATCGTCAGCCCAGGGACTTGGGCCAAAATAGCGCTGGGTATACGAGATGGCGGTGTAGCGATCAGCGATGGCGGCACGGTGTTGATCCCACATCCGGTAATCTGCCACCGCGCCATGCAGAAAAAGCACGGGAGGCCCCTGCCCTTGGCGGGCATAAGAGAGGCTGGCCCCGTTAACTTCAATTTGGGAGATTATTGGCCCGGTCACATTAGACTGGTTCATACTGTCCACCTTCCTCTCTCTACACTTTTATAACAGAGTTACCCAGTGACAACTCAACGGTTCATTACGAAATAAGCAATGAAAATGGTCACTGAGATGGCAGTATGGATCGTTAGAACGTTATTAATATACTGCTTCTCTTCACTCTTCAAATCGGCGCGGGCATAGAGCGGCACGATAAACGGCGGGGGTAAAATCAAAAGCGTGAATAAAGCGGCTTCAAACAACTTATCTAACTCCAATACAGTCCGGATGAGATAGCTGTTTAGAACGAAAGCGAGTGGGAGCAAAATAGCTAACCGAATGAAGGCGACCAGTAAGGCGTCACTCAACCCGCTGCGATTGATTTTGATGCCATACCCGACGATCAGCAGGATCAAGGGCACTGTGAGCTGGCCAAGAAACTCAAAGGTGGTCATCAGTGCCCCCGAAACAGGGAGCCGATACAGCAGTTCACGCATCCCCAAGATATTGAAAAGGAGGCTGGCCAGGATAGCGATAACCACCGGAGCGGACAAGAAAGAGCGGACGATCGCCAGTGGACTTTGCCCACCATCGCGTTTGATCAAGAGTAAAGGAAGAAACACAAACCAGATAAAAATCTCGTGCCCTAAGTCGGCCACAGCGATGTAACCGATTGCCTCTAAGCCATAGCCGGCCCCAAAGAGACTGATGCCCAACATCCCGTATTCAAAGCCCGTGGTTAAATATGGAAAGTACGAATATTCTATTTTGGATTGCTTTTTGATCAGTTGGCCGAATAGGAATAGCAGAATGCAGAGCGAAAAAGTAAATCCAAAAATGACAAAATAGGCAGGCTTGAGTTCGATGTTTAGAAATGAAATGAACAGGACTGCCGGCAGCGCCAGGGTTACGACAATCTTCCGCAGCGCTTCGATCGTCCCCTCGCCCAAAAAATTGGTGTGGCGAGTCCAATACCCCAGAGAAATGAGAAAAAGAATCGGTAAGACTTGATTGAGGATCTGAATGGTTTGTTCCATGTTAACCTGAACGTGATGACAAAACGATTTAAAGATTGTCGGCTTGATATTTAGTTAAGAGTGAAAATTTGGTTGATTGTAAGTGAATTCAGTTCCTTTTGGCAAAGAAGGGCCGGCTCAATAAGACCGGAGTTGGGGCAAAAGCCATATAGCCAGCCAGGCCAGGAGCAATCCCAGGGTCGCTCCGGCCAGCGCATCGATGAGATAGTGAAAGCCGCCGTAGACTGTGGAAGCGGCCAATAAAAGGCTCAATCCCACCAAGGGCCAACCCCAGCGGGGCAGCACTCGAAAACTGATCGCGGTCTGGGCAAAACTGACCGCCACATGGGCTGAGGGGAAAGCGGTTCCCTGGCTAGAGCCTGTCTCCAGAATCCAATGGGTCAACCGGTACAGCCAGCCTTCTTCAATGTCTCCGGCGGTGGGGGCAGGGAAAAGATAACGCGGTCCTTGCACGGGGAAAAAGATGAAAATCAAACAGTGAACTAGAGAGACCAACATAAAGATAAAGACCACCTGGCCCATCGCCTTGTATCGTTTTTGGATAAAAAGGATCAGCGGCGGGACGACGATAATAGGATAGTAGGCCAGGTAAGCGGCATGCAGCAGCTCCGACAGCCACAGGTAAGGCGCTACTTCGGCCCAGGTTTGGCTGGGCATGCTCTCAAATAAAAACTGTTCCCAACCAATCACCGTCGCGTCGAAGTAGTGCCCCTCATAGAGCGCCTGATTCAGCAGCGCCACTTCAAAATAGAGCAGCGGCAAGAGCATCAAGGGTAGCCACAAGCGGATAACCCGCCAAGCCTCCGACTGCGCCAGGCCCAAGGCATGAAGCAGCCCGGTCCGCCAGTTTTTGTGCAGCAGAATCGCTGCACTCACGGTGTGGAAAAGTAACAGCGCTGGCCAAAACCCAGGCCGGTCGGGAAAAGATAAGGGAATAAGGGCCAGCAGCAGGTAGCTGCCGATCAGGCTACGAATAAGACTGCCTCCTCGATGGTTGGTGAATGGAAAAACCGTCGAGGCTAGGATAATGGCTTACGGATCCCCTGCCTACACTAAATCGGGTGATTTTAAGGAGCCAGGTGAGTTATTCTACATCCAGATTTAGGTTCCTGTTAAAGGGAAACCCGTTTATTGCTTATAATTTATGGGATTTGTTATAATCTACGCCTAATCTTAAAAAAGGTTCATCTTCTGTTGAGCCAAACAAGGAAGCACTATGGCCTTTAGCCCACCGCCGGTCCGATTTGATCTGGACTCGGCCGAGTCTGAAACCCTGCGACAGTTGCGGCTGTCGCTGTCCGATTTCCGCGCCATGCTGGCCAGCTTACCCGACAACCAGCGCAGCGTGGAGCACAACCAGCAGTTCAACCAGTTCCGGACCGAAACGATTGCCCTGCTCGGCGGCGAGGTGGCCCAAGAAGTACCGCCCGCCATCACCGGTGACACCACCACCGATCGTTCCATCTCGCTGATTGTGGTTGGCGGGGTGCTGGTCGCCCTCGTCGGCCTGGGGATGAATGCCCTGGTACCGGACGATCTCTTGGTCAACGGGTTCGGTTGTCTCACCAGTTTAAGCGGCACCTTACTCGTGGCCGGTGGCTTCGGCGTGCTGGCCTACAAAAATTACCAGGAACGGGTCAACAGCATCAGCCAACTCCGCGAACGGACCGATCTGCTCATGCTCCAAATTGACCACCGCCTCCGCCTGGGAAACGCCTATCAATGAGCAATGAATAAACGGCTATGGAGATGATTCTCCATCTTCGACTTGTTCATTGCTCGTTTGTCATTGCGCATTGTCCTCAGTAGGCGCCGCTGCCAAAAATGACTTTGGGAATGGTTTGGAGAAGAATCTTGGTATCGAGGGAGGGGGACCAGTTCTCGATGTAGTAAATATCGAGAAGGGCGGTCTCATCGAAGGTCAGTTCGGAGCGACCGCTGATTTGGGATAAGCCGGTCAGGCCGGGCGCGACTTCGAGCCGGCGTTTGTGCCAGTCCTGGTACTGCTCTACCTCGGCCGGGATCGGCGGGCGGGGGCCGACCAGACTCATGTCACCAACCAGGACATTGTAGAGTTGGGGGAACTCGTCAAAACTAAATTTACGCATCAAGCGGCCCAGGCGCGTCATGCGCGGGTCGTTTCTGATTTTAAAGCGAGGACCGTCAGCTTCGTTCATACTCTGCAGAGCTGCCTTTTGGTCGTCCGCGCCGACGATCATCGAACGAAACTTGTAGAGGGTAAACAACCGGCCATCTTTGCCGACCCGCACCTGTTTGAACAGCACCGGCCCCGGCGACTCCATTTTGATGATCAGGGCTAACAGCGCCGCCAGCGGCGACAGAAACAGGATCAGCAGCAGCGAGAGCGTCAGATCGATGGCGCGCTTGATCAGGTGGTTTAGGCCGCTAATGCCCATTTCCTTCAAGCCGATCATCGGCACTCCGGCGATCTCGTCCACCTGCATGTGGCTTAAACGCATTTGAAACATATCCGGCACAATCCGGGTCGAGATATCCAGATACTCGCACATGGTCATAATCCGGACAATTTTGTCGTGATACTGCCAGGGTAAAGTGATAATTACTTCATCAATTTGCTGCTCAACGACCGTTAGTGGCAAATTTTCAAGCTTGCCCAGGGCTTTAAAGCGGCCAATATCGGTTTCGCCGCGGGCCGGATCATCATCAACAAAGCCGATAATATTTAGCCCGCACTCCGGATTGGCCACCACCACCCGCATCACGGTCAAGGCCACTTCGCCGCCGCCGACAATCACCACCCGTTTAGCCCCGATACCCCGCCGCCGCATACTCCGCAAGGCACTAACCTTGATCACCCGGCTGATTCCCAGGAGCAGGACGGTAAAGAAGCCGGCGTAGACGAAGATCAAGCGTGAGTAGAAGGCCGATTGGTAGATGAAGATAATGACAAACAAGATAACGGTGCCGGTGGCGGTGGCATTGAGAATGTTATAAACCTCGTCAAAGAGGGAGATCCGTCGCCTGAGCCGGTAGATATTTTGCTGGCGGTAAACCAGGACCAGCAAGCCGGTGAAGAGGGCGACAAAGGGCAGATAAACTCGATAAGGCTGGTCAAACGCCGGATCAACCGTGCGGAAGAGTTGAAGATCGTACCGAACCCAGTAGGCCAGCAAGCAGGCCAAATTAATCAGGAGGGCATCGATGAGCATCCAGGCCACGGTAGCGACGGTTTGATTGCTGAACAAAAGTTCCAGTCGTTTCATAGTCTGCCGTAGCGCTCAATGACTTGGGTGTAAAGTTCCGCTGTCTGGCGCGCGGTCTGATCCCAACTAAAGCGCGCCGCCTGACGCAACCCCTGCGCCCGCATTTCGAGGCGCAGGTCCGGGCGGCTCATCACTTCGCTCAGGGCGCCGGTTAGAGCGGCAGCGTCGTTGGACGCCACCAACCGGGCGGCTGACCCGGCCACCTCCGGCAGCGACGAGGCGGTGCTGGTGATGACCGGCGTACCGCAGGCCATCGCCTCCAACACCGGCAGGCCGAAGCCCTCAAAGTGGGAGGGGTAGACCAACAAATCGGCGGCGTTGTACCAGAGCGGCAGCTCGGCTGACGGGACATAACCCGGAAAATAGACCGAACCGGCCAGGTTGAGTGACTCGACCAGTTCGAAAATAGTCTGATAATACCAACCCTTGCCACCGGCGATGATCAGCGGCGGGGCTGTCGGCGCCCGCTGTTTCCAGTCCGCATAGGCCCGGATCAGACCATCGACATTTTTGCGTGGCTCCAGCGTGCCTAAAAACAGAATAAAGTGCTCCGGCAAGCTGTGCTTAGCCCGAAAAGCCGCGACCTCTGCCGCCGGTCGGGGTTGAAACATGGCGTCGACCCCGCAGTAGACCGTCCGCACTCTCTCCGGCGCCACCCCCAGCAGCTCGATCACGTCTCGCCGGGTGCTATCCGAGATGGTGACCACCGCCGCCGCTCGCTGCACCGACCGGGTGGTAAAAGTGCGGAGATACCAACGATTGAAGGGCCGGAACGCCTCCGGAAAGCGCATGAAGCTCAAATCGTAGACCGTGACTACAAAGGGGCAGGCCGTCACCAGCGGGGCCACAAAAGCCAGGGCGTGCAGCAAATCGACATTGGCCAGCCGCAAGGCCACCGGTTGGATGACCTGCTCCCAAAAGATGCGCACCAGCGGTTGCTGGGTTGGTAGCTGGCTATGGTTGAGATTGATCCCGTTAGACCGAAAGGCGCGGTCACTGAGGAAAGCGCTATAACGAAAGTGAGCAGGTGAGACCTGCCTCAGTCGCTGGAGCAAGTTGACCATATACCAGCTAATCCCAGCCCCGCGATAGGACTGGCTAAGCGACAGTAGTTGCGCGTTCAAGCCAATATGGATCGGCTGGCATTCCATACCTTCATTATAGCATAAGCCATGTGGCCTAGAAATTCCGAAAGGCTGAGGAATGAGAGGAATGGCTTTTAATCTTTTTCATAGGGCTGGCCATCGGCGGCCGGCGGGATAGCACGCCCAATAGCGCCGGCTAAGACCACCATCGTGACGATATACGGGGCCATCAGCAAGAACTCGCTGGGGATGGGCACCTGACCACTGCCCAACCCTTGCAGTTTAACCTGCAAGGCATCGGCAAAGCCAAAGATCAGCGAGGCCCCAAAGGCGCCCAACGGATCCCACTTGCCAAAGATCATCGCCGCCAGGCCGATAAAGCCCTTGCCCGCGGTCAGGACTTCGTCAAAGCGCCCCACCGAGCCGATGGTAAAATAGGCGCCACCCATTCCGGCGACCATGCCACCCATAATGACGTTGAGGTAGCGCATCTTAAAAACATTGACGCCCAGCGTATCGGCGGCTTTGGGGTGCTCACCCACGGCAATGGTCCGTAGTCCCCAGCGGGTGTAGTAAAGCATGACAAAGATGCCGATCACCATCACAAACAGGACGTAAATGATAAAGCGATTTTCAAACAGAAGGGGACCAATGATGGGGATGCTAGACAAGCCGGGTATGGGCAGGATCGGAAAGACGCCGCCACTATTTAAGGCTTGAATTGGCTGCAAGAAGCGCTGGCTAAGAAAGCTGGTAATGCCGACCGAAAAGATGTTGATGACCGTACCGCTGACAATCTGATCAACTTTGAACGTCACCGACAACCAGGCGTGAAAGGCCGCCAGCACCGCGCCGGTCAGCATGGCCGCCAGGAGGCCGAATAGAAGATACCAGGGTACCGCCTCATGGAGGTTATACTGATCGAGCGTCTGGCCCAGCGAGACTAACCAGGCCGGGAAGACCGGCTCGCCGGTGATGGGATTCGTTTGATTGTAGTTGCGCAGCAAACTGGCCGCCACTACGGCTACCATAGCCCCGCTCAACATCATCCCCTCGATCGCAATGTTGATGACGCCAGCCCGCTCGCACAAGATCCCGCTCAAGGCCCCAAAAGCAATGGGCGCGGCTCGGAGCAGAGAGGTCGAGATCATACCCAGCAGGTTCATCGAGGTCCCACGGGCCGCCCAGGTTAAAAAGGCAAACACGAAGATGAGGGCCACGACTAGGAGCGCCAGATTGACCCGCTTGAAGCCGCGGGCCAGTTGCCAGCCTCCGGCAAAGGCCACCACCACCGACAAAACCCAAAGGGTGCTCTGCGTTGGCAGGACCCAATCGTCTAGCCGGGGCGCGTTGGTCCGGGCCCCGGGATTGAGGCCAAAAGCGGTGGTCATCTCGGCGGTTGCCGTCAAGCTAAAAGCCCCAAAGATAAACAGCGCCACCAGGAGAAAGAAAATACCCATGCCGATGCTGCGCTGTTCGCGAAAAGCGGTTTTACCGGCGGCCATGGTTGCGGTACTCAAAATGGCAACTCCTCGTTAACGATAAAGTATAGCTCAACCCGAGTCCGTGAGATCCGAACTCGCCCGTTTTCCCGGGTCAGGGTGCGCCTCACGCGCCCCAGCCGCGGGTAAAGGTAGCCCCTTCCACCTCGGACTTGGCTCTCACCCGATAGATCCAGCGAACAATCGCCGGGGCAGCGATAAAGACGATGACCAAGGCTTGAATGACGGAGATGATGTCGATGGGAATACTGGCCACGGACTGCATCCGGGTAGCGCCGCTGCGCAGAGTGCCAAACAGCAGCGCGGCCAGGACCACGCCTAACGGATGGCTCTTACCCAGCAAGGCCAGGGCAATGGCATCGAAGCCGTAACCGGAGGAGAAGCCGTCGGCCAGAAAATGGTTGACGCCCAGCACCTCGTTCGAGCCGGCCAGGCCGGCCAATGCTCCGCTCAAAGCCATGGTCAAGACAGTGATGCGGGTGATATTGATCCCCCCGTAACGAGCCGCGTTGGGATTAGCCCCGACTGTGCGAATTTCAAAACCGAGGGTAGTTTTAAACAGTAGCCACCAGCAGCCAAAGGCGACCAACAGAGCCAGGAAAAAGCCCCAGTGGAAGCGATAGCCGCTGACCAACGTCGGCAGGTAAGCGCTGGGAAAAATCTCGGCGGTAACCGGCGCGTCGCCGCCAGGCCGGCGGAGCGGGCCAGTAAAGGCCCAACTGAAGAAGCGGAAGGCGATGTAGTTCAACATAATGGTATTGATCACTTCATGCGCTCCCGTCTTGGCTTTGAGGTACCCGGGAATGGCGCCATAGATCCCGCCCGCTACAATCCCAACCAGCAAGGCCAGCGGCAGGTGGAGCAGCGCGGGGATTTGGAAGCTGTAGCCCACAATCACCGAGGCGCCGGCCGCCACCAACAACTGCCCTTCACCGCCGATGTTAAATAAGCCACCTCTAAAGCCAACCGCCACCGCCAACCCGGTAAGGATGTAGGGGGTCGACGCCACTAGACTCTCGCTGATAGCGCCGGCATCACCCAGCGAGCCGGAAAAGAGGGCGCCGTAGGCCGTTAACACGCTGTCGAGAGCCTCGGCTAGCCCGGCTCCGAACCCGCCCTGGCGAAACGCCGCATAAACGGCGGCATCGGTCACCACAATAATCAAGGCGCCGATCACCAACGCACTAAAAACGGCCAGCACCGGGACGAGGAGCGTATCCAGAATACCGCTAAGAATGCGATTTAACCGGGGCGGTTTTTGTTTTGAAGGGGTAGTGGACAGCTCTGCGCTTGTTTCCATCGCCTTATCGATCCTTAGCCTGGTGAACAGGGCTCTTAAGCAGCTCTAAAAAATATTCTTGAAACGCGGCTACGTCAACCGCGTCGGCGGCCCGAATGGCTTTGCCGCCCTGAGTCACGGCCCGGATGCGTCCGGCACTGTTCCCGTCAGGCACAACTTCGGTGTAAAGCTGGCGAAATTGCATCAGGGATGGTGCCCCTAGATAACCGGTACTCAGGGTATCCCACATATAGTACAAATATTCAGCCTGGGGGATAGAGCCAACCGTGGTCGCGTAACATTGGCCTACAAAATCCGACAAGGGATAACGGCGCTGGCGGGCCAGCCGGTGCAGGAGTTCCATCGTAACCGGCACCTGATTGGTCGCATCCAGTGGAAATAACGTCATCGGCGCCTCTGTCTGCCAGAGACGCTGGCCGGCGATTGGGTCCCAATAGACGTTCCACTCAGCGCTACCATCGTGTTCGTAGTCACGCACGTTGCCGGGCACATCAAGGGCGCCACCCATCCAGATCACTTCCTCGATTTGGGAGACCAGGTCCGGCTCATCGCTCAGGGTTTTAGCCAGGTTAGAGCAAGGACCGGTGATTAACACGGTTAGCGGCGATGCCGTCTCATGCAGGGTGTGGGCCAGAAAGTCGTGGCCGGCCACGGCTAAGGGTGTGGCTAGCGGCGCTTGAGATTCATTGAGAATGGGCAGGGCATCGATGGTATAGGGATGGACTCGCCAGCTCCGGGGAAAAGGGTTGATCCCATACAGGGTGCCCGCGCTGACCGGAATTTCAGATCGGTTGAAGAGCCGAAGAATCTTTAGCGTGGCCGAAACGGCGGGTTGGAGAAAGCAAACACCCCGCGGGACCACTACCCCCACCAGATCGATATGGGGCATCGCTAAAAGCATTGTCAATGAGATGAGATCATCCACACCGCCATCGTGGTCGAAGAGGACACTGCGCGGCCGCGGCTGAGTCATGCGGCCTCCCGAGCGGGTAACTGAGGTTCAGCCACCGACTTTTGCTCTTCTTCATCTAAGGTGGAGCCGGCCATCAGCAGGCCAAGCTGCTCCTTTGTCACCCGATTTGCCGGCAAAATGTCGACAATCCGCCCTTCAAACATCACGGCGATCCGATCGCTGAGGGCCATAATCTCATCTAACTCGGTCGAAACCACCAGCACTGCCGTCCCTTCATCGCGCTTCTCGATGATCCGGCCGTGAATATACTCAATCGAGCCGACATCCAGGCCTCGGGTAGGCTGGGCCGCGATCAACAGCTTGATCGGCCGCGAAAACTCGCGGGCAATAATGACTTTCTGCTGATTGCCACCCGACAAGTTTCCGGCCGGCACATCAATGCCAGGCGTGCGCACATCGAAATCCCGCACCAGTTGGCCGGCTACCTGGTCCAGTTTTTTTTCATCGATGATCCCGGATTTGGCAAACTCGTTGTAATAGGTATTGAGCATGATATTGTCTTTGATGGGAAAAGAGAGGACCAGGCCGTCACGCTGCCGATCTTCAGGGACGTGGGCCACCCCCAGCTCGGTGATCTTCCGTGGCGTGGCGTGCGCCATCTCCTGACCGGCAATGGTAATGCTGCCCGATTCTACCTTGCGCAAACCGGTGAGAGCTTCTACCAGTTCCGTCTGGCCATTACCCTGCACCCCGGCAATGCCCACCACCTCGCCGGCCCGGACTTCTAGCGAAACGCTGTCCACGGCCGGCGTGCCGCGATCATCTCTGACGGACAGATTCTTAATCGCCAGCACCGGCGCAGTGGGCGAAGCAGGTTGTTTTTGGACAGTGAGCTCCACCGCCCGCCCCACCATCATCTCGGCCAGCGACTGCTCGGTGGCCTCGGCGGGCGTGGTCGTGCCAATGGTGCGGCCCCGGCGTATGACCGTGACCCGATCTGCTACGGACAGAACTTCTTTAAGTTTGTGGGTAATAAAAATGAGCGATACACCCCGCTCAACCAGAGTTTTGATAATGCTAAACAGCTCCTCTACTTCTTGCGGGGTCAACACCGCCGTCGGTTCATCGAGGATGAGGATGTTGGCCTGGCGATATAAGACCTTGATGATCTCCACCCGCTGCTGGATCCCGACCGGCAAATCTTTAACATAGGCATCCGGATCGACATGCAAGCCGTAGGTCTTAGAAATTTCCCGGATACGCTTGGCCACCGATTGGCGATCGAGAAAGAGACCGCCGCGGAGCGACTCTTCGCCCAGCATCACGTTTTCGGTGACAGTCAGGACCGGCACCAGCATAAAGTGCTGGTGAACCATACCGATCCCCTGCCGGATGGCATCGGTGGGACCGTGGATATCGACCGCTTTACCGTTGATATAGATTTCGCCTTCGGTGGGTTTGTAAAGTCCGTAGAGGATGTTCATCAGCGTGGTCTTGCCTGCCCCGTTTTCACCCAGCAGGGCGTGGATTTCCCCTTTTTCCAGAGTCAGGTTCACATTGTCGTTGGCTAAAACGCCGGGGAACTGTTTGGTTATACCACGAAGCTCTAAAACTGGAGCCATAAATTTTATCCTTTTCAGATCTTGATTAGCGAGGCGGGAAAGATCATCAATAGAATCTGGCTAAAGTTGATGACGGGTAGGGGCAACGGTCGGGTGGCGGTATTATAGCACGTCTTTCAAAATGCGCATCTCTTTTAGCAAAAGATGGTCCGCCCTTCCATCCTTCCACCCTCCCTTCCTTGCCGCCTGGACGAATTCCGGTGTATCATACCCAGCCAATGAACGCGTGGATGGAACATTTCGAACAACACAAAAGCCACTTCGGGCAGTTAGCGGTACTGCTCGCTATTCTGCTGGCCTTTGCCCTGCGAGTCTACCGCCTCGATGCGCAGTCCCTGCGTGGCGATGAGGCTGCCACCGTCCTTTATGCCGCTTTGCCACTGACCGAGTTGTGGGAACTCTCCCGGATCACCGATCCTCACCCGCCGCTTTACTATGGACTACTCCATCCCTGGCAGTGGCTCTTCGGGGACTCGGCCTGGGTGATGCGCCTGGCCGGAGTCCTGGCCAGCACCCTGAGCGTAGCAGCGCTGTACGGCCTGGTCCGGCTGACGCTCAACGGTCGAGGCGCTAAAGGAGTAAAGTTAGCAAGTGGGCCTGAAGACAGGGCCGGTCCTTCATCCGCGGCCGCCCTGCTGGCGGCCTGGCTGCTGGCGATCAACCCCCTACAAATCTGGATGGCCCAGGATGTGCGCTCATATCCTTTTTTTACGCTGTTTGGACTATTATCTTCATGGGCGTTGTGGACAGCTCTAAACTCGCCACCTGCCTCCCACCCTACGGCTCTTTCCCCGGCGCAGGCCCGGCCTAAGAACTCTGCCCAGCTCGGTTCCTGGCTGGCGTATATCGGTTGGACGGTGGCTTGTCTCTACATCCACTACTACACCGTTTTTCTGATTGTGTTTCAGGGGCTGTTTGTCTTGCTCAATGCGAAGAGGTTTTGGTCCAAGCGATGGCTGTGGCTGGCCTCGCAGGTGATCGTTGGGCTGCTCATCCTGCCGGGTCTAGGGCTGGCGTACAACTTCATCGGCCAGGCCGCCGGCGGTATCGACGAGCTCTCAACCCCCGATCTCCTCCGCCAGGCCTCGACTGCCCTACTAAGCGGCTTCACCCTTGATCCGGCCTGGGGGCTGTGGCTTAGCCTGATCTTCAGCCCGATTTGGGTGGCCGGCCTGGTGGCTCTGCTGCGCCGCCACAGGACGAGTGGCAGCTTTTGGGCTCTCTTTTTTGCGGTCCCGGTCCTGGGGGTGATTGGGCTTTCCATCGATCGCCCCTTCTTCAAAGAGCGTTTCCTGGTGCAGGCCCAACCGGCCTTTGAGTTGCTGCTGGCCTCCGGCTTGTTGGTCTTCATAAATTGGACCAAGCCCTTGACCAAAAGCGGAAATGGAGTGCGGAATGATTTCCGCACTCCATTTCTACTGCGCTTCGTCGCCATTAGTTTACTTGTAGGCCTTGTTCTTACTAACGCTGTTGCCTTCACCAATTATCATAACGATTCTATCTACGCGAAAGCGCCACCCTGGCAACTGTACCACGACTATGTGCGGGCCAAAGCCCAAACCGGCGATGTTATGCTGACCAACTTCCCCGAAGCCTCGGTTAGCTACTACAGCCCCGACGGCCTGCCCTTCTATGTAGTCCCCGCCGAGCGCGATCTGCCAACCTCGGCTCGCTTGACCGCGACCGAGCAAATCGCCACGGCTTACCGGCGCATCTGGTTTTTACCGCTGCTGCGCCAGGGCTTTGATGAGCAGGGCGAAGTGCTGGCCTGGCTCGACCGGCACGGCGACCGGATTGATCAAGTTTTCTTTCCCATTTACAACCTCAATCTTTATCTTAGTCCGCCGGCCATCCAGGCGGTGATGATCCATTATCCGGCCGCCTTTAGCCACGGCATCGATCTTAGAGGCTGGCAGATTCTTGATAAAGAAGGCAAGTCGCGCCTGGCCCCACTGCGTGATTCCGAGCCGGAGTATCTTCTTCACCTAGAGCCGGGCGAAGAACTGACCGTATCCCTCTATTGGCAAGCCACCGCCCCGACCGACCGGCCCTACACGGTCTTCACCCACTTCATTGCCGCCGATGGCTTCACCATCACCAGTCAAGACAATCCGCCGGTCTGGGGCAGTTACCCAACGACGGAGTGGTCGCCTGGCGAACGCATCACCGATAAGTACACCCTGATCATCCCGGCGGAAACCGGTCCCGGCGACTACCGTTTGCGGCTGGGTTGGTATGACTCCACCACGCTCGAGCGTGTGCAGCTTCTTACCGACAGCGGGGCCGCCCACGCCGATCATCTCCTGCTCAATGCCGTGTTACGCGTACACGAAAAAGAGTGAAAAAGTCCGTTTTTCACTCTTTTTCCTTCAGGTTTAGCCAACTGCCGACAATCTCTTGAATTAAGAGCCGTTAAACCGGGTCAGATGGTTATTCCAGCCCTCGATCACGCGTGGTTCGGGCTGGTCGGCGTCCAAGCGAAGGCCGAAGATGCTGCCCAGGGAGCGAATCGTCTCCTGAGCCTGGCGGACATCCCGGCCCGCCTGGGAGGCCTCAATGACAGCTTCGCCGAGCTGTTTGAGGATGGTCAGGGCCGCCGTCGTGCCCAAATCGAGATCCATTGTTTGCACAAAATCGGTCAGGTAGTGCACGTCGTCCAAAGCCGGACCGGCCCCGGAATGGACCACCACCGCCTCACGCAACAACCGGGCTCGTTGTTCGGCCTGCACCAACTCTTCGTCGTTGTGGCTCCAGACCTGGCGGTAGTGATGGTTGGCCAGGTAGAGACGCAAGGCATCGGGTGAGTAATTTTTCAGCAAGTCCCGAGCCATAATCAAGTTGCCCAGCGACTTGCTCATCTTTTCGCCCTCGTGGTAGACCATCGCCGTGTGCAGCCAATAACGAACAAACGGCTTCTGCCCACTGGCGGCCTCTGACTGGGCAATTTCGCACTCGTGGTGGGGAAAGATCAGATCACCCCCGCCGCCGTGGATGTCAATTGTATTCCCCAGCAACGTGGAAGACATCGCCGAACACTCGATATGCCAGCCGGGCCGGCCCGGTCCCCACGGGCTGTCCCAGGCCGGCTCGCCCGGAGCCTGGGCTTGCCACAAGACAAAATCGAGCGGGTTTTGTTTATGCGGATCATCGGGGCGATTCCCGCGCTCATTGGCGACTGCCAACATCTGCTCGCGCGGGATGCGGCTCAGCCGGCCAAACTCGGGCCAGGCATCGACGTGGAAGTAGACGCTGCCACCCGACTCGTAGGCTACGCCCTGCTCAACGAGGCGTTGGACAATGTCCAGCATACCGGCAATGGTCTCCGTTGCCCGGGGATAAACATCGGGTGGGCGGAGATTGAGGGTACGCAGATCTTCCATAAAGTGCCTGGTCCAGCGGTTACCGAGCGCTTGCCAATCATCACTGACTTCCCTGGCTTTACGTAAGATATCGTCATCGATATCGGTTACATTTTGCACATATTTCACCGGATAGCCTTTGAATTCCAGGTAACGGATCAGGACATCAAAGGTGGCGTAGGTAAAGGCGTGCCCCAGGTGGGTGGTGTCGTAAGGGGTAATGCCGCAAACATAGAGGGTGACTACTTCGCTGAGCGGCTGGAACGGTTCGACGGTTTGGGTTAAAGCATTATAAAGTTTCATAAAACCTCGAAAGCTGAAATTTTGACGGTGATAGAATACACGAATACGGTCACAAAATGAAATCAAATCAGTCTGATAAATTAAAGAGGGAGATCCGAGACTTTAGCCAGGACGTGGCTATCGCTAACCGTCCGCCGGGGGAGTCGGCCATACCGGTAGCGCAACTTTAAAGGTGCTGCCGTGACCAGGTTGGCTGGTCACGCTGATCTGACCACCATGCCGCTCAACAATTTTGCGACATGTGGCCAGGCCAATACCCGTACCTTCATACTCGCTCTGACCATGGAGGCGTTGAAACGCCTGAAAAATACGATCCGAATACTTTTCATCGAAGCCAATACCATTATCCCTAACGATGATATGGCCCAGACCGTCGGTATGGTTCAGTTCGTTTGTCCAAGAGATGGACACGCACGGCGGCACGTCCCGGCGATGGAACTTGAGGGCATTACTAATCAAGTTTTGAAAGAGCTGGCGCATTTGGACGGGATCCGCCTGCAGAATGGGTAACTGCCCGACGTCCACGTGCCCCTTGACCTGCTCTAACCGGACTTCCAAATCGACTAAAACCTGACGTACAATCTCGGCCAGATCAACTGGCTCAAAAGGCCGGGCCTTGGTCGTGATCCTTGAAAGCGTCAACAGATCTTGAATCAAAATTTGCATCCGGTTGGCGGCGCTCTGCATCCGGCTGAGATAATCATGGCCTTGTGCATCTAGAGTAGCCGCATACTTATGTTGAAGTCGATCGCCAAAGGTTTGGATTTTCCGCAAAGGTTCTTGCATATCGTGAGAGGCGACATTGGCAAAATTCTGTAATTCGTCGTTACTGCGCTCAAGCTTGGCGGCATAAACTTTAAGCGCTTCTTCGGCGCGTTGGCGTACGACCAGTTCCCGTTGGGTCTGCTCGTACAACCGGGCAATCTCGATGGCACTCGAGGCTTGACTGCCAATAGCCACCAGCAAATCGATCTCGCGCGGCGTAAAATCCGGTCCGGTGAAATGATGACCGGCGGTCAGCGTGCCCAACACCTTACCTCGATAGTGCAGCGGGACGACTACAATCGAACCGGTTTCATTATGCTCCCGACGCTGCTGTACCGCCTCACTTTCGCGCGGATCAGGCCTCCCCCTGGGCGAGATTACCGGCTTCATTTCACGAATGGCCCAGCCGGTTAAGCCAGACATTAACTCATCAAAGTCAACATTGACGGTTTTGAGATTTTGGCCACCAAGCACCAAATCGAGGACCTGACGCCGCTCCAAATCGAGGGTAATCACCGCCACCCAATGAGAAGCCAGGGTAGCCATAATCTCATCGGCCATCGTCTGGAGCAGCGCCGGCAGGTTATCGACCCTGACCAGATTGCGACTAATGCGGTAGAGGCTTTCTGTTTCTAACAGGGTCGCCTGAGTCTGCTCCAAGAGAGCCAGATGGCTGGCCTCGGACTGACGCAAAGCGACTTCGGTCCGCTGTCGCTCAGCCAGTTCGCCCCGCAACTGGTCATAGCTATGGGTGATCTGCAAGACTGCGTAACGCATTAGTAGGACCACACCAATCAGGGCCATAATAACACTAACTAGATCTAACAGCCCCGCAGGAAACGGGATAGACGGCTGAATCCAACCGTAGAGTTCAGTGAGAAAAGCAGTCACTAAAGTCAGCACGCAAATCCCACCCCACACTATTACGCCTGTACCGCCCAGCGACAGGGCCGCTACTACAACGGTCAGATAGTAGCCGACCACCGCGGTGTCTCTAATTCCATCAATGGTCAGGATGGGGATCGTAAAGCCGGTCCAGAGTAAAAGCGGGATCAGCATCGCTACCAGGCGGACCCAACCTTGCTGAAGCAACCAGAGCAAGAGCGTGAGACAGCCGTCCACAGCTAAAAAGATTGCTAAGAAAAATGATAAATCTTTTGGCGGGGCGAAGAAGAAACTCAACGGCACGACTAGGCCAATTCCCAACAGGGTCAGGAGCATAGTTTTGAGAAAGCCGGTCGATACAATTGGACCGAGGTTATCAGCAAGGGGGGGAGGGTAGAGTTGGTTAGCCATTTGTATAATTATGTGTCGACAGGAAACTTGTCGGTAGTATGGTTCAAGTATAGACTCTTTCTATACCGTCGCAAAAAACTCTAAATCGACCCTATCTTCGCCACCCCGAGAGCGGCGAAGACAGCGAGTGGAGGAGAAAATTAATGGACTATTCGATTCAAGGAGAATTGGCCCAGGTAGCCCGGCTTTTTATGGCCGCCGGCGAAACCTGCTGGGCCAGCAACGGCTCGATCTTATCGCTAACGCTCGGCGTGGATTGGACCCTCAAAGTGCCGGGAGGGATTGGCGGAGCGATCCAGCGCAGCTTTGCCGGCGAAGGGGTTAGCCTGACCTACATTGAGGCCACAGCCAATGACCAAACGGTTGTGTTGAACTCAAACCAGCCCGGGAAAATCATCCCCTGGGATCTGGCTGACGGGCCGGTCATCACCACCCGCGGCTCGTTTGTAGCGGCCTTTGGGCCGCAGATCAACATCTCGGTGACGGTGGCCCGGCGAGCCGGAGCGGCTTTCTTTGGCGGCGCGGGCCTCTTTTTGCAGAAGGTCTCGGGCCAGGGCACGGTCTTAATTCACGGCGCGGGCGACTTTATCGACCGGCGCTTGCAGGCCGGAGAGTCGATCCTGGTCAGCACCGGCAATCTAGCCGCCTTCGCCGACGCGATCGATTACAATATCCAGTCTGTGGCCGGCTGCCGACGCATTCTCTTTGGCGGCGAGGGGCTGTTTATGACCAAGCTGACCGGGCCGGGCCGGGTACTGCTCCAGTCTCTAAAGCGAGGAGCTACTGGGCGAGCCAGCGCAGCGACCACAGGCTGAAAAGGGCTGACCAGGCCCCGATTTCGAGGGCATGGTCGGCAACCTGGCTGCTGGTGAGATCAACGGACTAACAAAACCGGGCAGTGGGCGTGATGCATCACCTTGTGGCTAACACTGCCCATTAGCAGGCCCTGTAAGGCGCCCAAGCCGCGGGTGCCCATGATAATCAGATCTACCCCTCTAACTTCCGCCACATTGATGATGGCCTCCGCTGGAGGTCCTTCGAGGAGTTCCTCATACACCGGAAAACTGACCGTACCCAAAGTCTGACGGGCCTCATCTAAAACAGTCTGCCCCGCCGCCTCCCGCCGGGCCACCAACTTTTCATACTCATCGTAGCCAAGGAGATCCGAGGTATGCGGAAAGACATGCACTAACCAAACCGCTGCTTCGTATCGGTTGGCCAGATCCTGACCATACTCCAAGGCGCGATGGCTGTGCTCAGAGCCATCAACGGCGACAACGATTTTCTTAAACATAGGGTCACCCTTCTATCATAGATAGTGCTGGCTGACAACCTCGTCAGCCAGCTGTTTATGATCGAGTCATATTATACTCTAAAGTTGGAGTTCCGGGAGATAAGAAGGATCAGTTGCTAACCATCGACCAGATTTTTAAGTTATCAAAGGCGACGGAAGCGGTTTGCCCAGAGGCGGGTCTTACGAGAAAGCCCAGTTCGCCCTGTTTAAGATACTCTTCAGCCGGGTCGGTAAAGTTATAGACGTCATCATTCACGTAAACCGTAAAGACGGATCCTACTGCCTCCAAACGGAGGCGGGTAGGCTGATCGGGATCGAGTGCGGTCGCCTGCTCGTTAAACGTAAACGCTTCTTCATCAGCGATCACCTTAGTCAGCCGCAAATCACCGCTGGGCCGTATTTCCAGACTATAGTAACTCCGGCCCTGATCGCGAAACGTAACACCATAGCTATTCTCCGCCTCACCGTCAGGGCTCAAGCCACTGATTGGCGATAGTTCAAGGAGTTCAACCTCTATCACAAAATCCTCGTAGATGGCCTTGTCCACGTAAGTCAAATTCTTTCGCAATACCGGCTCTGCCTCATCGACGATAACCGGGCCGGGCTGAACAGAAATCACGTAAGCCCCGGCCTCGTAACGTCGCTGCACACCATTCGCGTCAAAACCGTTGCTTGTCTCCAGCCGCGGCTCACTAAAATCGTCGGACACGACCAAATTAATTTCGCGGGTAAGGGTTGATCCCCCTGCGTCACCCGTCCTGTCGGCCGGACTTGTACCGGGTTCGCCGCTGACCACTGTGGCCGGGCCTGAGGCGACCGGCTCCCCTAAACCCATCAAGTTGAACCCGATCAGGCTGGCCAGCAAAATCATCGTCACCAGGCCGATCCCGCCCGCGAGGATTAACTCACGCCCCTGCCAAATTCTCTGCGCCGAAAAGAGATTGGGGTTACTTGGGTCTCCAAGCGAAGAGGACTCTGCTTGAGCATCTACGTCTTTGGCGACTCCATTTTTGGAAGACTCTTGGGACAACGACTTGGTCAAGCCCGCCGGTATTTTCAACTCGGCTGATGAGTCACTGGCTGCTGGAGAATCGGTGGCCATACTCAGGTTGGCCGTCTCGCTGTCCGGCTCCACTGCATGATCGAGTTCTAAAGTTAATCTTTCTTCAAGCTCTGCCGCCGGTATCGGCTCAGTGACTTGGCCGCCAATCCGGTTCTGAAATTGAGGCGGATAAAAGGACTCTCTAAGCTTGATATTTCGGACGGCCTGCACTAACTCTCCGGCGGTCCGGTACCGGTCATCGGGCCGTTTGGCCATAGCTTTAGCCACAACTTCGTCCACGGCCTGAGGCAACTCTGAATTGAGAGATTTAACCGATGGTAAATGGGCATAGAGGTGTTGGTTAGAAATAGCGTGGGGCGTCTCTCCGTCAAAAGGTAGGCGTCCGGTGGTGAGTTGAAAGAGGATAACACCGAGGGCGTAAATATCGCTCCGACCATCAAGCGGCTGACCCTGAATCTGTTCAGGCGACATATAAGTTGGGGTGCCCAGAGTAGTGCCGCGCAAGGTCAGACGCAGGTTGGTCTGCAAATCTTTGGCAATGCCAAAGTCGGTCAGCAAGGCGTTGTTGCGACCATCCATCAAAATATTCTTCGGTTTGATATCTCGATGAATGATGCCCCGCGAATGGGCGTAGTCCAGCGCATCGCCGATTTGGATAATGATATGCTGCACTTCATCAAGCGGGAAAGGCTGCCCGTGAAAGCGATCCCAGAGTGTGCCGGCCTGAACCAGACGCATCACCAGATAAAGATACTGGTTGGTCTCTCCAAAATCATATACGGGCAAGATGTGGGGATGCTCTAAACGGGCCACCAGTTGAGCTTCTTGCATGAAGCGGGTGGAAAAAATCTGGTACTCGCGACTATCTTGGCGTGGCAAAACCTTAATGGCTACATAGCGACCAACACTGGGCTGGTAGGCTTTGTATACATTGGCCATTCCACCCGTACCTAACCGGGTTTCTACTTCATACAGGCCAAGTCGCTTGCCGATGAGTTCATCCATCACTGCAATTACCTTACGTTCGCTTGGTAAGGAGCCAGGCTATATTTTAGATAATAGCTGAAAACAGCGAATTTTGCGAACGAAAAAAACCATACAAAAGTACTATTTTTCAGAATCCGGCCAAATTTTAGCTTTTCGTAATATGAATCTTAATGTTTGTGTGATAGGATAGAAATATCAGTCATCGTTCAACAATTTAGCTGAATCTTCTTAATCCGGTCAATGCCAAAAATCTGGAAGACACATTGACAAATAGATTAAGGTATGATAACGTGAAATTGTTGGATATTAAAATTTTCAAGAAAGGAGGGACACAGCCATGCTTTTTCAACCTAGAGAAGAAGGCCAAGGTTTAGTAGAATACGCCTTGATTTTGGTTCTCGTCGCCATCGTGGTGATTGCTATTCTGCTCTTGCTCGGCCCGGTTGTTGGTAACGTCTTTAGCAACATCGTCGCCAATCTCTAATTTATTCAGTTAGAACTCTTTTCTTTATTCAAAAAGCCACCGAGATTTCGGTGGCTTTTTTAGTTTTCTCTAAGCCGTGAGTTAATGAACTGTATCCAGCCGAGTTGTTGCCCTTAACTCTCCAGCAGGCCTTTTAGGGCCGCGGCTGTGGTCACCGGCCGCTGGCAGGTGAAACGCTGGCAAACATAGGCTGTCGCTCGCCCCTCTTGCATCGGCCGGTTCTCGACCAAGGCCGGGTGACCGACAATCCGATCCGGGGCCACCGCCGCAACGACTTGATTAGGACGATAAGGTTCGAGCAAGACATGCAGCATCGCCTGTACGTCCGCGGCGTCGGGTTGGCCCATAACGGCCACTTCCTGAGGCGGAGCTAAGGCGAACTCTAAGGCGCCAAGCCATTGGGCAAAGGCGGCCGGATACTGAGTCATCGCCGGCTGGAGTGCCACCAGGGCGCGCTGAGCCGGCTCCTCGTACCTAGCTTGACCGGTATAGGCAGCCAGCATCAGTAAGACTTTCACCGCCATACTGTTGCCGCAAGGCGTAGCGTTATCTTGTAAACTTTTGGGGCGGGTGACAAGCTGTTCGTGATCGTCAGCGGTGTCAAAAAAGCCGCCATTTTGGCTATCATCGAAATGCTCCAGGACAACGTCCATAAAAGCCCGGGCCTTTTGAAACCAACGGGGGTTAAAGGTCGATTGGTACAGCGCGAGCAGACCATCGGCATAGAAAGCATAATCCTCCAGATAACCCGCCAGTTTAGCCTGACCCAGCTCCGCTTTCCAGGTCCGAAACAGGCGGCCATCTTTTTCCATTGTCGATAAGACAAACTCCGCATTGTTGATCGCCAGGTTAAGATAATCCGCTCGCTGCAGAACGCGGGCCGCCTCGGCAAACGCAGCCAGCATGAGTCCATTCCAAGCCGTCAATATTTTTTCATCCCGACCGGGCTTAATCCGTTGCTCACGGTGTTCGAACAATTTAATCCGACCCGCGGCCAAGGTCTTGAGTAACTCATCGAGCGATAGATCAAGCTGCTGGGCTACTTCCCCAAAAGGGACCGGGACATTGAGGATGGATCGACCTTCGAAGTTGCCGCCAGGCCGGACATCATAAGCTTTGCAAAAGATCTCGCCCGTCTGCGGACCAAGCACAGCTTTGATCTCCTCGGGCGTCCACAGAAAAAACTTACCCTCTTCGCCTTCGCTATCGGCATCCTGAGTGGAATAAAAACCACCGGCCGGGTCAGTCATCTCTCTGGCCACGTAGTCGAGGGTTTCTTCGACGATGCGCCGGTAAAAGGTGTTTCCGGTCAGCTGATAAACGTGCAGGTAAAGGCGAGCTAAAAGGGCATTATCGTACAACATTTTTTCAAAATGGGGCACCAGCCACTTGGCATCGACCGAGTAACGGTGAAAGCCGCCCCCCAGTTGGTCGTACATGCCTCCGAGCGCCATCTTGCGCAGGGTGAGTTCAACAAACTCCAATGTGCCGGACCGCCGGCTGCGGACGTAGCTCCGCAGCATAAAATCGTACGTCATCGGCTGAGGAAATTTGGGGGCGCCGCTCATCCCGCCCTCCACCCGATCGAAGTTGCGACTCAGGGCTTGAAGCGCCAGTTCCGGCACCGCCGGGTCAAGCGAGCCTTCGGTCTGGAGCGGCAACGTGGCGTTGATGCGGGCCAGGAGCGCCCGGCCATTTTGATCGACGCCGGTCCGGTTGGTCTTGTAGGTGTTGGCCACGCCGACCAAGACCTGCTCAAAGCTGGGCATGCCGTGGCGCGGCGTGGGCGGGAAATAAGTCCCACCGTAAAACGGGACGCCTTGCGGCGTTAGAAAGACACTCATCGGCCACCCCCCGTGACCGGTCATCGCCACCACGGCATCCATATAGATCGAGTCGAGGTCAGGTCGCTCCTCGCGATCAACTTTGATATTGATGAACTCCTGGTTCATAATGGTGGCGGTGCGTTCGTTCTCAAAGCTTTCATGCTCCATGACGTGGCACCAGTGGCAGGCCGAGTAGCCGATACTCAAAAAAATTGGTTTATCTTCCGCCGTAGCCCGGGCCAGCGCTTCTTCACCCCAGGGGTACCAGTCAACCGGATTGTTGGCATGCTGCAACAGATAGGGGCTACTCTCGTGGGCCAGTCGATTAGCCATCCCTGCCTCCTTTTTTACAAAACTCGCTATAAAAATTCAGGGGGGGGTAGTATACCAGTGAAGGACAGAGTTGTAAATAACCGGCCGGCCGCTTGCCTGGATAACAAGCCACTTAATCAGCCCGCCTTCTAGATGGGTCAGGCGTTAAACCAGAGCTAACTCAGGGACTGCCTCAACTTTGGTTTGTTTGAGGTAATACGTATAAGCCTGCAAATGATTGAGAGCCGGACTGGGCTGGTAGAGGGGAATGCGAACGTGAACCGTAGTCCCCCGGTCGGCGGCCGTGTCAAAGGTTAAACGCCCGCGCCAGGCCAGGGTCCGCTCGTTCATGGAGAGCAAGCCGAGATGCCCTGACTGGCCCATCAGCACTTCCGGCGAGTCCTTTAGACCGATGCCGGTGTCCTGTACGGTCAAGCTAAGGTCGTGGCGACCCCAGCGGAGGTGGATCAGAATTTGGTCGGCCTGGGCGTGGAAGAGGGCATTGTCGATAGCCTGCCGGGTAATGTAATACAGGTCCGTTTCGAGCTTCTGTTCACTCAGGCGGTGATCGTCAAAGCCTTGGGCGGTTAAAGTGATCACTCGGGGCGCCGAGGCAGGGAGGCTCTGCTGCGTAATCGAGTCGAGATGGGCCTGGAGAGCGGCGACCAGGCCTAAATCGGTCAGAACCGAAGGGTGAAGCCCCTGCGTAATCTCACGCAGGCGACGGTTGAGATAGTGAGTTTCCTGTTCCAACCGCTGCAGGTCCTGGTGGACCTGGCTGGCCTCAACCGGGAGACGCCGCTGACTGCTCCGCAGAGTCATAGCCATCGTCGTCAAGCGGCTGAGAATATCATCGTGCAGTTCAATAGCGATGTGGCGGCGCTCTTCCTGCTCGGCATCGATGGTGCGGCGGTAGGCCATTTGCAGTTTGGTGATGGTTTCTTCTAAATCTTTGACCAAACAGGCATTCTTCACCACCAGAGCCACCTGCCCGGCCATCAGATCGAGCCAGGCCAGCATTTCCGCACTGTAAGCGCGGCTCCGTTTAGCCGCGCCGAAGCTAATCAGGCCGATGAGTTCATTGCCCAAGACCAGCAAGGTGGCGCCTTTCATTTCCAGGACTTCCAAACCCTGTTTCAAAGCGCTGCCGGGCAGTTGGCTAACCAGCCGGGTGCCTGACCAGCCCAGCGGCAGATCAAAAGGCAGTTCACTCCAGGCTTCCGCTCCGCTAACGCCGTCGGCGCGGAGGAGGCTAAGGATATTGTCTTCTTCATAGTACCGCCAAATCGAGACCCCTTCCACATTGAGGGTTGCATAAAGCAGGTGAGTGAGTTGGTCGAGGAGTGCCTCCTGGTCGGTCATATGTTGGACCACCCGGCTAAAGGCATCGGTGGCCTGGCGGTAAGTGGAGATCTCCGGGATGATCGCCCGGCTAAAACCCGCGCCGATCCACAAACAGAGGCTGCCAAAAATAAACCAGACGAAAATGGCAAAGATGCTGCTCTCGCCAAGCAGGTACAGGAGGAACGGCAACAGGATAACCAGCCCCAGCAAGAGGGGCAAAAGTGGCAAGGCATAGTGCCGCTGTCTCAAGTCGAGCCAGCTTGAGACAGTCCGCTGTATGTGGTCAAGGCGAAGAGAGTTGAACATCGTACAAGATGATTACTTAAACGCGCTTGGACGAGAGCCGGGCACATGTTTCTGCCGGGGCTGTGACTCTTCGATGAGACTGCCGGTTCCGACCGGTGCTTGATCCCGTGAAACGGCGGGGGCGGTCGCCGGTTTGGGCCGGTTCAAGCCAAGGACGGCCAGGATCCCAAACCCTACAAAGCCGAGAAACATGATCCCTAAGGCCACGATCCACCAGGGAAATTCACCAACCGCCTCCGGGTTCGTTTGAACCGAACTTGCTTCAGCCGCCAAAGGTTCAGCGACCGCGCTACCCGATTGATCGGCTTGGCCCGGGGCAGCGCCGGTTACTTCTGCGGCCGCCGCGTCCACAGCCTGCGGTTCATCCGGCACAGGCTCTATTTCGACGGGGGTAGTGGTGGTGCCGTCCACATTCAGGCCAAACATCCGGTTGGGGATCGTCTGGAGATCGACAGAGACCAGCTTGGCTTTCTCAAACTCAATCAGGGTGGGGGTGGCTTGTTGCTGCACCTCAAAGGTCACGCGGGCCAACAGGCCAGTCCCGGTGACGGGCGGAGCCGGGTTGAGCAAGGTCAGGGCGTAAGTCACACTCCCTTGTTCCGGCTCGGCTTGATTGACGACCACAAAACCCTCGGTCGCGGGCAAAAAGTCACCGGGCTCTACCTGAATGCCATCCCGGTCAGCCTCAGCATCTTTCACCGCCAGTACCTCGGCATCATAGCGGAGCTTAAATTCAGCCCCATAGAGATTGGTCACGTTCTTCGCAACCACTCCAACGACAAGTGTCTGGTCGGTCAACTCCAGGGGTTCCAGCAAAACCTGGGCTTCTTCCTGCGCCGTACTCAGTGAAACCGTTGCTAGCAGCAGTAGGAGGGCAAGGGAAAGCCCTCCAACAATCTTCTCTCGAAAATTAGGTATCATTAATACCCTCCTTCATTTTGTCTTATCTGTAAATGTTGCTCTCGCCCTAAAACAAACGCCAGGGCTACCGGGGAGGCACTTACCAAAACCGGGCAGAGCTTGGTGGTCAGTTGGTTGGAGAATCGAAGTTGAGCGAAGGGGCCGGCATAAACACTTGGCAGCCGACCCAACGAACGAAAGTTTATATTTAGATTAAACGATAGGAGAAAGGAATCGAGCAGAAAACACAAGACAGCGGCTAAGCCATTTCCAAACACGGCCATTTGGACGGTCTCACAACAAGCCGACCAACGAGTTATAAACGGGTGTCTTGAACCTGGTAAACTGTGACCTGAACCTACAAGAAAACTCATCAGGCTAACCGCTATCTTGAATTGATAAAGAGCAGAGGTCAAAAAATATGACTAAAGTTAGAACGCTCCCAGCATAACACGAGCCACAGCCGGTCACAATAGCGATTAGGTACTGTCCGGTTCAGCGGTGTCTTTACTTCTCAATCTCATGAGAGATGGGCTGATCATCTCCCGCAACTTTATTTGGCCATCCAGCCCGGCCCCAATCATGATGATCGATTTCTGCTGAGGCATTTTCTCTGCCCCTGTTGCCGATCAATGAACGTCTGCCCCTGGCGCCATATATTTTTGGAGAATCAGGGGAAGCTGACACTTTGCAGAATGTGATTGACGATGCTATCCACACCCTGTTCCACACTGACAATCAAGGTGTTATGGGCCGAGGGCGGCTCCAAGGCTTCAAATTGACTGTGCAGCATCTCGGCTTTCATAAAATGGGCCTGACGCGCCTGCATCCGCTCCCAGATGAGATTGAGGCTACCCTGCAAATAGACCAGGTAGACACCTTCATTGCCCTGGCGCAACTGATCGCGGTAGTTCTTTTTTAGGGCAGAACAGGCAACCACCGCCGTTTCCCCGCGGGCCAAGTGATCGGCGATTAAGTCGTGCAGCCGAACCAGCCAGGGATAGCGATCATCATCGTCCAGCGGAATGCCGCTGGCCATCTTGGCCACGTTTTCCGGCGGGTGAAAATCATCTCCATCGTAAAAGGGAGCCCCTAACTTTTGGGCCAAGGCCAGGCCCACTGTTGTCTTACCACTTCCGGAGACGCCCATAATTACAAACACGGTTATCATGATCTCACCCGGTAGAACATCTCGCCCGCTTGGCCGACATAGAGCACGCCTTCGTCTTCCCGCCCTTGCCAGGCAGCGGGAACGACTTCGTCTGGATTTTGATAACCCAAGGCCAACTACTCGCAATCCTGCGGCGATAAACGAGTTGCCAGCTTGACGCTGGCCCGAGGATACTCGATCCCATTTTCATAACGACCGTCGCCGCGCACGTGAGTGCTGTGAGCCAACACGCCCAGCGGAATATGCTTAAATAAGCGCATCACCATCGCGGACGTGACCGGGACCGCCGGCATCTCGACCATTACGGCCACACCCTTGATTTCTTCCTCAGGCAATCTTGCCGGATTTAAAGGAGTTCTGTAATATCAATCTTCAAGGTCTTAGTGAAGTCCGAATGGTTGAAAATTACGAATATTTTGTGATATACTGATAGATAATAAATTCTTGTTATTTAGGGTGCCATCATCAGTAAGATACTTGTCGTCGAAGATAATGAACAAAACGCGCTCCTTATAAAACGCATCCTGGAGGCGCGTCACCACGAGGTTATCCACGCTGGCGATGGAGAGACTGGGCTGCAAGCCGCGCTCAGCGAGCCGCCGGACCTAATCTTGCTCGATCTAGGTTTACCCGACATCGATGGCCAAACCCTGGTCGGCTTTTTTAAGCGCACGCCGGAGTTGAAAGATATTCCAATCGTAGCAGTTACGGCCTGGCCAGAGGATACGGCTCGGGAGATGGCCAGTGCTTACGGCTGCGATGGCGTCATCTCCAAGCCCATTAACGCCCGGGCTTTTCCAGACCAGATTGCCGGGTATCTACCTTCGTAAACTACTTTGTGCTGCAAGCATCAAAAGCCCGTTTTCGCCAAATGGAGACGGGCTTTTTAGATCGGTACGCGGATCTTGCGCTGGCCGTACCGCATCTCCGACTCGACCGGAACCTCCAGGTTTTCAATCAGCTTCATCAAGCGCACATTTTCAGCCAGCACCCAGCCGGTAAAGTGAGTAATGCCCAGCGCTTTGGCTCGTTCGGCCAGCTTCCGCAAGAGGTACTTGCCCAAACCGTTGCGCTGAAAATCATCCCGGACCACAATGGCGACCTCAACTTCTTTGTCGTGCGGATAGGCTCGAGCCAGACGGGTTACGCCGACCGCGCACTCCCGGCCATCAGCCTCTGTAATCGTCGCCATAATGGCCAAATGGCACTGCGGATCCAGGTTAGCTAAGCGAGCCGCTTCTTGCCAAACGCGTTTATCCGGCAACTTTTCCGTATAGCACTGAAAGCGCATCCGCCGCGACTCTACCGAAAGATGATTGAACAGGTCAACCAGTAGCGGCGCATCTCTTTTCTCGAGGTAACGCAATTTAACAAGCTGGCCTGATCGGGTGGTGAAGTTACCCAAATCACCTATTATTTTCTGCGTTTCTTCTTTTTCCCGCATGAGTCTTAAATTGTAACTCGAGCTGACCGTTGAAGACAAATTGTCGCCTCTGTCATAACCATCGCCTCAAAGTCGGCAAATCTGCAAGGGATTTGTAACATTTGGCTGCTACCCTGTTTGAGAAATCAACCCGCCCTTATGATCGGGGAAGGAGAAATGATTAATGACCCGCAGCCTTATAGTTTTTGGCCTCCTGATCCTGTTTTTCTTAATCGGCCTCAGGCCGCTGTTGGCCGCCACCTCTTCGGCGCTGCCGCTTGAGGGGCAGACTTACACGGTCCAGGCCGATGACAAGCTGGCTCGCCTGACGGAAAAGTACTTTAGCGATCCGGCGGCCACCGGTGTCCTCATTGCCGCAACCAACCTCAAAGCCGGCGAGGACGAGCGCTACACGACCATCGATAGCCCTGCCCAACTGACGGTTGGCCAACAACTCTTCATTCCCAACGACCGCCAGGCGTTCGAGGCAACCTACCACCTTGAACCCTCCCCGGCGCAGCAACAACTGCTGGCTGACCTCGACGTGTTGGGCCGACCACCGGAACTCAACAATGAGGTTTGGCTCAATTCCGATCCGCTCAAGCTGGCCGATTTGCAGGGTCAAGTCGTTATCGTTGAGTTTTGGACTTATGGTTGAATTAATTGTATAAACGTCTTGCCCTCGTTGAGGGCATGGCACCACCGTTATAGTCAGGAAGGACTGGTCATCATCGGGGTCCACACGCCGGAATTTTCGTTTGAAAAAGATATTGACAACGTCCAGCAAGCTCTGGTACGCTTAGATGTACCCTATCCGGTCGCTATCGACAATGACTGGCAAACCTGGCGCGCTTACAAGCAACCCTTTAACCAACGCTACTGGCCCAGTAAATACTTCATCGACAAAGCCGGTCACGTGCGCCACATCCACATTGGCGAGGGCAGATATGAAGAGCAGGAAAGAATCATTCAAGCCCTATTGGCGGAGTAAGCAATGTCCCCTAAAACTCGCATTTTGGTTGTAGATGATGAACCCAACATCCGCGAGGTGGTTGAGCTCTACCTGCGGCGCGAAGGCTTTGAGGTCGACACCGCGGCCGACGGCGCCGCCGCGCTGCAAGCTTTAGAAGGGCATCGGCCGGATCTGATTGTGCTCGATCTGATGTTGCCGCTGCTCAACGGGATGCAATTGACCCGTACCCTCCGCGAGAGCGATTACGGCGTCCCGATTATTATGCTGACGGCCAAAGGTGAAGAAGATGACCGGATTGCCGGTTTAGAGCTGGGCGCGGATGATTATGTCACCAAACCGTTCAGTCCCAAGGAGTTGGTGGCCCGGGTCAAGGCCGTGCTGCGCCGAGCCAACGCTGCTTCAGCCAGCGAAGCCCCCGCCCAACCGATCACCATTGGCCAGGTAATGGCCAATCCCGCCACTCGTCAGGTTTGGGTTAGCGATCGCGAAATCGTTTTGACCGCAAAAGAGTTTGACCTGCTGTGGTTCCTGATGAGCCATCCCGGTCAGGTTTTTACTCGGGACCAGGTCTTGGACAATGTCTGGGGTTTCGACTTCTTCGGGGATGCCAGCACTGTAACCGTCCACGTCCGCCGCCTACGCGAAAAGATCGAAACGCAGCCGACTAAGCCAGCCTATATTTTGACGGTCTGGGGCGTGGGCTATAAGTTCACCACCGGCCGAGATTGAGGAACAGGTGGATAGAACAGGCGATCACTCTCTTTACAACCGGCCGGCTCTCCGGTTCGGCCCTACACGACGAACAGGTATGCTGTGACAGCTACGCTTAAGTGGCAACATTTTTGGCCGATCCTATTGGGCCTGGGGCTTGCCTTTTTAGCGGCGCTGGGGATAGCCATCTATGTCATGCAGGCTCCCTCCAGCGATCTCACCGATTTAATCCAGTTCTTGCTAACCTCCAGCTTACCCTCTTTGGCCGTGGGCTATCTGGTCTTTCTGCTGGGCCGGCAGCGGCTGAGATCGATCCGCCTAAAAATCTTGTTGGCTTACAGCCTCGGCGTGGTAATCGCCATCTTCAATATCTTCGTTACCTCGCAATTGATGTTCGTCTCGCAGCACGATTTTTTGCTTTTGGGGCTGCTTCTCATCTTCGCTGGCTTGCTGTCGGCCTCGTTTGGCTATCTCCTGGCGGCCAGCATGACTCAATCGCTGCGTCGCCTCCAGGCGGGGGCCCACCAGTTAGCCCAAGGCGATTTTTCAGCCCGGGTTAACCTGAATGAGAACGATGAACTGGCCGAAGTGGCGGAAGCCTTCAATTCGATGGCCGATCAACTGCAGCAAGCGTCGGCCCGGCAGCGAGAGATGGAAGCCGCGCGCCGCAATCTTATCGCTGCCGTCAGCCACGATTTACGAACCCCTCTCGCCTCGATCCGGGCCATGATCGAAGCCATGACGGACGGGGTTGTCACCGAGCCGGCGATGGTCCAGCGCTACCACCAGACCATCCACGCCCAAAGCGAAAATCTGTCGCATCTGATCAACGACCTTTTTGAACTATCGAAGCTAGAAAGTGAGCAGATCCAGCTTCAGCTCGAGCTCATCAGTTTAAACGACCTCCTCTCCGATGTGATCGAGTCCACCCAGGCCCAGGCTAATCGCAAGGGCATTGCCCTCCACGCTGACTTCAGCCCCAACCTGCCCGATATTCAGGCCGAATTTGTGAAGATCCAGCGCGTTGTCTACAATCTCGTGCAGAATGCGGTTCGTCACACTTCCGCCGGCGGATCGATTACGCTGACAACGCGAGCCACCCCGACCGGCGTCGAAGCGCACATCAGCGACACCGGCGACGGCATCTCGCCGGACGATTTACCGCACATCTTCGACCAGTTCTTTCGCGGCGAGAAAAGCCGCAACCGGGAGACCGGCGGAGCTGGCCTGGGCTTGGCCATCGCCAAACGGATCATCGAGACCCATCACGGCCGCATTTGGGCCACCAGCCGGCTGGGAGAAGGCGCAACCTTTAGCTTTTTCCTGCCAAGCGAGCCGGCTCCCTAACTCAGACCTAATCACAAGCGGAGACAACTATGCACGCCGAAATCGTGATGATCGGCACCGAGCTGCTGCTCGGCGAAATTATCGATACCAATGCCGCCAAACTCGCCAAATATTTACGCGAGATCGGGCTGGATCTGTATTACAAAACCACTGTCGGCGATAATCTGCTGCGTATCACGGCCGTGCTGAATGCAGCCCTTGATCGCGCCCCGGTGGTCATCACCTCCGGCGGGCTTGGTCCCACCGTCGATGACATGACCCGCCAGGCCGTCGCCGACGCGACCGGGCGAGCGCTGGTCTACAGTCTGGAGTTGGAAGCGCAGATCGCCGCCCGCTTTCGCAGCTTTGGCCGCGAGATGGGCGAAAATAACAAGCGCCAGGCTTACCTGCCCCAAGGGGCGCTGCCGTTGCCCAATCCGGTGGGTTCGGCGCCCTGCTTCTTGGCCGAAGACACTCGCGGTCGCGGCTTTGTGATCTCGCTGCCGGGCGTGCCGCGCGAGTTGACGTATATGATGGAGAATACCGTCCTGGCCCTGCTCATCGAGCGCACCGGCGGCGCACGGGTGCTTCAAGTACGGGTCTTGCGCACCTGTGCCGTGGGTGAAAGCAACATCGACCGGGTCATTGGCGACCTGATGACCGGCCGCAATCCGACCGTCGGCCTCGCCGCTCACGCCGGCCAAACCGATGTCCGGATCGCAGCCAAAGCCGACACCCAGGCTGAAGCCGAAGCGCTCATTGCGCCGGTTGAAACTGAACTGCGCCGCCGGTTAGGGATTGCGATCTACGGATTTGAGCGAGAAACTGTCGCCGAGGTGGTGGGCCGGTTGCTGGCTGAAAGAGGGTTAACCTTGGGAGTGGTCGATACCTTGACCGGCGGGCAGATTGGACAAGAGTTAGGCGAGGCCGGATACGCCGGCCTCATTGCCACCGAGCTTTACAACTTGACGCCCGAGCAAGCGGTTGAAGCGCTTCAACTCTCGGGGAATTGGGATTTTGGCCCGGCCAGCGGTCAAACGCTGGCTACCGCCTTAGCCCGGCAAGTCGCCCCCGAGGGTGGGCTGGGTCTGGCTTTGGTCGGTCCCCTGGCTGGCCAGGACGCCGACAACTTGACCTTCATCGCCGTTCACGATCCAACCGGCTTACCATTTACGGAAACCGGACGCAGCTTTCAAAATACAGACTATGTCCGCCGCTGGCTAACGATCCAGGGGCTGGATCGAGTCCGCCGGGTGGTGCTGCAAGCGCGAACCTCTCCGGTGGATTGATTAAAAAAAACGCCGGCTCTTAATCCGGCGGCTCGGTCTTTGGCTCAAGCGGGTTGGGAGCCAGCTTTTTTCCCAGATACTGCTCGATCAGCGGTTGCAGGTCAAGACAGCAGATCTCCGGCGATTGGGGCAAATAACGGACCGGAGTGGTTTGATTCAGTTGAAGCGACTGGTAGGCCAGTTCACTTGACTCGGCGGCCAAAATCAGGCGGCGCCCGCCATCTGGCAGCAGGGCCTCAAATTCATAAGCGACACAATAAATAACCCTTTGCTGCTGATCGGCTATCCGCCAGCGATTGACCACTGTGGCCAGGGCGACCTGCCCTCGAGAGCGCAAGTACCGGATCCGGGCCCAGGCTCGCCAGCGCTGGGGCAGGACGGTCAGCCCTACCAACACGAGCAACACCCCCAAACCACCAAATATCAGCGGCGTCTTGCTCGGAGCCGAAAAATAGAGCTGGATAGCGGACAACGTAGGATCTTCAGGCAGGTACCGCACCGAGATCTCCTGGCCAGTTCTCAGCGGTGGAACAGTCGCTACCCTAACCGATTGGTGACCGGTGTACGGCTGGGGCAAGCCGTCGACCGCCGGCACTGTAAATTCATAGATATGCGAAGCCCACTCGTCGCCGGCATCGCGCCGGATCAGGCGACCGGACGTCAGTTCACCCTGACTATGAAGCTGCCAGTAGCGATACCAATTCGGTCCAACCCCCACGGCACAAATCACAATGATCAGCGCACTCCCTAAAATCCATATTGAACACAGGACCAGCAACAACCCTTCCAGGGAGCCATCCGAAATGGTCTGGACTTTAGGTTTGGGCAACGACCTAAATTGAGCCATAAAAGGGAGCCTACTTCATAAACATGCCGGAAATTATACCATAACCAACCGCCAGACCAATTATATCTGTTGCTGGCGGCCTCTGAAACGGGGTGAATCAGGCAGAAGTGAGGAACTATCAAGTTTCCTTGACGATATTTGTCAAAGAATTTTTACAGACAGGGCAGGTCATCGCAGGTAGAATAAGATCAAGTCCTTTAGGTCTTAGACCTTAAACTTGGCATCAGGGGGGAGGTAAAACTTACAGCTCCAATGTTTACCAGAAAATCCCGCTCGATAACCCCTAATCTTATATCAATTTCACACGAAAGTATCGCGATAACAGTACTGGAGCAGCGTATGCCAGCCAAATTCTTAGTCGTTGAGGATCATGCCTTGTTACGACTTACCTTAAGGCGCTGGCTAGAGGTTAAGTTTCCGGGCTGCCAGGTGACCGAAGCCTGCAACAGTGATGAAGCCCTCACCTTCTCGCAAATCAGCCCCCCTCAGATTGCCATTATCGATATTGGCCTACCGGGCGCAGCAGGCCTTACCACCTTAAAACAACTCCGCCAATCTCTACCTCAGACTCCTATCGTGGCTCTGGCCAGTTTTGACAGTGATACCACCCGCAGCCACGCCTTGACCGATGGCGCGAGTGTTTATATCGAAAAACGAAGCGTTTTAACTGAACTGCAACCAACACTGACAAAATTTTTACTAGCACAGAATGTCGACGGTGACTTTTCTGTGCGATAATTTCGATGACCGAAAACCTATTGATGTCTTCCACCAATCCAACCACTATCATGGTGACCAAATCAATCGAAGCTGGTTACACTCGCACTCTGCGTTTGTGCCAGGACTGTCCGACCGCTTTCTTAGAAATGCCGGTACTGGCGAGACAATGGTCGGTAAAAGACGTGATCGGTCACCTGGCCGCCTGGGTCCGCCGATGCGCCATTGTGTTAGATCACGCTCACTCCACGGATGGGCCTTTAGCCGCCACCCCGGATGAACCGGGCTTGACCCAAGAGTTTTATTTGGAGCGCAAACAATGGAGTTGGTCCGAAGTTGAGACTGATTTTAAAGCGGCTCACGAGACCCTGCTTCTGGTAATTCGACGCTTACCGCCGGGGCGCATCAACAATCGATTGGTGCAACGGATTGTAGCTCACTATACGTGGGAACATTACGCCGAACACTGGCCCGAACTTGAAAGCTGGCTGCAAGGGGTAACTCGTCAAAACACCGCTATGCTTGCTTAGGCGCTACTACTGCACTAGCGCAGTTCACCTTCTAAAAATCTCCCTGGACAATGGGGTCTGGGGAGATTTTTTTTAGCTAGAGGTCAAAACGAGGAGATTCAGCCGTAAGAATAACTTGCTTTTTGGGGACATCCCAGACCTGAGCCAAATTAGCGACCAGGGACTTCATTAAAGCTTTCATGTCCCCGGCTCCGGTTTCGTGCAGGGCCTCACTAACGATCAGCGCCTGGCGGGTTTCAGTCCCAATCACCGAGCGCCGGCTCTGGCGAAAGGTCCACCGCCGGGCGTGAACCTGATTTCCGGCATCGACGAAAATAACTTCACCGGCTGGTGGCGTCTCCACCTCGTCGTTAAAGGCCAGGTATTGCTCCACGCCGGTGGCGTAGCGCACCTCTAAAAACGAGTCGACCTGAGCCAGGTCAAAAACAGCCACCGGCAGCGCAAAGGCGAGCGAGACCGCGTTGCAGAGATCGACCAGCGGGTGCAACCGCGGTAGATCATCTTCCTTGCGAAAGCGCCGCAACAGCGCCTCGCCGGCCGAGCGGTACTGCGTGGGCTTAAGCCCCATCTGGCTGAACGCCCGCCGCCAAGCAACAATTTCGGCCAACTGCGACTCGGTCGTCTCGCGCATTCTCTGGCGGGCGCGGTCAAAGAGGGGCTGGAGTTGATCATCGACCCTAACATTGGGGTGGACGTTTTCTACAAAGAGCAGGCCTGGGACCAACTGCGGATAATCTTGCCAGATTTGAGGGGCGTGCAGAAAATGCATCTTACTGAACCGGCACCGGTTTGCTAATGACAACAACTCGATGGGTATTGTTGTTGTAAGGCCAGCAGGTGATCATGGTCAGCCGCTCTTCATTGAATTGGCCAATCCACTTGGCATTTTCGCGGCGGACAGCTTCCGGCTCGCCCTTATCTTTTACTATAAATTTATCTTCAACATAGTAATCGTACCGCTGGTTGTTAGCATCATATAGCGAGATAATTGCGCCGGGTTCCAGATCAACGATATAGCGAAAAATCTCGCCCTTGATATTGTGATGCCCCGAGATCACGATATTACCGCCTTTGCCCGGCAGAGCCGAGTTTTGATGCCAACCGGCGGCATAATCGGCCACGATCCAGACGTTGGTTTCCACGCCATTCTGGACCACCTTCTGCCAACCAACCTCCAGCACCCCGGTATCCAGGCCGATGCTTTCGGCCACGATGCGGGTTAAGGCTGCCGCTGGCTGCCCTGGTGGGACCGGCATTTCGGCCGGCAGCGCCGCGGCGTTGCTCTGGTCAGGCGCCGGCTGGCTGGCCTCCTCCTCTACCACTTCAAGCGGGTTATCGGCCAGCGTCAGCGCCTGCCCTTCACCGGCCGGCTGGAAGACGGGCGTTGCCACCTCAACCGCCGTGGGGGCCTGGATTTCAACGACTTCAACCCTCTTTTTGAGGAGGGATTGAGTGGCAGCCGCCTGCTTAATAAACCCCAACTCCGAGCTGTCGGCCAGCTCACCGGCGACCGCCGCCGCCGTCGCCTCTACCGGTTCCAGGGTGGCTGGGGGTTCTAGCTGGATCACCGGCGCCGCCACCGGTGATTTGGCCGAGATCAGTTCATCGGCGAGGACAGCGGGACTCGACTTCTCGGTTAAAGCGGAGGACTTGGCTACGAACGAGGCGGCCAAAGGCACGGCTTTCTGCTCCACCAGGATCTCAGCGGCTTCGACAACACGGGCCGGCGGATTGGCCACTTCCAACTGCTGGCCAACGAGCATCCAACCGCCAAAACCGATCATGCTTAAACCGCCGGCCACAAAAAGAGAGCTAAGCACGCTCCAAAACTTGGTAGCACTACCCGGCATAGGTTCAAATCGAGAAGGTTGCATTTGCTATCTAACCAGCTCCCTGGGGCACCTCATGACCAATTTTTAGGGCCGCCTCCATGGTAACCACGCTCCGAAAATCTGTCAACAACCGCCGGTACCGGTCTAAAATTCTTTTGACAATCGCTTCAGGCTGGCCTATAGTTAGCCGCGATGCCAAATGCGCTTACCATCTTCCCAACCGACCCGCTTACCCGCCGGGTAGGGCTGGCCCTCCTTCTGACGATGGCCCTCCTCTACCTTTTCACCCTGGACAACGGCCTGCGTCCGGACGAGCTGACCGGCGGCGATCTGATCACGCACCAGTACGCCCAGGTCGAGGCCCGGCCGAGCAACGCGCCGGGTTACCCGCTTTACACCATCGGCGGCTGGATCTGGTTTCGATTGGGACGCGGCCTACTGAGCTCCTGGGTCAACCCGATTCAACTGCTATCCTTATACTCTACGCTGTGGGCACTGGCCGGGTTAGCACTCTTGTATTTAATCTTGCTCACCATCTTTCAGCCGCACCGCCCCGCCGCGACACCGAATCTACTCGACGATCTCGATGCGCTGGTCGACTCCTGGCTGCCGGCCGTCCTGCTGACGGCCTTTCACGGGACCACTTTTTTTTTCTGGTATTACAGCGTCACCACCGAGCAGTACACCAGCGCCGTCTTTCAAACCCTGCTGATCATCTGGCTGGCCTTCACCTGGGATGAGGAACCCCGCGACCTTCTACTCCTGACGATGGCCTTTGTCACTGGGACGATGTTGGCCAATATGGTCACCACCCTGTTCATTGTACCGCCGTTGCTATGGTTCGTTTTTTCCCGGCGGGGGCCAACTGGTCCGTACTTGTTCACTTACCTTAAGCGACCCACGCTCGTTCTGCAAGCCGTGGGGCTGACCGGCCTGCCCCTGCTTAGTTACGCGTATATCTACATTCGTGGCGCGCAGCACCCCGAATGGCGGGGTCAAGGCGACTGGCCCACCACCTGGGCCTGGTTTGTCGATTTCTTGACCATTCAGCAGGGCCGCGATGAGTTGGCCCCCGGCCTCAACTGGCAAGTCCTTTTCACCGACGAGTTTCCCTGGCTGATGGGCTGGGAGTTAACCTGGCCGGTTTTTTTGGGTGGGCTGCTCGGGCTGTTCTGTCTGAGCTGGCGCCGGGCGATCTTTTTGTCCAGCACCCTGCTCATTTACTTTATCTTTTGCTGGAGTTATCGCTTCGGCAACTGGTTTCAGGTGATTATGCCGGCCTACCCTATTTTCACCATCGGCTTTGGGGCCGGCCTGGCCTGGTTGATGGACCGCTTTGCCACAAGACAGGCAGACAGAAGATCCAGGCCAGAGACGCCCACCTCTCCACTTTTTCGCCGGCCCGCTGGCCTCCTGATTAGTCTGCTGCTCGTCGGCTTGCTGGCCTTCCGCCTGGTGACCAACTTGCCGCGCGCCAACCAGCACGATCGCCCCGGCGATACCGGCCTTGATCCCGGCTGGGCCATTCTGGCCGACCGGCCGAGCGTGCCGACCCTTGTCTCGGCCGGCTTTGAGGAGCGCCTGGCGCTGGAGTATCTAACCCGCGTTTGGGGCCTGGCCCCCGGCCTCATTCCTACCGCTGCGGGCGATTTCATTCCTCCGCCGTCCGTCATCGACCCTGTCCCCGGCCTGTACCTGACCCGTCAAAGCGCAGCCGCCGCGCCCGGCGCCATCCGCTTTGCGGACGTTTATCCTCAGGCAGCCGGCGAACAGTTGATCGAACTACCGGTCATCCCCCCCACCCGCCTGCCGGCCACGGCCACCGCGCTTGAGTTGGTCTTTGGCGACTCGCTCCGGCTGATCGGTTGGGAGCAGATCGAGCCAAGCCCAACGCTACCCGCCTCCGTCCCACTGGCCAATTGGCGGCTGGCCCTCTATTGGCGCGCCGATGCGCCTCTGCTCCTGGATTACACCATCTCGGTCCGGCCGCTCATTGCCGGGCAAACCATCTTTGAGGGCGATGCCCCGCTCATCCAGGATCACCAGCCGGTCTGGGGCGTCTACCCGACCAGCCGCTGGACTCCGGGAGCGATTGTCCGGGATGTCTACGCTTTGGACTTGCCGCCCCAGGCCCAGCCGGATGCCGTCCAGATTGTTGTGTATCACGCGGTAGACGGGGGATTTGAAAACGTGGGCGAGACGGTGATTGATCTTCGCTCGGCCGGCAATAATCAGCAGTAGCCGGTGGCCGAGGCCCCGACTCAGACCCAAGGTTTAGCCGATCACTGACCGCTGTTAAGAAGCAGCGCCTCGGCGTTGGCCTGCATCGCGGCCGCAGCCTCGGCCGGGGTGAGTGTGCCGGCCAATGCCTCCCTCAGCGGCGCGCGCATCGCATCGAGCAATAAATTGACATTAACCCCCAACAGGACCGGCCGACCGGCCTTCATCTGGAGCATGCTCGCCCGCAGAATTGGATCGCTGATGATGAGGGGCGCATCCAACGCCTCCCGGCGCGTCGGCAGCAAGCCGAATTGAGTGGTCCAGGCCAGTTGTCGCTCGGAGCGAGTCATTGAGTCGAGAAAAGCGGTGATGGCCAGGACCTGGTCGCCGGAAACGACGTCGGCACTGATGGCCCAGTAGCGTCCCAGAAGGAGCGGAGCCGGGGGTTGGGCACTTTCGCCGGATTGACTGAGGCGCGGCAGCGGGGCAACGCTCCAGCTCAAGCGGTTGGTGCCGGCCAGTTCCCTGATCGCCCACTCACCATCGATGATGGTGGCCAGGTTGCCGTTGAGGAAGTTAGCCTGCATCTCGTGATAGGTGGTGACCGGAGCCAGCGGCGTCTGAGGTTGCTGCCAGTCGAGATAGAGCGTCAGCGCGGCGACCATTGCCTCGCTATCAAGGGTAGGGGCGCCGGCCTCGTCGGTCAGCCAGCCGCCGTAGGCCGACAGCCAGGGCAGCAGCCAGATCGGATCGTAGCTATTGAGCCCGAGCCCCGCCGCTTGGCCGGCCAGCGCCTCCGGCAGCCGGGCCAGCCCCTCGGTGTCACCGGGCGGATTATCGACTAGATCGCGATTGTAGAAGAGCAACAGGTGAAAGCCGGTCGTGTCGGGCAGACCCCACAATTGACCCTCTTGCTCGGCGCCGGCCAAGGTGACGGCCTCAAAGGCGCCGAGAAAGCTGGGCGGAAAGAAATCGGCCAGCGGGGCCAAACGCTCCATGGCCCACAGGCTGCCCAAGAGCGGCGGCGCCGCCAAGACAATGTCAAAATCGACCGTTTGGCCGGAAACGCCCTTGAGGAACTCTTCCGGACTGTTATAGTGCCGGAGCTCGACCTGATACTGCGGAAATTGAGCCTGGAACTGTTCGATGTCCTGGGCCAACTGTTCGGCTTGAGCCGGAGGCAGATTTTCCCACACGCTGAGCGTCGCCAAAATCGCCGTCGGGGTCGGTGACGGCTCCACGCGGCGGCTGGCGGTCGCTACTTCCACAGCGGCAGCCGGCGTCCCCGTCGCCTCAAGGGTAGCGGTTGGCCACGGCGTGGGCGAAGGCGGGGGCGTGGGCGCTTCGCAGGCCGTTAGAGCAACGATCAACAAGGCCACAACCAGCAACAGCTTAAGCTTGAGCATGGCGGCAGTGTAGTCCAGCTTAAAAGGGGAGTCAAACCCACTAGCCAAAAAGTCACCTTTGACAAACTGAACACGTTAAACTACAATGCAAATTAGGTTTACTTATGAACCCAAAAATTTCTGCCAAAAGTGAAAAGGCTGTTACGGTGGACGATAGTTCGTTACCCAGTATTTGGGGACCTCGGTCCCTACCTTTTATACTTATGCTAAAAACAATCAAATAACCCCCCGTCGGTAACCCGCTCCGAGGAGACCGCCGGGGAAATAACCGGAGGTGTTTTATGGAGCAGGTTGTTCTCGAAAACACGCTGACTCGCATGCGAAACGCGCTCGAGTCAGATGACCTCATCACCGCCTCGTCCCTCATCGAGGCCCTACGCCCGGCCGACCAGGCCGACGTTTTCTCAGACCTGACTGAGTTAGAACAAGCAACTTTACTGCCCCAACTTAATCCGGCTGATGCGGCCGACATCATTGAAGAGTTATATGATGAAGATGCGGCCGAGTTAGCGGTGCAACTACCGCTCAAAACATTGGTCAAAATCGTCAACGAGATGGAGCCGGATGAAGCGGCCGACCTACTGGATGATTTGAATCCGCTCCAGGCCGCGGCGGTCATGGCTCAAATTCGCTCAGCCCACAAGATCCAGTCTCTCATCCAGTACGATGACGATACAGCCGGTGGCCTCATGACCACCGAATATATTGCCCTGCAGCGCCGCATGACCGCCGGTCAGGCCATCGAAGCGATCCGGACCTGGCATCCCGACGAAGAGACAATTTACTACATGTTTGTCACCGACCGGCTCAAACGGCTGGTTGGCGTGATCAACTTGCGGCAGTTGATTGTGGCCCATCCTTCCACGCCAATTATGGAGATTATGGAGACTGATGTCGTCTCCGTTCAAACGGACACCGACCAGGAAGCTTGTGCCGAGCTGATGCAGCGCTACGACCTGCTGGCCCTACCCGTGATCGATGAGTACCGCCACCTGCTGGGGGTCATTACCATCGACGACCTGGTCGACGTCATCGAGGCTGAGGCCAGCGAGGACATTCAACGCTTAAGTGGCGCCGAACCGTTGGACCGCGCCTACCTGGATACCGGCGTCTTTACGATGACGCGCAAGCGCATCGGCTGGCTGCTGATGCTTTTCCTGACCGCCACGCTGACCGGGTGGGTCATGGACACGTTTCAGAATGAACTCCAGACCGTGGTCGCTCTGGCCATTTTCATTCCGATGCTGATCGGGACGGGCGGGAACGCCGGCTCGCAAACCACGGCGACCATCATCCGCGCCCTGGCCGTGGGCGATATTGATCTGCGCGACGTCTGGCGCGTCTGGCTGCACGAGGTCAGTGTCGGGTCGGTCATTGGGATCGGCATGGCGCTAGTGGCCTTTGGCCTGGCTTTTGTCTGGGTGGGTAATACCCAATTAGCCCTGACCGTGGCCGTCTCCATCCTGGCGATTGTACTCTGGGCTACGGGCGCGGGCTCGCTGCTGCCGCTGCTGGCGACCAAACTGGGCATCGATCCGACCGTGGTCTCCGGGCCGGTCATGAGCACCCTGGTCGATGCCACCGGACTGTTCATTTACTTTAACATTGCTCGCTTTATCCTGGGGTTGTAACAAATGTAAAAGCTTGTGGCCCTCATCTCAGCCGTGCTATAATCCAGCCGCTTTGAAAAGATCGCTTGACGTCCTCATTTTATTTGCCCTGGTTACGGCTCGGGTGCAGATTGATACGTTGGCCGATGTGGCCGGGGTGGGTGAGATTCGCTTTGGCGACGTGCGCCAACTGGTCGAGGGCTGGTGGCCGGCCTGGAGTCTAGATCTACTCGCCGGCTACAACGTCGATCCGGTCAGCTTGATGCTGATTGTCGCCGCCTTTGGGCTGCTGGTCCTGTACCTGCTGGTCGATTTTTTCAGCCGGCCACAGCAATCCCACTACCTTAAGCTCGGGCTCTTGTACGGCCTTATCCTGCTACTTATTTTCGGCAAGACCTTCCTCTATATTGGTCTGCGCCAGCAGCGCGGCCCGGCCAGCTACAGCCACGACGGCGGCACCATCCAAACCGAAGCGGCGATCGACTACTTTCTGCGGGGTCTCAATCCCTACGTCGAGGACTATGTCGAGACGCCGATGGCCGAGTGGGGCTTCAGCGAATACCGGACCGCTTTGTACCACTATCCTTACCTGCCCTGGACCTTTGTCTTTTCCGCGCCGTTTCGCCTGCTGAGCGAGGCCGTTTTGGGCTGGTACGATCAGCGCCTGGTCTATTTGCTGCTCTTTGCCGTAACGCTGCTCTTGGTGCCGGCTTTAGTCCGCCGCCCCACCGAGCGGCTGATCGCGCTGGCCGTCATCGGGCTAAACCCCATTGCCGGCACGAGCGTCATCTTTGGCGAGAACGATCCTTTTGTCCTGGCCTGGGTTGGGCTGGCCCTCTGGCTGGTCAAGCCGGGGCCGGACCGAGCCCGGGTGAGGGCTGGCCGCTTCGGGCTTGGCTCGGTGGCGGTGGGCCTGGCCTGCGCCAGCAAACCAACGGCCTGGTTCCTGATCCCATTCTGGCTGCTCTATCTGCTGGGCGATAGCTGGGGCCCGCGATTCATCCCGCCCGTCGCCACCTGGCGCCGCCACCTCACCACACTCGTCCGGCGAGCCTGGCCCCTGCCGGTGACCGCGCTACTGCTTATCGGTCCGTGGTTTGTCTGGAACCCGGCGGCCATGTATGATGACGTCTGGCGCTGGTCCTCCGGTCAGGGCGAAACCGGCTACCAGATCTGGGGCTGGGGCGCGAGCAACTTAGTGCTGGCCTTCGGCTGGGTGGCCGATCGCTTTGAGTACTGGCCCTTTGTCATTCCCGGGGCAATTGTCACCTTCCCGTTGCTGCTGCTGCTGCTCTGGCGGCAAACCCAAAATAATACATTGAGCACCATGCTCTATGCTTACGTGCTCTTGCTGTTACCCTTTTTTTATACGTCCCGTTTTTTGCAGCCAAACTACTTGGGTTATATGCTGGGCTTTTTAGCGCTGGCCTTGACGATGGATGAGGCTCCACCCAGTGAAGAAAGAGAGATTGGCAGTTGATTAAAGGTATTATCTTTGATTTGGGCGGCACTCTGCTGCGCTTTACCGAGGATTGGGACTCCATTCCCCGGGCTGGGGCCCTGGCGATGGCCGATTGGTATCTCAAAAAGAAGCGGATCAAGGTGGATGCCGAGCGGTTGGTCGACACCTTCCTGACCGCGCGCTTAGCAGCCTGGGCCCTGGCTGGCCAAAACCACACCGAGGTGACCATCGAAGAAACCCTGCAACAGGTCTTGGATAAGATCGAGGCTCCGGCCTCAACCAAGGCTTTTGCCGAAGCGGCTATCAAGGTCTTCTATGAACATGAGGAAGCCGCCTGGCAGCCCTTTCCCGATGCCATCGACACCCTGAAAGTCCTCAAGGGCGAGGGTTACCGCTTGGGGCTCTTTTCCAACGCTACCAATGACAAGCTCGTGCAGCGGTTGATCAATCGTCACTCGCTCCGACCGCTGCTGTCCCCCACCTTCTCCTCGGCGGCTTGGGGCTGGCGCAAGCCTAAACCGGAGCCATTCCAACTCATCGCCGAGCGGTGGAGATTGCCTGCCGCGGAGATTGTCGTGGTCGGTGATACGCTCAGCGCCGACATCCTCGGCGCGCACAATGCCGGCATGAAGGGTATCCTGGCTACCATGGACGAAGCTCCTTCCAACGCCGACCATCGCCACCTCCGGCCGGATGCCACGATTAGCCAGTTGGCGGAATTGCCAGAGGTATTGCGGAGGTTTGGGAAGTAGGAAAGATTGGAAGGTTGGAAGGTGGAAGGATGGAAGGTGGAAGGATGGAAGATTGGAGGATTGGAGGGTTGGAGGATTGGAGGGTTGGAGGGTTGCTAATTGTTCATTGTTAATTGTTCATTGTTAATTGCTCATTGCTAATTGTCCCGGAAGATTGGAAGAAACAGTTTTTTCATTTTTCATTTTTCATTTTTCATTGTCCCCTCATGCTTCAGACACAAGTGACTATTGGTGATAAGGGGTTGGTTGGACCGGCTTGGTGGGAGTTGACGCTGGCCGGGCCTGATCTGGGGCTGCAAGCCGGTCAGTTTCTGCTAGTTCGCTGCGACACGCTTTGGTCTTGCTACTTGCGCCGGCCGATCTTTCCCCAACCGCAGGCCGACGGGAACTTGCGCTTGCTTCTCCGGCCCGACCCTGATCCCGGTCTGGCCTGGTTGGCGGCGCGGCAGCCTGGCGAAACGCTAGAGGTAATTGGTCCCCTCGGGACCGGGTTTACCTTGCCCGCCGAACCACACAACCTGCTTCTCATCAGTGACAGCCAGTTTTTATCACCGCTACTCGGTCTAGTCGACGCTGCACTCGCCGCCGGTTACTCCGTGACCTTAGCCCTCGGCGCCAGCCGAGCATCGGCCCTTTTTCCCATCACCCGCTTGCCGCCGGCGGTCGAGTTTCATGCCGCCACCCTTGATGGCTCCCTCGGCCGGCGAGGTCCCGTCACCCAACTCCTGCCCGAGCTCCTGCGTTGGGCCGATCAAGTCTGCGCTGTCGGCTCAACCAGACTTTATCGGGCGATCAAAGCGGCGGCTGCTCAAGTTCGCTTCGCTAGGCCGGAAGGTTTTGCTTACGGGCTCATCACCGATTTACCGCTGGCCTGTGGCGTTGGAGCGTGCCTGGGCTGTGCCATCGAGACCTCCACCGGGATCCGGTTGGCCTGTACCGCCGGGCCGGTCTTTGATTTAGCCGCGCTCACGTTTGAGGCTTGACCGACACCGATGATAGAACTCGCTCCTAACCACAAGATCGGCCTGGCGCTGCCCAACCCGATCATGATTGCCGCCGGCTTCTGCGGCTTCGGCGACGCCTACGAGCGCCTGATCGATCTAACCTTCTTCGGCGGCCTGATTACCGGTCCGATCACCTTGCGTCCCAACCGCGGCTCGCCTCAACCCCGCCTGGTTGAAACGCCGGCCGGCTTTATCTTGAACACCGGCCTGCAAAATCCGGGGGTGCGGTCGGTGATCAAGCATTATCGCCAACGCTGGACGCGGCTAGGGCGGCCGGTCATCGCCCATCTGCCTGCCGCCGAGCCGGATGATCTTAAACGGACGGCCCGAGCCCTGTCGAGTCTCGGGGCGCTGGCCGGGCTGGAGTTAGGTCTACCACCCGGGGTCGGCCCCTACGAGCTCGAACTCTGGCTGCGAGCGATCCGCGCCGACAGCGAGTTACCCCTCCTGGTAAAACTTCCCCTCGGCAGTGATCCAGAGCTGGCCGCCGTGGCGGTAGAGCAGGGCGCCGACGCGCTGGTCATCGGGGCGGCCCCGCCGGGGGCCGCGCGCTCGCCTCGATCGGGGCAGACCGTGTCCGGTCAACTCTACGGTCCGGCCCTACACAGTTTGGCCTTGCGGGATCTGCGCAACTTACAGCACTTAGACGTTCCCCGCGTGGCGAGCGGGGGCATCCACAGCGCCGCTGACGTCAAGGCTTTCCTGGAAGCTGGCGCTAAAGCCGTGCAACTCGACTCTCTACTGTTAATCGACCCTCAAGCCGCCCAGCGGCTCGCCACGGCCTATTGAGGTCTGGGGCAGTTTTGTAAACATAATTCTTTTTATTACCTTGTGGTTTCATTCACTCGTGGTATAATGGAACGGAAACCTCACAACGCACCAAAACAAGCATGTTAGACACCGTGGAAACCCCAAAAAAGCCCTCTCACGAGCAGCGTATCCTTGTTGTTGATGATGATCCGGCTTTGCGACGATTGGTGGGTGATCGCTTAGAGCACGCCGGTTACCGGGTTTTGAGTGCCGGTTCCGCTCCAGAAGCGTTGGCCCTGCTCGATGAGGCGGGCTTGCCCCATCTGGCTATCGTCGACATTATGATGCCAGGGATGACGGGTTTCGATTTCTGCCGTATCGTCCAGAACTACAGTGATCTACCCATTATCTTCCTAACCGCGGTTGACCAGGAAGAGACCGTAATTCAGGGGTTGGAACAGTACGCTGAAGATTATGTGACCAAGCCCTTCAGTCCGCGTGAACTTGTGGCCCGGGTGCGGCGAGTCTTGCGCCGGATCGGGGATTTCGCTTATGCGAGTGACCGCCTCCTCCGGATCGACGCTGATCTGGCCATAGATTTTGTCCACCAACAAGCTCTCGTTAACGAGAAGCTTATCTCCCTGACCCCGATTGAAACCAAACTGCTTTACATCCTGACCCGAAATGCGGGCCGCACGATAAACACCGACTTTCTCCTGCGCCGACTCTGGCCTTTAGAAGACGTGTACGAAGACACCCTGCGCGTCCATATCCACCGTTTGCGACAAAAGATTGAGGTCAATCCGGCTAAACCACGCTATGTGGTCGCCAAGCGAGGTTTAGGCTACTTTTTTCCATCACAATTAAAGCCGGCCGTCAATGATCAGAGTGACGCCGTCGATTAATGATAACTATCAACCAAACAAATCATTTAACCTAGAAGAGAGAGATACCATCATGGCCGAACAAAAGAACAGCGGTACCCCCAAATTGGAGGATAGTCAAAGCGTCGAGCGCATTCGCGATATTATTTTTGGGGCGCACATCCGAGACTATGAACTACGGTTCAACACGCTGCAGATCGATCTCAATCGGTTGCAGCAGGAACTGGACCGTTTAGCAGAACAGCTGAGTGACCAGGGCAGCGACTTTAATAAAAAGCTGCAAACCCTACGGCGCGACATGCGTGAAACTAATGATATGCTCCGTACCGAACTACGCCAGACCGCGGACAAGCTGACTTACGACAAAGTTGACCGCTTGACCCTAGGCGAACTTCTGATTCAAATGGGCAACCAGCTGAAGGGTGGAGACACCGTCAGCGATGTTTTGAGCGGTCTAACCAAAATAGAATAGGGTTGAGAGACGGTGGCGCAGGAAAAGTATAGCGAAACCAGCGCTGCCGGTGAAGCGCCGGTCAATGGTACGCCGGAGATTGCAGATCCTGCCCTGGAAGCCCTCCGTGACATTCTGCTTAGCCGCAATAGTCACCGCCTGGACCAGCTCGAGGCCGATCTAGCCCGCCTGCGAGAGCAAACTTCGGACCGTGATGCCCTCATCGCGGTTATCACGCCTATCTTGGGCGATATCATTCGCCAAAAAATTCGTGACTCTCGCCAAGAAATGATTGAAGCCCTTTACCCGATCATTGGCGAGACGGTGATCCGCGCGGTCACCGAGGCGATTCAGGATCTCCGGCGTAGCATCGATGCCCAAATGCGCAGTTCCTTTCGAGCGGCATCCTTTGGGCGGCGAATACGGGCCCGCCTGACGGGCGTGTCTGACAGCGACCTGCTGTTGCGCGACTCGCTGCCATTTGAAGTCGTCGAAATTTTCTTAATTCACCGGGAGACAGGGCTGCTGCTCAATCACCTCTCCCCTACCTTGACCCCAACTGACGACTCTGATCTGGTTAGCGGGATGCTCACCGCCATCCGCGATTTTGTCCGGGACGCCTTTGCCGCCGAGGGCGACGGCGAACTGGATCAAATTCAATACAGTGACAACTACTTTATTTTGATTGAAGCGGCTCAGTTAGTCTATTTGGCCGTGGCCATTAAAGGGACTCAACCCGCCGGCTTTCAGGCCAAATTGCGTGAGCGGGTCATTGAGATCAACCACCGCTTTGAGCCCGAGTTGCGCCAGTTTGATGGCGATGTTTCCCCTGTAGCCGGCACCGGTCAGTTCCTACAGACCCTGTTAAGCAAAAGCGAACCACCGCCTCAGCTTTCGGCCGGGCAAAAGCGCTTTCTGGCTTGGAGCGCGGCCAGTCTATTGATCTGCTCCCTGCTGAGCTGCGGTGGCGGTTACTTAGCCTGGCAGCGCCTTAGCTTTCAACCGACGCCGGTGGTCTTAGTCGTGACCGCCACCGCTCTTCCCAGCGCTACGCCCTCCCCCACTCCTTCCGCCACGCCCACTGCGACCAATACCCCGACCGTTACGCCTACCGCTACCGCCACGCCTTCACCGACCCCTTCGGCCACCGCCACGCCAAACTCGGTAGCCGGGATCATGACCGGCAGCGTTTGGCTGCGAGAAGTTCCCGATCCGGAAGCGCCGCGGTTGGGCACAGCCATCGATCTGGGCCAGCCGGTGACCGTTTTAGCGGGCTATGGCAACTGGCTGCGGGTTAGCCAAGGCGTAGAGGGGAATGACCAGGTCAGCGGCTGGGTGCCCGCTCGCTGGGTTGGTACGCTTGAACCTATTCCAGAGTGGCTGATTACGCCCACACCTTAGGTTTTTTCGAAAATGAATCCTGTTATCGTTCAACTGTTACTGCAAGAACAGCAGGTGGCCTATCTCATAACCGATCAAGATCTCAACCTGGTCGATGTCTCAGCCGAGGCCGTCACCTTGCTTAATCTGGACACGGCCGGGGCTATCATCGGGCAGCCGTTAGGCCAGGTTTTACCCGAAGCCATTGGTCTTGAAAGTGTCTTACACGATTTGATCCATCACCAATTTCCTCGCTATGAGTTAAACTGGATCAACCGTGAGACCCGCTCTAACCAACCGGTGTATCTCAAACTTGAATTTTTCCCTTTGCCTACAGGAGAAACACCCGGGTTGGTCCTATTTATTGAGGACGTGACCGAACTGGGCCAGACCCGCCAGGCGCTGACCCAGCACCGGAATGAACTACGGCTGCTGCAAGATCAGTTGCTTAAGCAAAACGAGGCCCTGGCTAAAGCCAACGCCGAGCTGCGCCAGCTTGATGAGTTAAAGTCTACTTTTATCTCAGTGGCCGCTCATGAACTCCAAACCCCGCTGTCCGCGGTTATCGGCTTTATCGAGGCGATGGGGGATGAGGTCTATGGCGCGGTTACGCCCAGGCAGCATGAGATCTTACAGATCATGCAGGGCAGCACCGACCGGTTGTTCAATATTGTCAAGAATCTCCTCGACGTTACTCGTATCGAAACCGGCCGGCTGGAACTGCATTTTGAACCCACTTACCTCCCATACTTAATCGATACCGTTGTGACCGAACTCAAAAATCAGATCGAGTCCAAACGGCAGACTCTGACGCTTGAGCTCGATCCAGAGTTGCCGTTTGTGTGGTGCGACCAAAACCGGACGGTACAAATTATCAGCAACTTGCTGAGCAATGCCGTTAAGTATACGCCCGATCACGGACAAATTCGGATTAGGGCTGAACACACGCCGGCGGAGCAAGCCATCCACCTGTCGGTGATCGATAACGGCGTAGGCATTGCCAAAAAGGATCAACGGCACTTATTCAAACGCTTCTTTCGGGCCGCCAGTGCCGCTCAAATTCAGGCCAGTGGCACCGGGTTAGGGCTGTTCATTACCCAGTCGCTGGTAGAGATGCAGGGCGGGCAGATCTGGGCAGAGAGCGAGTTAAACCAGGGCAGCACCTTCCATGTCACCTTCCCGTTGAACGGTCTGGCCAAAAAGACTGAGAAATCCTTAAGAAACTTGGCCTAAATTCCGGCTCGAAAGGAACTTTCCAATTTGCGCGTATTATGGGAGAGCAATACGATCAGTCCGGTTATGAACCAGCGGTGGGCTGTGCTAAAATGCGGACAGTTAGAAAATGATAATTTCTTCTAACTGTATCTGAAGGGCAAGGGAATACGCATTGACCGTGGAACGAATTGGCAAGTACGTTATTAAAGAGTTGCTCGGCCGGGGTGGCATGGGCGAAATCTACCGGGCCTACCATCCTAAGCTGGAACGCGATGTCGCCATTAAATTGATCCACACCTACCGGGCCAGTGATCCGCTCATCGTCGAGCGTTTCCAGCGTGAAGCCCGCGTCATCGCTGCTCTCCGGCACCCCGGTATCATCCAGATCCACGATTTTGACGTGGAAGGTGATGCCTTTTACATGGTCATGGAGTTCATTCACGGCGAGAGCCTAGCCCAGCGCCTGGATCGGCTCCAACTGCAGGGAACATGGATCTCGCTTCCCGAGGCACTTGGCCTGTTCGAACAGATCACCGCCGCCGTGGCCCACGCCCACAGCCAGGGAGTCGTCCACTGCGATTTAAAACCCGGCAATGTCCTGCTAACCAGAGAGGGCCAGCCCGTCCTGGCCGATTTTGGCATCGCCAAGCTGGTCACCGCGGAGCGGATTACCGCTACCAACGATGTCTTCGGGACGCCGCACTACATGTCGCCCGAGCAGAGCTTTGGCCGGCAGATCGATAGCCAGTCTGATGTTTATGCTTTGGGCGTAATGCTGTATGAGTTAACAACCGGGGTGCTGCCCTTCAACGGCGATACGCCCATGAGCATCGTCTTCAAACACGTCAACGAGGAAGCACGCCCACCTCGCAGCCTCAATCCTGACATCCCCGACGGTTTACAGCGCATCATCCAAAAAGCGATGGCCAAAGATCGGACTATTCGCTATTTATCCGCTCAAGAGCTCCTGGCCGATGTGGAGGCCTTTTTGACTAAGGTCCAGGTGGGCCAAACCGGCCACAGCCGTATCTTCATTTGTCACAAGCCGGATAGCCAACCGGATCAAGGCCTGGCCACTTACCTGGCCGAAACGCTGACCGGTCGCGGGCACGACGTCTTTGTGGATCATGCCTTCCAGGCCCGTAACACCTGGCTCGACCAACTCGACCAGCGGCTCAAACAGAGTGATTTTGTGGTGGTCTTGCTGTCCAACAGTTCCGTCGACAGCGAAATCGTCAAGACCCAGGTTAGCCGGGCCTATGAGTATTACCAAAACCAGGGCAAGCCTCACATTTTGCCGCTGCGTGTTGCTTACGATGGCTTACTGCCCTACAACTTAGCCAAACGCCTGGAGCCGAACAAAACGCTGACCTGGCACGATGAGTTCGATAACGCCCGGGTCTTGCAAGAGATCCTCGATGTTGTGGCCGGCAGCCCGCTCCACACTCAGCCGTTACGGCCTCTGGTCACCTACGACACCCGGGTCATTTCCGAAGATGGCCGCCTGGTCACCAGCGGCGATACTGCTCCGCCGCCGCTGCCCGCCTTTGACCCACGCTCGATGAAGGAGTTGATCGCCCCCGGCGGGGCGGTAAAGCTGCGGGACCAGTTCTACGTCGAGCGGGCGGTTGATGCGCAGTTGAAAGAGCAGGTCATTCGCTGGGGCACCACCACCACCATCCGCGCCCCACGCCAAACCGGAAAGACCTCGCTGTTGATGCGGGGCATTAAATATGCCCGCGAGCAGGGAGTCCAGGTTGTTTTCCTGGATTTCCAAAGCTTCGGCCGGGAAGAACTGGCCACGCTCGATACTTTTCTGTACGAGATGGCCTTGACCATTGCTGATGAGTTAGATTTAGATGAAGAGATTGTCGAAGAGGCCTGGGAAGGTTCGCGCAGTTCAACCAAAAAGCTGCTCCGCTTGATGGAGCGTTATGTTTTGCCGGAAATCAACAGCCCGCTGCTGCTGGCGATGGACGAAGCCGACAGCCTGCTGCAGACCGACTATTACAAGGATTTCTTCGGACTGTTGCGCTCGTGGCACAACCGCCGGGCCTCGCGTGAGATTTGGGAAAAGCTTAACATGGTGCTGGTTATCTCCACCGAGCCCTACCTCCTCATCGATGATGTCCATCAATCTCCTTTCAATGTCGGCCTGCACTTGCACCTCTCGGACTTTGACGAAGCTCAGGTCCGTGACCTGAACCAGCGGCACGGCGGGCCGGTGCTCGACACTGAGCTGCCGGAGATGGTGGCGCTGCTCAACGGCCATCCCTTTTTGACCCGGCTGGCCCTTTATACGCTGGTGACCAAGGCGATCGGCTGGTCAGAGCTAAGCCGGTGCGCCATTGCAGAGGATGGCCCTTTTAACGATCATCTGTGGCATCAGTTCTGGACGATTCACGACAAGCCGGAACTGCAAGAAGCGATGCGGGAAGTGATCTTGACCCACCGTTGTACCAACGAAATGGTCCTATTCCGTCTGTTACGAGCGGGGCTGATCAAGGGCAGCGGCGATGTCTACACCTGCCGGTGCGATCTTTACCAAAGATATTTTGAAGATAAGCTACTCTAATGGATGTTAGACCCGTGACTGGGCGCCAGACAGCGCGCCTGCGTCAGGCAACTGATTTTTTTGTAGCCGGCGGCACTTTGTCGCCCAGCGTGCCTTCCTATGTCACTCGCCCTGCGGATGACGAGCTGTATGAAGCCGCGTTGAGTGGCCAATTCTCTTATGTCTTGACCACCCGGCAGATGGGCAAGTCCAGTCTGATGATTCGCACGGCCCGGCGCCTGCAGAGCGAAGGGGTTCAGACCGCCATCATCGACCTGACGGAGATGGGCACCAACGTCGCCGATACGTGGTATCTGGATCTCCTGACCGAAATTGCCGATGAGTTAGACCTGGACACCGACCCCGAAGCCTGGTGGCAAGAGCGGGCCGCACTGGGACACGTCCGCCGCTTTACCAATTTCTTGCGCGATGTGGTGCTCGAGGAGATCGATGATCAGATCGTCATCTTTATCGATGAAATCGATACGACCCTCGGCTTACCTTTTTCAGACGATTTTTTCACCGCCATCCGGGCCACTTACAACGCCCGCGCCAAAGACCCGGCCTTTGCCCGCTTGTGCTTTATCTTGATCGGGGTGGCTTCGCCGCCGGATCTCATCAAAGACCCCACCCGGACCCCGTTTAACATTGGGCAGGGGATTCGCCTGGATGATTTTGGTTGGGATGACGCCGACGTCCTCCAAACCAAGCTCGAGACCATTTACCCCGAACATGGCGAAGACATCTTCCGGCGGGTCTATCACTGGACGAACGGGCATCCCTACCTGACTCAAAAAGTGTGCCACGCTATCGTCCATAACGGCCGAAAAACCTGGTTGGATACCGAGATCGACCATCTGATCACGCATCTGTTCCTCTCGGACGAAGCCCGCAAAGAGACCAACCTTCAATTTGTCCAGGACAGCCTGCAAAACCACGCCCTCAAACGCCGCCTATTAATTCTTTACCGTCGCATTTATGACGGCGAGGCTATTGCCGAAGACGAACGCTCGCTCGAGCAGAATCAGCTCAAACTATCGGGGTTAGTCCGGGCCGAAAACGGCCTCCTCAAAGTCCGTTGCGAAATCTATCGCCATGTCTTCAACCAGGAGTGGATCAAGGCTAACCTGCCGATCGATCTGGACGCCTCCGAATTCTTCGTCGTTGGCGGCACCGTCCGCTCCGACTCGCCCTCTTATGTTACCCGCCCGGCCGACGATGAACTATTTGACCTGGCCCTGGCCGGTCGTTTCTGCTACGTGCTCACCCCGCGCCAAATGGGTAAGTCGAGCCTGATGATGCGGACGGCTCGGCGTCTGCAGCGCCAGGATATCCGGACCGCCATTATCGACCTGACCAAGGTTGGGACTGTTAATGTCGAGCAGTGGTACTACAGCCTGCTGGCCGACCTGACCTCCAGCTTTAATCTCAATATCGATCTGAAGCGCTGGTGGGCAGAACAGCTTCCCTTGGGACCGGTCAAAGGCTTTGTCACTTTTTTGGAAGAGGTCATCCTCAGTGAGATCAAAGGGCAAGTCGTTATCTTCATCGACGAGATCGACACCACCCTCAACCTGCCCTTCTCCGATGACTTCTTTGCCGCTATCCGGGCTGTCTACAACGCGCGGGCTAACTCCCCCGCCTTTGGTCGCCTGACGTTTGTCTTGTTTGGCGTAGCCACGCCTTCGGACCTGATCAAGGATCGGACCCGGGCCCCCTTCAACATTGGGGAGGGCATTGATTTAGAGGATTTTAGCCGGCAGGATACCCAGTCCCTCCAACGGGGGCTGGAAGACATCTATCCCGGCCAGAGCGAGATGATTTTTTCTCGCATTTACTACTGGACCAGCGGCCACCCCTATCTGACTCAAAAATTGTGTTTAGCCGTTGCGGCCGAGGATTACAAATCAACCTGGACCGATGGAGAAGTCGATGAGTTGGTTGAAAAGCTCTTCCTCTCTGAAGAGGCCCGCAAAGAGTCGAACTTGCAGTTTATTCAGGATAGCATCCAGCACAGCCCGCACCGCCATAAGCTTTTGAATCTATACCGGCAGGTCTATTCGAACAAGGTTGTCCTCGAAGATGAACGGTCGGTCGAGCAAAACCAACTTAAACTGGTCGGATTGGTCAACGTCCAAAATGGGGTCTTAAAAGTCAGAAACCAGCTTTACCGCACCGTCTTTGATTCGGACTGGATTACGACCAACACCCCGGTCGACTGGACCCAGCGGCTGGCGGTGGCCTCGGTGGTGCTACTAATCGTGTTAATCGGCTTAACCGGGCTTTTCTTCTTTTATCGCAATACCCAGGATCGGGCCCAGGCCTACATCGACGATTTTCGGGCTACCACCAACGCCAACGAGCGGATCGTCAGTTTAGCCGGCCTCTACGATTTAGGATTTGAGGATCAGGCCGAGCGCCTCTTTTTTGACGAGTTACTCCCCGAAGAGCGAGGGGCGCTCTTCCAGCAAGCTAATCTGGCCGAGGTCGGCAACCAGTTTATTACCGTCGTTCAGGGACTGCACAATGGTCTCGAGAACGATGACGGCGACAATGCTCTGCTGGCAGCGATGGTAACGCCCCTGGCTCAGTTAGAAGATGCCCGGGCGGTCAACCTGCACGCCAGCCTTGATCAGTGGCTAGAGGGGCGGCGACTGCATGCCGGCGGTCAATATGCCCGCGCCATTACCGAATATTACAACCCGGCCTTGCGCTTGGATGATCGCAATCCCAATCTTTTCTTTGATCGGGCCACGGCCTATGTGGAGTTGGAAGACTACCAAAACGCATTAATGGACTTTAATACCGTCCTTAATCTGGACTCCTCGCGCCGTGACCGGGTTGAAAGCGTGATCAGAGGTGACCCACGGCTGTACGACGCCGCCATTGCCCAAGGCAAGAACTTCCCGGTCGTCGTGGCTTTACTCCCGACCCCAACAAGCACGTCGACGCCCACCAGCACGCCCACCACCACGCCCGCGCCGACCAGCACCCCCCCCCCCACCCCCACCCACACCCCCACTAGCGTCGCTACGCCCGAATCGACCTTA
>CALMIS010000363.1 GCA_937864185.1 uncultured Chloroflexota bacterium
TGACCACTTCGGCTCAGCGGTGGCCCTGGCCGGCGACACCCTGGCCGTGGGGGCACCTTTAGAGAAAAGCAGCGCCGTGGGGGTCAATCCCCCCGGCGGGCAGGAAGATAATTCGGCCTCTTGGGCCGGGGCGGTGTATGTGTTGACCCGCAGTGGTGGGGTGTGGAGCCAGCAAGCCTACCTCAAAGCCTCCAACACCGAGGCGTATGACTCCTTTGGTGAGGAGGTGGCCCTGGCCGGCGATACCCTGGCCGTAGGGGCCTATAGTGAGGAAAGCAGCGCGGTGGGGGTCAATCCACCTGGAGGAGAGGGAGATAATTCGGCCCGTGACGCCGGGGCGGCCTATGTGTTGACCGGCTTTGGCCCGCCGGGGTCAACGGTGTACCTGCCGCTGGTGGTCAAGTGAGAGGGGAAAATTCCATGTTAACAATTTCAAGACAATTCCGGCGGCTGGGCATGTTGACCCTACTCCTGGCCGGGCTGGTGGTGGCCCTGTGGCGGCCCGGTTTGGTTTATGCCGGGGGGGTGGTGGGCAACGGCACGCCCGCCAGTTGCACCGAAGCGGCCTTTAACGCTGCGCTCACGGGCGGGGGGCTGATTACCTTCAACTGCGGCGGAGCCAAAACCATCACCTTTACCGAGTACAAGCAAATCAGCGCTGATACCACCCTTGACGGCGGCGACGTGATCACCCTGAGCGGCGGGAACGCGGCCAGCCTGTTTCAAGTTTTTGACCCCCGGCGATTGGCCCTGCAAAACATCACCCTGGCCGAGGGCAAGTCGGTGGGCATGGCGGCGGGGGCGATAGAGAATTTTGGGACGACGACGATTAGCAACAGCACCTTGCGGGATAATCGCTCAACCACTACCGGCGGGGCGATTGTTAATTACGGCACGCTCAATCTGAACAATACCACTCTGTCGAAGAATCAAGCGGAAAGCAACGGTGGCGCTATCTACAACGACGGCGGCACAGTGACTATCAATAACAGTCAAGTTATAGAAAATGTGGCCCTCTCGAAAGGAGGCAGCGGGGGTGGTCTGGCAAACTGGGCCGGTACGGCCAATATTCAGAGCAGCACCTTTAGCTATAACAGCAACGACTATAGGGGCGGGGCCATTAATATCAACAATGGTACGGTCAATATCCAAAACAGCACCTTCAGCCAGAACAGCAGCCGTTCGGGTGGAGCTATTCACATCAATGGTGGGACGGTCTTCATCACGGCATCACTCATTACTAACAATAGCGCCCACTATGGGGGGGGGATTGACAATGGTAACCGCCTGGTTGTCAGCCAAACCATTGTTAGCCTCAACCGGGCCACTGGCAACGGTGGTGGTATCAATAATGGCGACGAGGCCACTTTGGACGGAGTGACGATTAACGGGAATACCGCGGAGAATCAAGGCGGCGGTATCTATCTAGAGTCTGATATGGTGTTGACCAATTCGACCCTGAGCGGGAATATCGCAGAACGAGGTGGCGGTGGCCTTTATAGCGATACGAGGTTGGTCACTCTGACCAACGTCACGGTGAGCGGCAATCATGCAAATGCTAACGGCGGGGGCGGCATCCTTAAAGGTACAGGTCTAATGTCCCTGACTTTTGTCAGCGTGGTCAGCAATACGGCGACCGCTTTTGGCGGCGGGGTCTCCAACAGTGGCAGCGGCGAGATGAGTCTGCAAAACACCGTGCTGGCGAATAATAGCGTGGGTAATTGTGACGGCAGCGGCTTTACCTCATTGGGGCACAACCTGGCCAACGACGATAGCTGCAATGCCGCCCTCAATCAGCCCACCGACAAACGGGGAGCCACGATAACCCTGCCCCTCGGCTCGCTGGCCAACAACGGCGGCCCCACCCTCACCCATCTGCCTCTGAACGGCAACCCGGCCATCAACGGCGGTGTGTGCATTGACGGCATCAGCACCGATCAACGCGGTCTGCCCCGCCTGGCCGGTCCCGCCTGTGATGCCGGCGCGGTGGAATTTGGCAGCACCCGGGCGGTCTATCTGCCCATTGTGCTAAAAAATCCTTAAAAGAAGGAAGGTTTAACTATGAAAGCTATTGTTATCCATCAACACGGCGGGCCGGAGGTGCTTCAGCTTGAAGCTATTCCTACGCCCACGCCTCAAGCTAAAGAAGTGCTGGTGAAAAACCAGGCCATTGGCGTTAATTTTGTGGATACGCAACATCGGGCCGGCTTAAACTACCCGGTTCAACTCCCTCTTATTCCGGGTATTGAAGCGGCTGGCTTGGTTGAAGCGGTGGGGCCCGAGGTGAGCGAATTTAGCGTGGGCGATCGAGTGGCCTATGCCGGTTATATGGGCGGCAATTATGCTCAATACACCGTGGTACCAGCAGAAAAGTTGATCCCTGTTCCATCCCGGCTAACTTTTGAAGCGGCGGCAGCGACCTTGTTACAAGGCATGACGGCTCATTGTCTGGCTTACAGCGTCTACCCGATCAAAGCCGGCGATAGGGTACTCATCCAGGCGGCGGCCGGAGGGGTGGGGCTGCTGTTGGTGCAACTGGCCAAGCAGCGGGGGGCAACGGTCATTGGGGCGGTTTCCACCCCGGAGAAAGCCGAATTGGTCCGGGCCGTAGGCGCTGACCATGTCCTGGTGCATAACCAGGTTGATTTTGAAATAGAAACGATGCGGTTGACGCAAGGGGAAGGCGTCCACGCCGTTTACGACTCGGTTGGCCGGCCCACCTTTGACAAAGGGCTGAAGGTGCTCAGAGCGCAGGGCTATATGGTTGTCTTTGGTTTGTCGGGCGGACCGGTGCCGTTGTTTGACATCAATCGTTTGTCAGGGATTACCGGGTCGGGCCATAAAGGTTCGCTTTTTTTAACGTGGGCCACGCTGAGTGATTACGCGGCTAAACGGGAAGACCTGTTATGGCGAGCCGGGGAGGTGTTTGACCGGGTCGCGGCGGGGTCGCTCACCGTCCCGGTTGCTCGTAGCTTGTCCTTAAGTGAAGCGGCTGAAGCCCACCGGTTAATCGAAAGCCGCCAAGTGATTAGAAAAGTGTTGTTGGTGCCGTAGGGGGGCTACCCTCGTGAATTTGGTTGTTCGATATAGGAGCGTTAAGGGATGGACATCGTCCAGGCGAAGTATGACGAATTGGAGACGGTCGCAAAACAGTTCCAAACTCGAGCGGAAGCAAACGCCGAGATGCAGGGCCAAATCGTCCAGAGCTATCAAGCCCTGCAACAAGGGGGCTGGATGGGGCGCGGCGCGACCGCGTTCTTCAACGCAATGAGCAGCGAGATATTTCCCGCCATGCAGCGGTTGGTCGAGGCGTTGGGCGAGGCCCGAGCCGTGACGCTGGAGATTAAAACCATGCTGGCGCAGGCTGAACAAGAGGCGGCTTCGGTGTTTGGGGGGCATGCGGCTGAGGTCGTTTCTACAACCACGGTCAATGGCTCCGGCCCCGAAACAGCGGCAACCCCGGTTTCAGTGGCACCGGAAGAGACGATTTCCGAGCCAATCGAAGGGCTTGTTTCCGAACCCGTAAGCGAGATTCCACCCGGTAGTCTGCCCGGTCGGCCTGATCCGCCCCCAAAACCGGAAGCCGGCGACGGCTCCGCTGAATACGGTTCTGTAGAGCGAAGCTGGTTTGAACGGCGTTATGATGAGGCCCAAGTTGTGTTGTGGAACCGGGTGGCTGACGGGGCAGACGCGATGGGTCTTGACAACGCGGCCCGAAATATGCGTCATTATTTAGGAAATTCAGGGTCAGAACAAAATGTTGCGCCTGAAGCTATGCTGCGGGACCTGCCTGGATTTCGGGAGAAGGCCAACCAAACATTTGAGTATGAGCTTCTCCCTCAAATCGATGAGCGGATTGCTAAGGAATATAATGGTCAGCCGCTGCGGTTTCAGGTCACTACCGAGTGGCAAGGCTATTATGCGGAAAAGGGCGAGTCAGAGGACTGGTATTATGCGATTGGAGGCTTTAGCTACGCCCACGGCGCCGATGTGATTGTGACCCCCAATCCGGATGGCAGTCCACACGTAGAGGTGGAACACCAACTCCACATCTTTGATCGCTACAACTGGGACAAAGGCAAAGGGGTAGACATCATGGGTGTCAGAGTGGGCGATGCGCAGTTGGGTCATCTGCATGAAGTGGGTCGAGCCAAAGAATTTGAGGTTTGGGGAACCTCCGGTTCGAACCATTATGCCTATGACCACACCGGCGCCAGCACCGGCCCGGTCACACCTTGGGGTGAAGGAGGTTCTGATACTCACAGTAGCGATCGCACCCTGACATCGGGTAGAGAGGCCCGTGAGCAAAGTCGTTCACCCAGAATCGATGATCCTACCCGCAATACAGATGGCGATCGTTAAATTATCTTTCCGTGATATAATTTTGCATCTATGAGATGAGGAGGCTGGCGATGGAATTGAAAGATTTACAGCATTGGACTCGATTGGACCTATCTGGAAACGTAGAAAACCTTGAATACTATGTAAGTGAAGGCATGGACTACCTGGCCTTACTCCGCTTCAAAATAACAGCAGATCATCTCAATGATTTAACGACTGCTTTGGGCTTCACAAAACCTTTACGCCAAAACTATCAGCCTTTTCCAGTTCAATTGTCCGAGGCGCCTAGTTGGTGGCAGCCCCAAAATGCTCAAAGATTCATAGGAGGGTCGGTTTTGGTACCGGGATTGAGTCGAGAACTGCTTGTCGACCAGACCTCCCCTCAAGCCTACACTGTGTATTTACGGACCTATCAAGTTGGCTAAAAATCTACGCCCTTATTGCCGCCAAGGACCTTGTTAGCCGGTCTCTTGGTCGTCCTGTTGAGGTAAGCCAAGCTCAGACTTCATTGGGCCGGTATTGTCTTGTTGCAGGTGATTGAATAAGGGGCGTTTTGGGTTGCTTTGAAGGACAAAAAAGGACAATGCAAAAAATGTTTATCGGCGGGATTGCGATTTTATCCGTCATCTTGAATTGTTGTGTTGGAATAGGTAATTCTAGTATGAGCCTGAATGAGGTTGAAGACTTTATAGGCGCAGAACTTCCTTCGGCCGCTACCGGCATCCACTACAAATCTGATGAGGGTATCGATCGTATTGTTTACCTTCGTTTCCAATTACCTGGCGAAGACGTTGAGCAATTCTTGGCCAGTATAAATTTTAACGAAACGCTCCAAGCCTCATCCCAACCATTTCCGGCCACAGCCGGTTCAGATTTGGAATGGTGGCTGAAAAATAGACCTAAATCCTTCGCCGGTGGCAGCACCATTTCCGGCAATCAGGTCCAGGAAGTTCTGGTTGATCGGTCAGATCCAGCAGTGCAGACCATTTATCTCCGGGTTTATGAACGATAGGCTTCCGGTATTTTTGGTCCCATAGCAGGCCAGCCCCTTTTTGATCATTCATTTCTTCAACATTAACCAATACCGGGCCAACTTGCCAGCAAAAAAACTGTCCGGCTACGCAGGGTAGAGACCCTCTCGCCGACTGATCCATGACCGGAGGCCTTGGCATATCATGTGAACGAGGGGGTTGAAATGTCCGCGATCAACCCGTTCTTCCACCGTGGCCCGATCCACGACCAGCGTTACTTTTATGGCCGAGACTATGAGACTGCTCAGGTTCTGTCCTTGGTGGCTCAGAGACAAAGTGTCTCGTTGGTGGGGCAACGCCATATTGGCAAAACCTCGCTGTTAAACCACATTTCCAATCCTCTCGTTTTTGCGCAGCACGGGCTTAAACGTGACCAAGCGCTCTTTGTCTATGTCGATGGCAGCACCTTAAGCGGGCTGGACCCTCCCCAAGTTTACCGTGTTTTGCTGGAAGACATTCAATTTTCGCTCGCTCACTCAACCTCAACACCGGACTGGTTTAACC
>CALMIS010000364.1 GCA_937864185.1 uncultured Chloroflexota bacterium
GCGGCTTCTTCCGCCGGCGCGGCTTCTTCCGCCGGCGCGGCCGACTCTTCTTGGGCCTCTGGCTGAGGTGCAGCACCGCCACAGGCAACTACTATCATGCTCAAAATGATGAGCAACGACAATAAAGTCAGTTTTTTACTCACGACTTTATTCTCCTCCTATCATTGTAGTCTAATATGAAAAAATTTAACCGTGGGGAATGCAGAAACTAAGAGTCTTCGTCGATACACCTCCTTCCTGCTTTGATACTGATTTATGAGGGGCTGTTACAAAAAGTCGCAAAGTATTGTACAGGTAGGGGATGAATTGGTCAAGAATTAACAAATATTGGCCCGACCCTGAAGTTAATGGTAGGATTAGCAAAATTTTTGCCAAGGAGTGAACTATGTCAGAACGGATTGGCTTTATTGGGCTGGGGATTATGGGGCAAGGCATGGCGCGCAACTTGCTCAAGGCCGGCTTTACGGTGATGGTTTGGAACCGCACGACCGCCAAGATGGCCGCTTTGGCCGAGGCCGGCGCGCAGATGGGCGCCCATCCCGCCGAGGTAGCCGCCCAAAGCGATATTGTCATCACCTGTGTCAGCGATACACCGGATGTAGAAGCGGTCATTCTCGGTCCCGACGGCGTCAGCCAGGGAGCCAAGGCCGGCAGCCTGGTGATCGATTGCAGCACCATCAGTCCCACCGCTACCGTCAAGATCGCCGAAAAACTGGCCACCCAAGGCGTGGCAATGCTCGACGCCCCGATGAGTGGTGGCAGTGAAGGGGCGGCTAAAGGAACGCTGTCGATTATGGTGGGTGGTGAGGCCAAGGACTTCGAGCGGGCAAGGCCGGTCTTCCAGGCGATGGGCCAGAAGATTACCCACGTCGGCGCGATCGGGGCCGGTCAAACCGTGAAGCTGGTCAACCAGATTTTGGTCGTGGGCCACGCTCTGGCTATGAGCGAGGCCTTGCTCTTTGCCCAGGCCGGCGGCGTGGATCTGGAGAAGACGCTCGAGGCGGTCAGCGCCGGGGCGGCCGGCAGTTGGATGCTCAGCAACCGCGCTCCCCAAATCATCAAACGCGACTGGCGGCCCGGCTTCACGATCGATCTCCAACAGAAGGACGTGGGCTTAATTCTTGGGGCCGCCAACGATTTAGGGGTGCCTCTGCCGGCCACCAGCCTTATCTTCCAACTTTATCGCAGCCTCCAGGCTCGTGGTCTCGGTGAGCAGGGTAATCACGCCCTGATCAAAGCCCTGGAGAATCTGGCCGGCTTTGAAGTGGGCGGCTAGCGCGGCCGGCTGTAATCCTGACCGTACCACTTCAAGTGCAGTTCCGCCAGGATGCCCTGCTGCTGAAGCGCCACTAAAACGCGGTTCAGCTCGCTGATGAGGCGCTCTACCGCCAGGCCTTCTCGCGGCACCACAGCGATAGCGGCGGGGTGAAAGCCGATAAACTTAGCCTCGGGCGCAAGTTTAATCCGCTCGCCTTGCCCGATCGCTTGTTCGAAGATCGGCGTTGGTCCAAGTAGAGCATCGAACTGCCGCTCGTCCGGCACGGCCCGGCTCAATGATTGGATCGCTCGCTGGAGGCTGCTCAGCGGGACGGGGCGGATGCCGGCCGGAAACGCCAGCGAGAACTGCTGCTGCTGGATGGTCAACGGCTCGGAGGCGGTGAGTTGGCGCTGGTAGAGACTCTGCTCCAGAACACCCAGCCGCTGGCCGACCAGTTGGTCTAAACCCTCGATCCGGTTATCGGCCGCGGCCAAGGCGATGCCGGTAGGCAGGTAAACATAGGGGATGGTGTAGCTGAGCCCGGGCGCGGCGCCAGGTGCCGGCTGATCGAGCGGGGCCAGCAGCCCCAGCCCGACATCCCACTGATTGCCCCAAGTTCCCTGGGTCAAAACCTGGGGATCGGCTTCGATCAGTTCCAACTCGAGACCCAGCCCGGCCGCCACCAGGCGAATCGTCTCGACCTCAAAGCCATTGAGCGCCCCACCGACGGCAGTATCTCGAAAGGCCGGGGGCGCATATTCGGCCGTGGGCCAAACGTGAATCCCGGCCCGCAGCGTGCCGCTGGCGAGCAGTTGATCCAGCAGGTCGCTGCCATCGCCGGGTTGGAGCCGGGCCAAGCCTTCGGCGGTGGTCGGGGGCGGGGAGGCGGTGGTCAAGGCAGGCAGTTGGCAGGCCGCACTGCCAAGGGCCAGCCCAAGAATAACTAAAATCAGACCCAATCGCTTCTTCATCAGATGCTATCAATAGAGTTGCCAGTAATTTAAACGCCAAGGGGCAAAGGCGCAAGGGGAAAAAACTGGCGTCTTGGCGTCTTAGCGCCTTGGCGTTGAATTTTTCTTGGCTACGGCTTGTCCGTGTAAAAACTTCGGTTCAAGCAAAAAAACGCTCGGCCTGTTAAGCGGCCGAGCGTTCCTGAGTCAGAGCGACGCGCTGTTATAGCTTGATTTATTGCGCATCACGGGCGCAACGAAAACCGATGTCGTCGTTGGCACTGGTGCCGGGCGGGCCGGCATTGCGGTTATAGGTCGTGACGATTTCGCCATCTTCGCCATCAAACCAGCCGCCGCCGCGGTTGACCCGGTTTTCTTCGCCAAAGAAGGGATCAGCATCGGCGGCCTGGCCGGGATAGGGCAAGAAATAGTCCGCCACCCACTCGCGGACGTTGCCGGCCATGTCTTCCACGCCAGAGGGGCTGGCCCCGCCGGGGAAACTGCCGACCGCGGTGGTCCCGCGGATGCCCCCTTCATAGAAGTTGCCGTTTTCAGGATTGAACTCGCTGCCCCAGGGATAAGCGCGAGCATCATCGCCCCGGGCGGCCTTTTCCCATTCGGCTTCGGTGGGCAAACGCTTGCCGGCCCACTCACAGTAAGCGGAGGCATCATCCCAGGTGACATAGACGACCGGGTGATTGTCCTTGCCTTCAGCCACATCGCGCCAGTTCTTGCTGCTGCCTTGCTCGGCATAAGTAACAAAACCCGTCTGCTCGGCAAATTGAGCAAACTCGGTGTTGGTCACTTCAAAGCGATCAATTTCGAAGGCCGGTAAGTCGACTTCATGGGCCGGGCCATTCTTCGGTTTGCTTCCGTCTTGGCCCATCGTAAACGGGCCGGCCTCGATCAAGACCATGTCTTCAAAGAGTGGGCCGGTCGGAGCGGCTGCTTCGGTCGTGGCCTCGACTTCGGCTTCGACCGGTTCAGGGGTGGGTGGGGCCGGTCGGGGAGTGGGAGTGGGTGGGGCCGGTCGGGGGGTAGGCGTGGCTAAGACGACGGCCGTGGGCGTTGCGCCGCCGGTTTCCGCTGCCCCATCGCCAGGAGCGGCGCTCTCCCCACTAGCTGCGTTCTGTTCGGGCGGGCCGCAAGCGGCTAGAAAAGCGGTCATCAGCAGCGCAACCACTAAGAAATACTTTTTCATTGTTTTTTCTACTCCTCCATGGTGAAGCGATTGATGTTGTTAGAATGGTAATGCGGCAGTATATCATGGATGCTTCGATTACCAAAACTATATCTAAACCAGGTAGGAAGGAGGGAAGGATGCAGGATTGGGTTTGTTAATTGCTCATTGCTCATTGTTCGGGAGGGTTGGAGAGCTGAAGGTGGGGCGAGGCTTCTTCATTTTTCACTTTTCATTTTTCATTTCCAGCTAATGGTAGCAACGTAGGCAAGCTGGTCGGGCGTTACTTGAACAAACGGGATGGGCACGAGGGGGTTGTGCTGGGCATCGAAAGTAAGAGGGCCGGCTAAGGTCTCGAATTGACTCGAACCCAAGCTGGCGGCTACAGAGGCTGGTTCGAGGGAGTTGGCCCGGTGAGCGGCTTCAAACAGTAGATCGGCGGCTTGATAGCTGAGGGCGGCCAGCGGGGTGGGGTCAACGGCATAAGCGGCTTTGTAGCGCTCGGCCCAGGCTTGACTCGCCGGTTGAGCGGGGTTTTGACGCAGATAATGGACCGGAAAATAGGCTCCGCTTAGGGCCGCGCGATCGAGGCGGCTCGAGTCCCAGGCATCACTGCCGAGCAGCACCAACCGGGAGGCCAGGCCTAGCTCCTGGAGACGCCGGCCCACGCGGTTGGCCAGATCAAAATCCCCGGGGAGATAGAGCACTTCCGCCCCGGACTCGACTGTGGCCGTCAACAAGGCGGTGAAGTCCGTGGTGGCGGAGTCGAAGGTCTGCTTGGAGACAATCTGGCCGCCACCGGTTTGAAATTGGTCAGAAAAGGCCTCGACCAGAGCCAGGGCGTAGGAGTCGGTGGCTTGGTGAAGCAGCGCGGCGCGGTCTTTCTTCAGCGTCTCATGGACAAAGCGAGCCGAAGCTTGGCCTTGCCAGGTCAGTCCGTAGCTCCCTCGGAAGACGGTGGTTCGCAGCCGGTCCTGAGCGTTGACGGTTAGACGCGGGTGGGAAGCGGTGGGCGAAATGAGCAGGATCTGGTCCGCCTCGGCTACGGTGGCCGCGCCAACAGCCGCCTCCGAGCAAAGGGGACCAATGATGAACTGCGCCCCGTCAGTCAGGGCTTGCCGGGCGGCGGCTTGAGCCTGTTCAAAATCACAGCCGGTGTCATAGGTCCGCCAGGTCAAAAACTGATTGTTTAGGCCGCCCTGGTCATTCCATCGGTCAACGGCCAGCAAGATACCGTTTTGAGCCATCCGCCCAAAGGTGGCCAGTTCACCGGTCGTTGGCAGCAGCAGGGCTAATTGCAGTCTCGGGCCGGTCGGTGTGGTCGGCAAGGCGGGCATCGCCGGAGCAGCACAGCTAGCCGTCAACAAGAGGGCGGCGATCCCGATCACGAGCCGGCTCCAGCCACAAGGGAGATTTCGAGACAACTGTTGCGTCAAGCGTTTCTGCCACCATCCCAATCTTAAGCACTCTATTATAGATCGGCACCGGGGAGAGTCAATCAGTTGCTTGCCAAGAGTTGGCCCCTTAGGTATAATTCACGGCACGAATAAAGACCCTACTCGGAGAAATTTTGTGCCAGTCTCAAAGAAACGAAAGAAAAAACGAACCAAGTCTGTTAGCCCGCCGGTTTCAAAAGAAGTCGTTGTCGCGCGTAAATCCGGCAAACTGAGCAAGCAGCGCTTGGCCCTGTATATTATCAGTGCGCTGGTGGTCCTGGCGATGGCGGTGGGTGTCATCGTCAGTGCCTTTGCCCCGGCGCCGGCCATTCAAGGTGGTCCAACAACCGACGAGACCTCCATCGTTGAACCTGCCACAAGCGAGCAAGCCGCCCCCACTGAAAACGGATCAACCCCTGCAGCAACTGAAGAGTCAAGCTCTGCGACGGAAGAACTTAACGCGGAGAATTAAGCAGTTCTCTGGGACCACCTAATATGCTCATTCAAAGGTGAAGACTTTGAGCCGACGATCGTAATCCGCCCCGTGTGTTACTTTTTACACAAGCTGGCGGATTTTTTTTGGCTGTAATGATTTACGTAAGCCTTACCTCACTCAGCAAAGGAGCTTAGCAATGAACGTTGTCTTGTTTGGCCCTCCCGGCGCGGGCAAGGGCACCTTAACCAGTATGCTTACCTCAAAATATGGTTTCAAACAGGTTGCCATCGGCGATATTCTGCGAGAAGGAGCCAAAGAGCAGACAACGCTGGGCCGGATGGTCAAAAAATCGATGGACCGGGGCCAGTTGGTTCAAGACGAAGTCGTCGACGCCCTGATCAGGGCCAAACTTCGCCAACAGGATTATAAACAGGCCGCTATTTTTGATGGTTTTCCGCGGACCGAATACCAGGCCAAGTTCCTGGATGATCTTTTGAACGAATCGGGCCGGACACTTAATGTCGCCATCTATCTAGACGTCTCCGATGAGGAGATCAGGCGCCGGCTGCCCGGGCGGATCATGTGTCAAGAGTGCCACACCCCTTACCACGAATCCTACAAGCCCTTCACCATTTGCCACAATTGTGGCAGCACAGAGTCGTACCGGCGCGAGGATGACCAGCCAGGCATTCTCGATATCCGCTTGAAAAACTTTCATCGTCAGGTGCTGCCGGTGGTGGAGTATTATCACAAAGCTGGCTTGCTGACGATTGTCAAGGGTGAAGGAGAAGTTGGTACGGTTTACAAGCGGCTCCTCAACATCATCGAGGAGGTCCGAGAAAACAGACTACGACCGGCCACCTTGGAGGAGGTTGAAAGGATTAAAGGGTTGGCCGATATCAGCGAGACCCTGCCCCATGCTCAGGCCACCTATAGTCTGGATGTTATCTTCCTGGGTAGCCCCGGCTCCGGCAAAGGCACGCAGGCCGAAAAATTGGGCAAAAAGTTTGCCTTAACCCATATTTCCACCGGCGACCTTTTTCGGGCGAATTTCAAAAATAACACCGCGCTGGGGCGTTTGGCTAAATCTTATATTGAAAAAGGGGAGTTGGTCCCGGATGATGTTACCCAGGAGATGGTGCGCGACCGCCTGGCCCAAGACGATGTCCAGGAGGGCTTTATTTTAGATGGCTTTCCCCGCAACATCGGCCAGGCTAATGCGCTGACCGATATGATGACCCAGATGCGGCGGCGGTTAAGTGCTGTACTTTTTCTCAACGTCCCGGCCGAGGCCATTGTCGAGCGGCTGTCCGGACGGTTAACTTGCCAAGTTTGCCAGGCGCCGTATCACACTGTCTATAATCCTTCTAAAAAGGAAGGGATCTGCGATCACTGCGGAGGCCACTTATTCCGTCGAGATGATGACGAACCGGAGACGATCCGGGCCCGGCTACGAACGTATTATGGCCAGACTGCTCCACTGATCTCTTACTACCGCGCTCTCGGACTGCTGTATGAGATAAACGGTGAAGGGGATGTTAGTGAAATTTTCAACCGGATCGTAGCGACGGTGGAAGCGATCGAAACGAGAGATAAAGCGGCCTTAGAGACCACCTAGGCGGGCGGAGCACCCCCCAATCCCTTTTTTCACCCTTTGGAGGGCAGCCCGCGGCTGGATGTTAACTTCCTTGGATTTGATGTCTTGTGGATTAGGAGGTCTGTTGAACGAAAATGAGATGGTTCTGACCGTTTTAGAGAACGAGCGGCGCTATGTAGCCCGTGAGCTCCATGACGGCGTCGCCCAAAGCACTCAGCAGCTAGGTCTGGAAATTGCGATTTGCCGCAAGTTGTTAGAGCGAGGCAACATCGAGATGCTAACCGACGAGCTGGCCCAACTGGAGCAGCGCCTGCAAGTCGCCGCTACCCAGGTGCGGGAAATTATCGCCGATATGCGCCCCCCCACTCTGGAGCCGGACGCAAGCCTCCGCGAATACCTCCAGGCCGAGATTGAGCGTCACCTGCAGCGAGGCGGGGTAGCGGTTGACTTCAAATTTGAGGGGGTGCCGGCAGATCTGCCGACGCAGCAGAAATTAGCGTTAAGCCGTATCGTCCAGGAGGCGCTCCTTAATATTCGCAAACACGCCAGCGCCAACCAGATCCAAATTCGCTACGCTTCCAAGGCAGACCAAGCCCAACTCCAGATTATCGACAACGGTCAGGGTTTCGATCCCGCGGTTGTGCAAGCGCTCCCGGTGGACAAGGGCGGCGCCGGACTGGCGAATATGCGGGCCAGGGCTCAGGCTTTGGGCGGAACCCTGGCTATCGAGAGTATTAAGGGACGAGGGACCCGGATCACAGTCAGCTTAAAGCTGTAACGAAGATAGCGGTTGGATAGTCCCGGGGTCAGATCTAAACGCTGAATCTCTCACCGTGTCTCTATAATGACTTCCTCTAACGTCTGCCGCAGTTTAATGATATGATCCGCCGGCCAATACCCCTTGCCCAACGACACGTTGGCGTAAACCATAGCGTTTTTGCCTAATAGACAACCCGGATTGAGAACCGCGTTGCAGCCGGTTTGAGCCCCATCCCCCACGATAGCGCCCATTTTGGCTAAGCCGGTATCGACGCTGGCCCCGGTGGGCAGCGGAATTTTGATCGTGGGCCGCCGGCCGGTCAGGTTTTTATACTGGTCGCTGTTGACGCCCAGATTTGACAGCTTCGTTCCCGCGCCCAAATTGCACCGCCGGCCCAAGACCGAGTCACCCACATAGTTAAAATGGGGGGCATGGGCACGGGGGAGCATCACCACATTCTTGAATTCAGAAGCGTGCCCCAAGACACACCCATCGCCCGTAATTAAATCGCCTCGAACATAGGCCCCGGGCCGAACCTCACAATTGGCGCCAATGTAGGCCGGACCGGCGATATAGGCCGTGGCCTCGACGTGGGTGCCCGGACCGATGTAAATCTGTTCGGGGTTGACCAAGATGGCCCCGGGATCGACCTGCCCATGGATCCCGGCCTGCTGGGGAAAGAGAGCCTCCAGGTGGGCATGCACCCGCTTCAGAACATCCCAAACATGTTCCACCCCGGCAAACAAACTGCGCAGAGGTTCATCCAAATCGGAAAGATCAAAAAAGTCAGCAGGGTTCATGACAATCTCCTTCAAACAAACTAGATTTCCGGCAAAGCCGGTTCCGGCACATGACCGGCTAACAAGTTTTCGATGCGCAGCCGGGTCCGGGCTAAGCCGGCTCGCAGCAGCGTTGCCAGTTTAAAGTAGTGTACCCGCCGCCGAGCGATGGGGATATTCTGGCGCAGTTGATGGCGCTTCTCTTGACGGTGCTCCGGAGTGGGCCGGTCAAACATATCAATCAGGGCCAGATACTCTTCTTCCAGCGTTGGGGCGTGAACAAAGTGACGGACTCCGACCAACATTTTCTCCAAGTCAGGATAGGGAATAACCGGCACAACCGCTACGGGCCGGACGGTGTCCAGGGCCGCGCCGATAGCGGCGTAATCGTTTATTTTCTGCCGGGCCAGTTCATCCAGAGCGGCAAAGGCCGGCCCGGGGCCGATCTGGTAGAAGCGCAGCCAGGTCTCTCGCTGCCACATAAATTTTGATACCTCATCCAGGCAGAGGTGACAGAGATAGCCCAGTACAAAAGCTTGCTCGTCGGGCGTAAGCTGCTGAAATGGAGCCCGCAGGAACTCGGCTTGGCGGGCTAAAAAGGTGGCGCTGCGGTGCGAGGCCATAAACTCATAGGGATCGGTTCGATCGTAGAAATGAGTATCCCGCTGCCGCAGGTCCACCGAGATCTTATCGACATCGGGCGCGACACAGCCAAAACAAAACTGCCCGTAGGCAATTTGCCACGGGCCGTCCAGTTCAGGCCAAATCATCTCAGCAACCAGGAAATGGGTATTAAATGGGGCCATAGTAGGTTGAACGTCTCATCAATGCTACAATCAATTGTAGGCATGGCGTTCTGTTTTCAAAATTACTCGGCTATAAACGTGAGCCTGCTTGCGAAACAATGGTTAGCCATCTATAATTTTTGCTATCTAGATTTCGCGCCTTTCTTTCCCGGTAGTTCCATCTCAAGCGGTTGAGCCGGTACAGTTGGTTACAGTCCAAAGGAGGACAGATGGTAAGCCAGTGTGTAACCTTCTCTAGCTTAGTTATCTCCAGGGCATGCCGATTGGTGTCTCTCGGCCTGGTCTTAATTGGGCTGGTCACTGCCCTCGCCGGCTGTCAAAAGGTGTCCGCCGAGCAGACCATCCTCGACGCCAGCATCGCCTTTGAGCAGCCTGTGGCGGCGCAGCTCCCGGCACCTACCTCTTACCGGGTTGGCATCAACACCGAAGTGACCGGAACCGGCGCGCAAATCGGGGACCTGAGCATCCGCGCTGCCCGGCTGGCCATCGAAGAGATTAACACGGCCGGTGGCATCAACGGCATCCCGCTAGAGTTAGTGGTTCGAGATGCCCGCTCGGATCCCAATACGGCCCTGGAGCAGTACGAGCAAGCCGTTGCCGAGGACGACCTTGACGCGCTGCTAGGGCCGTTTAAGTCGGCTTACGGAATGTTGATTGTTCCGGCCCACATCGACGATACTCTACCCATGTTCATCGGCGCCACCAATGCCACCCTCACCGAACGCGGGGATGAGCATCTATTTCGCATGCGTCCCAGTGATCGCTTGACCGCTCCGGCTATGCTCAACTTTGCTTTGCAAGAGTTAAAAGCCCGCCGCGTCGGCATTGTCCACGACTCGGATGCTTTTGGCACCGGCGGCGCAAACCGGATTGAAGAAGGGCTGGTGGCTCGAGGCCAACCGGCAGCGGTACGGGTTGGCTACGCGACCGGGACCGTTGAATTTGATCCGGTAGCTCAAGAGCTGGCTGAAGCGGAGGTCGATACGGTTTTAATCTACGGCACCAACCAGACCGACGTTGGTCACCTGCTGCGAGCCATCCGTTATTGGGATGTGGATGTACCGGTTGTGACCTCGCCCAGCGGCGCGTCGATCGTGACTCGCAATGTGGCCGGTGAAGCTCAGGATGGGATCTACGCCGTCATTGACGCTACCCTGCAGGCGTGGCCCAAAGGGCAGCACTTTGAAGAATCATTCCAGGCTCGCTTCGGCCTGCAGCCGGATACTTACATCATTTGGTATTACGATGCCATTCACCTTTTGGCCACCATTTGGCAAGCGCATCCCGAGGCCAGAGGAACCGAGTTAAGCCACCTCATCCGCGAGGCCCATTACGAAGGCGCGCAGGGCCTTTATTGCTTTGACGGTACGGGAGAAGGCCTGCACGATGTGACCATTGCTCAGGTCATAGACGGTGATCTCTCCCTATTGCTGAGCTACGGTGACAGCGGTTTTGAAGATTTTGACCGGGCTCTGGCCAGCGCTGGATGTGGGGAGGGGCAGTCGTGACAGCCCTAATCAAGGGGCTTAGACAACAAATCGAACGCCGCTCGCTGGCGACCCGGTTGGCGCTATCGATGGTGATTGTGGCTGCTCTCACGGTGGCTGTGCAGTTCTATGACCTCAACCGCCAAAACCGGACCGAAATCGAAAATCTCCAAACGAACACTTTAATCAACGACTCTCAAACCCTGGCCGACCAGCTTGATGCCCTGGTGCGCAGTGAGTCTAGCCGCATTATTAACCTCTCTTTTTCCCGCGCGGCACAGGAGTTTGTTAGCGTTCGCCCCGATCAACGGTCAGCGCTGTTTACCCCTACCCTGACCGATTTCACCAACTTTCTCGACTCTAACCCTTTTTATCTGGCTGCCCTGCTCCTCGACAGGAACGGCGAAGTTCTCATTTCGACCGACGGGAGTTACGTGGGCGAGAACTTTGCCGCTACGCCTTTTTTCAAAACCAGCATCAAGGGTAACCCCTATATGTCGGATCCCGGGATCTCGCTCCGTGACCGGCAAGCGGTGATCTGGTTGTCAGCCCCCATCTATACCACCGGCAAGCCTGAACCGGAGGGATTGGTCGCCGTGACTCTTTCCCCGGAAGAGGTCTGGGAGGTAGTGGAAAACTTTAAAGTGGGAGAAAATGGCTATGCTATCCTGGTTGATCAGTACGGTATCAGGCTGGCCCATGGCCGGGATCGAGCCTATGTCTTTCGCAGTCTCGTACCGCTCTCAACCCCTGAGTGGGCCGCCCTAGAGGCCAGCCAACGCTTTGGCCCCTTAGCCCAAATTGAAGATACCGGCAGTTGGTCCTTGTGGGAATATCTTCGGTCCGCCCCCCGGCCGGCCTTGGTCCTGGGCTCACCGGATAACGAGACCGGTCGTTGGATTTACTACAGCGCCGCCTCGCTAGAAACCCGCCACTGGACGGTGATTACCATGGTGCCCGAGGCCGAGATTCTGGCTCCGGCTGACCGAGTCACCTTACGGGGGTTGTGGGCCAGTCTGGCCCTGATTCTGTTTCTGGGTATCACCGTGGTCTTGATGGCCAATCGTATCGTTCAACCGGTGCCGCACTTGGTCAAAGCCGCTCGCAACATTGCCCAGGGAGATTTACAGACGCCCATTCAAGTTAAAGGCAGCAGTGAACTGGCCGAACTGGCCGACAACTTTGAAACCATGCGCCAGCGCCTGGAAAATTCCCATCGAGAATTGGAGGGCTGGGCGCGAGAGATGGCCCATCGGGTCGCGCAGCGCTCACAAGAGTTGACCGCGTTATCAGAAGTGGTCGCCTTTGCCAGCCGGACTAAGTCTCGCACCGAGTTACTCGATGTGGCTCTTGATCTGGCGCTGCGGGTGATGGACGCCGAAATGGGCGGCATCTGGATGGCCGATCCTGATGACACGCTGCGGTTGGTCGTCCAACGCGGCTTTGACCATGAATTTAGTCAGGAGTTGACCACGTTTGCGCCTGATGAAGGATTGTTGGGCCGTGTTCAACGCAGTGGGACCCCGGTTGCTCTGGAGGATATTAGTAGCGCGCCCTTGGTGGCTCGAATGGTGGTCCTGGAGCGCTCCCTCCACACCTTTGCAGCCGTACCGCTGCGAATCCACGGTCGAAATCTGGGGGTCCTAGGGGTCTTTTCGCGCTCAAGTCAGCCCTTTAGCCACGAAGCGGTCTCGTTAGCGGCCTCAATTGGCCAGCAGATTGCTCTGACCTTGGATAACCTCAATCTGGTGCGGCAGGTCGAAACGCAAGCGCGCAGCGTGGCCCGGATGCAGGAGCGAGATCGGATTGGCGCCGATATCCATGACAGCATGGCCCAAACCCACGGCTACGTTTATCTTCAAGTTGACAATTTAGCCGAAGAAGTGACTTTGCTACCGCGACAAGAGATTAAAGAGCGGCTGATCACCTTACGCGACATTATTGCGCACCTGGCCCAAGAGACGCGGCAGTTTATCGCCCAGTTGCGCGATGTACCGCCACCACCGCCCACTCGTCTGGACGAAACCCTCCGTCAGGAGTTGAAGCGGCTCGAGCCGGAATTGAACGCCCACATCGACCTGAACCTGGCTCAGGTAGGCGATTTAGTTCTACCCGAGGCTTACGGCACCGAACTGTCGCGCATTGTGGGGGAGGCGATTCGCAACGCCCAACGCCATGGCCAGGCCAAGCGGATCACCATCGATTTTGAGCGTCAGAATGGCCATGCCTTTCTTTATATCCGCGATGACGGGTGTGGATTTGACCGGGATCGAACCGTGGATGATGGTCGCCGCCATTTTGGGCTGAGTGTTATGAAAGCTCGCGCGGCGCGGATCGGCGGCTCGCTGAACATCAACAGTTTGCCCGGTTCAGGCACGGAAGTAGAAATTCAATGGCCGGTCCAGGACGTGGCCCTGTAAGCAGGGGTGCCCATGCGCCTCGTTTAACGGTCAACTTTGGCATACCCGGCCAACCTACTCAAAAGGAGAGAAAGCAATGTCCAGATCCGTTATTCGGGTGATGGTCGTAGATGACCATGCCCTCTTCCGCGACGGAATCAGCAGCGTAATCCGCAGCCAGCCGGATATGGAGGTGGCCGGCGAGGCCGGTGATGGTCTGGAAGCCTTCATTATGGCCCAGCAGTTGAAACCCCATGTCATTTTGATGGACATCAACATGGCCGGCACGGATGGAATGGAGGCGACTCGGCTGATTAGCCAGGCCCTGCCTGAGACTCACATTGTGATGCTAACCGTCCGCGATGACAACGAGAATATCTTTGAGGCGATTCGCAATGGCGCCCAGGGCTATCTGCTCAAGACGATCCGGGCCCGTGAGTTGGTTGAGATGATTCGAGCCGCCGCCCGCGGCGAAGCAGCCCTGACGCCCGCTATGGCCGCTCGGGTCATGACTGAATTCCGCCGCACGACTGAGCCGGCCTCTCCCACCAAAAGCGACACCGCCGATAACGCCGAATTTGATGAGTTGACCTCGCGGGAACAGGAAGTACTTAACTTGATAGCGCAAGGCTTTAGCGACAAGGAGATCGCCGGGGCCTTGAGCATTAGCTTGTACACGGTCAAATCCCACGTCCGTAACATCCTGGCCAAGCTCCATGTCAATAACCGGCGCGAGGCAGCTCGACTGGCCGGTAATAAATAGTCATCCGGCCAAGAACTAGTTCTCCCTCTTGTTCTGCCCATTTCTGTCGTTCTTTTATCCCTCTCAAGAACGATTGAGTCTCCCCTGTTAGGGTGATACCATAACAATCAAGACTTTAACCATTCCGGTTGAAGTTGTCCTAAATTCATCGGCCAAGTCCTTGCTTGGCAGCTTTGTACCTCTACTTGGGGAAGCCTTCAATAATCACCTGAAGGCTTCCCTCTCCTTAGCAGTAATCCAGAGCTGACAGGTTTTGAAAACCTGTCAGCTCTTCACGACACAAGAAACAGCGTGTTTCTTGGAGTCTCACGATACTGGCCCTATCTCTCCAATGTAGGAGGCGGATTTTCAACGTTTAGCTGAACCAGCCAGGCAGATAGGCCGGAGTTTCACCGCCTGAGCAATGAGCGAAGAACTAATCGCTTTCCTCGTTCTTTCTAGTTCTTTGCGATCTACTATCCTTCTTTTATCCCTCCAACTTCCTGAAACGAACGATAGTTTTACACCCAAATTTGCGGTAAAGTGAAAGTGTAATTCCCCACAAAACAATCTAAAGAGTAGTGATACAAGGAGGTATAAAATGAATTTAGGAATACAAGCTTTCTTAGCTGTTATGCCCATTGTGGTAGCAGCAGTTTTGTTGGTTGGCATGCGTTGGCCGGCCAAACGGGCTATGCCCATCGTTTATATCGTGGCTGCGGCCATTGGTTTGTTTTTTTGGGGCGTTCCCTTCTCCCGCATTGCCGCCTCAACGGTTCAAGGCTTATTCATCACCTTTGATCTGCTCTTTATCATTTTTGGCGCTATCCTACTGCTCAACACGCTAAAGCACTCCGGCGCCGTCACCGCCATCCGCACTGCTTTCACCAAAATCAGCTCCGACCGCCGGGTGCAGTTGGTTATTATTGCCTGGCTCTTTGGGGCCTTTATCGAAGGCGCCTCCGGCTTCGGTACCCCGGCGGCCATTGCGGCCCCGCTGATGGTAGCCTTGGGCTTTCCTGCTCTCTGCGCTGTAATGATCGGGATGATGGTCCAAAGCACTCCGGTCACGTTTGGGGCCGTTGGTACTCCTATCTTAGTCGGAGTCAAAGGCGGGCTGGAAAACGAAGCCCTCACCGGCCAGTTGGCGGCCGTCGGTTTGGAGTTTGGCGATTACCTGCGCATGGTCGCGGCTTCAGCAGCTATCTTCCACGCCATTGCCGGCACCGTAATCCCTCTATTTATGGTCGTAATGATGACCCGCTTCTTTGGCCGGAATCAATCCTGGACCGAAGGCTTGTCCATTACGCCCTTTGCTATCTTTGGTGGGCTGGCTTTTACTATCCCCTATGCCTTGATCGGGGTTTTCCTGGGGCCTGAATTCCCCTCGCTTTTGGGAGCTTTGATCGGTCTGGGCATCGTCACCTTCGCCGCCAGCCGAGGCTTCCTGGTACCAAAAGACACCTGGGATTTTGCGCCGGCCAGCGAATGGGCTTCGGACTGGATGGGTAGCCTCGAGATCAAATTAGACAGCTTAACCGACAAAAAAGCCATGCCTACGGCCCTGGCTTGGACGCCTTATCTGCTGGTAGCGCTCTTCCTGGTCATGAGCCGCCTGCCCCAACTGCCCTTGGGTGACCTGTTAAAAACCTGGAAGATCAGTTGGGCCAATATCTTCGGCACCGACATTACCGCCTCGAGTACCCCGCTCTATTTACCGGGCACCATCTTCGTCGCGGTCGTGGCGATTACCTACTTCATCCACCGCATGAACAGCACCGAAATGCGAGATGCCATTCGAGACTCCAGTAAAGTCATCCTCGGCGCCGGCTTTGTGCTCATCTTCACCGTGCCGATGGTCCGGATCTACATCAACTCCGGGGTGAATGACTTGGGTCTGGCCAGTATGCCGGTAGCGATGGCTGAATGGGTGGCCTCCAACGTGGGTGGAGTTTGGCCGCTATTTGCGCCGACCATTGGCGCCCTCGGCGCCTTCATCGCCGGCAGCAACACCGTCAGCAATCTCATGTTTAGTCTCTTCCAGCACGGCGTCGCCGAACGGCTGCTCATCTCCGGTGTCATCGTGGTTGCGCTCCAGTCCGTTGGGGCCGCCGCCGGTAATATGATTGCTATCCACAACGTGGTTGCGGCTTCGGCCACGGTTGGTTTGCTGGGACAGGAAGGGAATACGCTCCGCAAAACCATTATTCCAACCCTCTACTACGTCGCCCTGGTTGGCATCTTCGGTCTCGTGGCCATCTATATGCTCGGCATCTCCGACCCGGTTAACGATTTCGCCATCGTGCAAGCTACTGCCTCCGGCAAATAACCTGCCGCCAACTAAGCCGGGAGGCTCTGCATGCAGAGCCTCCCGGCAAAGCCAAAGCGGGTTGGCCATTTTAATAACATCCACTACAATAATTAATTAAATTTCTTTTAGTCGTTAAAGAGACGTCAATGAAGACAGAAATAAAAACGGTTCAACTCTTTGTCACTTGCTTGATCGATAAACTCTTTCCCAAGACCGGTTTTGCCGTGGTCAAGGTGTTGGAAGACCTGGGCTTAACGGTCGAATACCCCCTCGAGCAAACCTGCTGCGGCCAACCTGCCTTCAACGGTGGCTTTTGGGACGAAGCCCGGGCTATGGCTCGCTACACCATCGATGTTCTGTCCAAGAGCCCGGCTCCGGTCGTGATCCCATCCGGCTCCTGCGGCGAGATGATCATCCATCACTATCCGGAACTCCTGGCCGACGACCCCATCTATGGTCCCAAAGCCAAAGCTTTGAGCGAACGCACTTATGAATTTACCCAGTTTCTGGTTGAGGTCTTGGGTGTAACCGACCTCAAGGTTCGCTGCCCCGCTAACGTGGCCTACCACGCTTCCTGCCACGGCTTACGCGGCTTAAAGCTGACCACCCAACCTCAAGCTTTACTCGACGACGTGGAAGACCTTCAACAGACGGACCTGCCCGGCGCTCATGAATGCTGTGGCTTTGGGGGGCTGTTTGCCATCAAAATGGGCGATGTCTCCGGCGCCATCCTTCAACGCAAACTGGACAACATTGAAGCCTCCGGAGCGGATACCGTGGTCGGCACGGATGTCAGTTGCCTGATGCATATCGCCGGCGGCCTGCGCCGGCGCGGCAGCCGGGTCCAGACTCAGCATATTGCCGAGATCCTGGCCCAATAAAAACCGGCCGCCCTTCACCGTAAGTAGAGAGTTACCGCCTCAAGAGGTTTAGCGAGGCAATAAGAAAGGAAAGGAGAACCAATGACGGCTGCCCCTATTACCTTTTACGAGCGGGTGACCCAGGCCTTACATGACCAACCGCTCCACCGGTCGCTGGACAAAGCGACCACGCGCTTTACCACCGGGCGCAACAACGCCCTTGCTACCCTACCCGAAGCCGAGGCTTTGCGCGACCACGCGCGCCGCATTCGCGCCCACACCATTGCTCACCTGGACCGCTATCTAGACCAATTTGCCGAGTCAGTCGAAAAACGAGGGGGCCACGTTCACTGGGCCGCCACGGCGGCCGAGGCCAACCAGATTGTGGCCGATGTTACCCGCCAGTACAACGTCCAGAAAGTGGTCAAATCCAAGTCGATGGTCAGCGAGGAGCTGCACCTCAATCACACTCTCGAGCAGATAGGCGTTCAGGTGGTGGAAACCGACCTGGGCGAGTACATCATTCAGTTGGCCGGGGAAACCCCGTCGCACATCATCGCCCCGGTTATTCACAAGAACCGCCAACAGATTGCCGATCTGTTCCGCGAGAAGCTCAACGCCAGCGACGATGACCTGGCCGATGTGCCGAATATGACGGCCCTGGCTCGCCGCATCTTGCGCCAGGACTTTTTGACCGCCGATCTGGGCATTACCGGGGTCAATTTTGCCGTAGCCGAAACCGGCAGTATGTGCCTGGTGATGAACGAAGGCAACGGCCGCCTGACGACCACCGCCCCCCGGGTTCATCTGGCTATTATGGGTATGGAGCGCATCGTCCCCACCATGGAAGATTTGGGCGTGATGCTTCAACTGCTCGCGCGCAGTGCGACCGGCCAAAAGCTCAGTGTCTATACGAATATCATCACCGGTCCGCGCCGTCACCCGGCTAACGGCAGCGACCAGGCCGAAGCCGATGGCCCGGATGAGTTCCATTTGATCATTGTTGACAACGGGCGCAGCCAGATTTTGGGCAGCGAGCTGGCCGAGATTCTCTACTGTATCCGCTGTGGGGCCTGCCTCAACGCCTGCCCGGTCTACCAGCAGATTGGCGGTCATGCCTACGGCAGCGTCTATCCCGGTCCGGTGGGGTCGGTGGTGACGCCCGGCCTGTACGGGGTCGAGCCCTGGAGCGAGTTACCTCACGCCAGCAGCCTGTGCGGCGCCTGCCGCGAGGTCTGTCCGGTGCGCATTGATATCCCACGCATGCTCCTCAAACTGCGGAATGAAGCAGTCAAAGCCGGCCAAACCCCGGCCTGGCTGCAGCGCGGCATCGGCTTGTACCGCCAGGTGGTCACCCGCCCGGCGATTTATCACTGGGGCGCCCGGGCCGGTAGTTGGGTCACCCAGGCCGCCACTCGGACCGGTTGGATTAACCAGCTCCCCGGTCCGCTCTCCGCCTGGACTGACAGCCGTGACTTCCCGGCTTTTGCTAAAAAATCGTTTACCCAACGCTGGAAAGAGGAGCGTGGCCAATGACCACTAAAGCGCAGTTCCTGGGGCGCGTCCGCGCCAGCCTCAACCAAGCCTTGGTTCCGGACGCCAGCCCGGAGCACCCCGGTTCGTTTCAGGGTTACGTCCAGCCCTTCGACACCCCGGGGGAGCAGCTCGTTGACCGTTTCAAGCAAGAACTTGAAGCCCTCTCCGGTCGAGTCTACGTTTTGGCCAGTCCGGACGAAGCCAGCCAGACGATTCTCCATATCATGAGGCAGCGCAACGCCACCAACATTATCAGTTGGCAAGCCGAGGCCTTGGGTCTACCCGGACTGCGAGAGACGTTGCAGGCCGCCGGCATTACCATCAGCTCCGAACACCTACCGGCTCAAGGCGAAGCGCGCAGAAGTAAGCTGGCCGACATCGACGACGTAAAAGTGGGTCTAACCGGCGCTCTCGGCGGCCTGGCCGATACCGGAGCTGTGGCCCTGGTCAGTGGCCCGGGCCGGAGCCGGCTGGCCTCGCTCTTGCCGCCCGTACACATCGCCCTTCTGCCTCGGACGAGCCTCTACCCCTCGCTGCCGGCCTTTTTGGCGGCCCACCCCGAGACCACGGCTCAAGGCAGTAACCTGGTCTTCATTGCCGGCCCCAGCCGGACCGCCGACATCGAACTAACCCTGACGATGGGCGTTCATGGTCCGGCGGAAATCCACGTGATCATTGTTCCTTAGGGATTTTCACAGAAAAACAGAGGTACAAGGATGAACCAAGCTTTAATCGATGAACTGAGATCCATTGTCGGCGCGGACGGCGTGTTATACCAACCCGAAGAGATCCTGGTCTACGAGTATGACGCTTCGATGGAGATCCACGCCCCGGATGTGGTGGTTTTGCCGCGAACCACGGCTCAGGTTAGCCGCGTGGTCAAGCTGGCGGCCGAGCATAACCTCCCGGTCGTGGCCCGGGGCGCCGGGACCGGTCTGGCCGGCGGGGCCGTACCGCTGAAAGGCGGGATCCTCATCGTCCTGACCCGGATGACCACCGTCCAAAAGATTGATTACCGCAACCGCCGGGCTTATGTCGAGGCCGGCGTAATCAACCTGAAATTGGTGGAGACGGTCGCAAAAGGCGGCTATACCTACGCCCCCGACCCCGGCAGCGGCAGGGCCAGCACTATTGGCGGCAACATCGCCTCGAATGCGGGCGGACCGCACTGCCTGGCCTATGGCGTCACCGCCAATCACATTACAGGCGTTAAGCTGGTTTTGCCCGATGGCGAGGTGATTGAAACCGGCAGCCCGCTGGCAGACAGCAGCGGCTACGATCTCACCGGCCTGATGTGCGGGTCGGAGGGCACGCTGGGCATCGTCACCGAGGCCACCGCCCAACTAATGCCCCAGGCCGAAGCGGTCCGCACCTTGCTGGTGGTCTTCAAGACCAACGTCGAGGACGCCTCGGCTGCGGTCAGCGACATCATCGCCCATGGGATTGTCCCGACGGCGATGGAGATGATGGACGGCATGGTCTGCCGCGCTGTCGAAGCCGCGGTCCAGGCCGGCTATCCGGACGACGCTGCCGGCGTCCTGCTGATCGAAGTGGAAGGGCTGGAAGATGGCCTGGACGAGACGATGGCCAAGATTGAGGAGATCTGTCGCCAGCATCACGCCAGCGAGGTCCACCACGCCACCTCCGCCGCCGAACGGGCTAAACTCTGGACCGGTCGCAAAAGCGCGCTCGGGGCGATGGGTCGCATTGCGCCCAATTACTATTTAGAAGACGGAGTGGTGCCCCGGCACAAGCTGCCCGAGGTAATGAACTTTGTCGAAGAGACGGCCAAAAAGTACGATTTACCCATCGGCAACTTTTTCCACGCCGGCGACGGCAACATCCACCCGACCATCCTATTTGACCGGCGCGATCCTGACGCCCGGGCTCGGGCCCGGCAGGCAGCCGATGAAATCTTGCTGGCCTGCATCAAGGCCGGCGGCACGGTCTCCGGCGAACACGGCATCGGCACCGAGAAGCAAGACTATTTGTCTCACCTCTACAACCAAGACGACCTGGATGCCATGGCCGATCTCAAAGCTTGTTTTAACCCCGATGGTCGCCTCAATCCGGGCAAGATCTTCCCTAAAGCCTACCAGCCGGCCCTGACCGCCGGTCCAAGCAGCTCGAACAACGGCGCCGACAAAGCCCGCCGCCAATCCATTTCTGGCGATAAGCTGGCCACCCGGCTGGAAGAGGTTGTCGGCAGCGACGCCTTGCTCAGCGGTGAAGCTGCTGCCGCCTATCAGGTTGGGCAGCAAAGCCCCGCTTTTGTCGCTCAGCCCGGCAGCGTCGAAGAAGTTTCAGCCTTGATGCGCCTGGCCAGCGATCTGCGCCTCGCCGTCTCCCCGTGGGGCGGCGGCACCCACCAGGCGCTAGGCCAGCCGCTCTCCCACCTCGACCTGGTCGTTAGCCTGGAGCGGCTTAACCAGGTTCTGGAGCATCATCCCTCGGACCTAACCGCCGCGGTCCAGGCCGGGGCCACGCTTCAGGCCACCAACGACGCGTTTGGCGCAGTTGGTCAAATGCTTCCCCTCGATGCGCCGCTGCCGGAGCGGGCGACCCTGGGCGGCATCGTCGCCGCGGGCGCGCTGGCAACCGGCTTGCGCCGCCTGGCTTATGGCACGGTCCGCGATATGCTGCTGGGAGTGCAGGTAGTTCGGGCGGATGGCCGGATAGTCCGCCGCGGGGGCATGGTGGTCAAGAATGTGGCCGGCTACGATATGTCTCGCTTGCAGTACGGCGCCCAGGGCACGCTGGGGATTGTCACCCAAGTCAACCTCAAACTCTTCCCCCGCCCGGAAAGCAGCGCCGCCGCGCTGGCCAACTTTAGTCGCCGCGAGCAGGCCGGCATCGTCATCGATCAACTTCTGGCCTCTCGCCTCCAGCCGGCTACCATCGCGCTGTTCGATAGCGGGCTCGCCGGCCAACTCGGGCTGGAAACACCCCAGCCTTACTGGTTGTTGGTCCGCTTTGATGGCCGCCAGGCCGCGGTTGAGCGCCAGGTTGGCGACACCCTGGCTTGGATGGGCGCCAACGGCGCTGGAGAGTGCCTGCGCTGGCAGGCGACGCAACTCGATGCAGCCTGGCCGCGCCTGACCAATTTTGGGCAACAGGCCAGCATCGAGGCCGAGCAGACGCTGCTCCGGCTCAATGTTCCGTCCGCGGAGGTGATTACCGCGCTTGGTCAACTTGAAGCCCACTGCGGGGAACAGGGCCTGGCCGGCCAGACTCTGACCGATGCGGCCTCCGGCATCATTTGGCTGCGCCTGACTGCCGCCGAGGAGACCATGGTCGCCGGGCTGCCACGGCTGCACGAAAAACTCTTGCAACGTTACCCGCAAACGGTCATCGGCGCGGCGCCGCCGGAGCTTAAAGCCGGTCTTTCGATCTGGGGCCAGCCGCCTAACGCCCTGGCCCTGATGCGGCGCATCAAATCCCAGTTCGATCCGCACCATCTGCTCAATCCGGCCCGGTATCTATTCAGCCCAGCCTCGCTGCCGCAGGCCGTCGCCGGCGAGCAGTCTAAATCCGTGGAGGTCGAAGTCTTATGAGCCACACCCTAAACTTTCAAGGTTTTTTAGATTTAGCCGGGGTTGAGAAACCCAGCGACGACATCATCAACACCTGCGTGCGCTGCGGCCTCTGTCTGCAATCCTGCCCCACCTACACCCTGCTCGAGGTCGAACCCTCCTCGCCGCGAGGCCGGATCGCCCTCATCCGGGGCGTGGCCGAAGGCCGGCTGCCGGTCGACGCACCGGGCTTCTTGCACCAGATGGACGAGTGCCTGGGCTGCCTGGCTTGCCAGGCCGTTTGCCCCTCCGGCGTCCAATACGGCCATTTGCTGGAAGCGGGCAAAGCTCAAGCCAAAGCGGTTAAACCCAAGAGCACGCTGACCAAGCTGATCGAATGGCCGGTTTTCGAAGTGCTGTTCACCCGGCAAGCTGCTTTCCGGCTGTTTGCCCGAAGCTTGTGGCTCTACCAACGCAGCGGCCTGCAAGCGGGCGTCCGGGGCTCGGGGCTGCTCAAACTGCTGGGACTGAGCGAGTCAGAAAAGCTGCTGCCTAAGCTCAACGATCAGTTTCTGCATGCCCAGGGACAGCGCTACACACCGGGCTTCTCGACCAACGGCTCGACGCCTAAGTCCAAACCAAAGCTCAAGCGGGTGGCCCTGCTGACCGGCTGCGCCCAAAGCGTCGCCTTTGCCCACGTTCACGAAGCGACGATCAACACCCTGCAAGTCAACGGCTGCGAAGTCGTTCTGCCGGTTGGTCAGGAATGCTGCGGCGCGCTGCATGCGCACGGCGGCGAGATCGAGGGCGCTAAAGCCCTGGCCCGCAAAAACATCGACGCCCTGGACGCGGCCAACCCCGACTACATCGTCGTCAACGCGGCCGGCTGCTCCCACCATCTCAAGGAGTATGCACACCTGCTCAAGGACGATCCGCTCTATGCGGCCAAAGCTAAAGCTTTTGTAGCCAAAGCCCGCGACATCACCGAGCTGCTGGCCGAGCTGGGCCCGGTCCCGCCCAAACGACCCTTGCCCTGGCGCGTGACCTATCAGGAGCCCTGCCATCTGGCTCACGGCCAAAAAATCACCAGCCCGCCGCGCCAGATTCTCAACGCGATTCCGGAGCTGGAGCTGGTTGAGATGAAGGACTCGGCCATGTGCTGTGGCAGTGCCGGGACTTACAACATTATGCAGCCGGAGATAGCCGGCAAGCTACTTAAAAACAAACTCGATAACGCCCTAGCTACGGAAGCCCAGGTGATTGCCTCGGCCAACACCGGTTGTATGATCCAGTTGGCGGCCGGCCTGAAGGACCGCGGAGAGCATGTCAAGTTGATGCACATCGTCGAGATCCTCGATACGGCCTACCGCAACGACGGTCGGTATGACAGCGGCGTCATCGATGCTAAAGCCGAAACGGCAGCCAAGACCAAAAAAGCGAAGCTGGTTGCCACGGCGGTGGCAGGCGGAGCGGTTCTCGCGGTCGCCGCCGGCAAAGTTATCCGGGCAAAATCGAAAAAGGCCTAAATCAAAAAAGCCTCCTGCCGGCGCAGGAGGCTTTTTTTTACCTAAGGATCGGCTAGTCGCCGCTGATCAACCCGCCAAGAAACCCGCCGCCGAGACCGGCCACGCCAGGGCTTTCGCCAACATTGGCGCCGGCGCTGGCCATAATCCGGCCGGCCAGGCGCGAGAGCGGCAGGCTTTGCAGGTAGACCCGGCCCGGCCCGGTCAACTTGGCCAGGAACAACCCCTCGCCGCCAAAGAGCGCATTCTTAAAGCCACCGACAAATTGGATATCATAATCGACCGTGGGGGCAAAAGCAACGATGCAGCCGGTATCGACTCGCAGACTTTCGCCCGCGGCCAGGTAGCGCTCGATGATGGTGCCGCCCGCATGCACAAAGGCCATGCCATCGCCCATCAGCCGCTGCAGGATGAAGCCTTCGCCGCCAAAGAAGCCGGCGGACAACCGCTTGGTAAAGGCAATTTCGATCTCGATCCCGGCCGCCGCGCACAAAAACGAGTCCTTCTGGCACAGAAACTGGCCGCCGAGCTGGCCTAAATCGAGCGGGATGATGGTCCCGGGGTAGGGCGCCGCCAGGCCAACGCGTCCTTTGCTGCCGGCCCGACCGTTGTAAACAAAGGTGGTGATAAAGAAGCTCTCGCCGGTCAGCGCCCGCTTGAAGCCCTTGAACAAGCCGCCGAGCAGCCCGGCGCCGCCGGTCGCGGTATCCATTTCGATCCCGTCTTCCATATAAGTCATGGTGCCGACTTCGGCCCGAACGCCTTCGCCGGGATCAAGTTCTATTTCAACTAACTGCAAATCTTCGCCATAGATTTTGTAATCAATTACGTCTGCCATGGTTTAGTTTGTATACCTGGAAGGTAGTATACAGCTCCTTTCTTAACGAATTTTTCAAGTTTAGGCCCAAACAGGGTCCGATTGACAACCGTAAGAGGAGTCTAGCCAGTTTTTTCCAAAAAGTAAAACTCACCCGCTTAAGTCGGTTTGGCTGGCCGGTGTTTAAGTTAAGAGGGCCGGGGAAGAGCGTTCCTGCTCTGCCGAGGGTTCAAAATAGGGCGATTGGTGACGGAAGTACGTGTTGTAGAGCTCGGCGTAGTGGCCGCCTTGAAGCATTAGCTTGTCGTGGCTGCCTTCTTCGATGATCCGGCCTCTTTCCAAGACGATAATCCGATCTGCCGCTTTGATGGTCGAGAGCCGGTGGGCGATGACCATCGCGGTCCGATGGCGTAGAACCAGGTCCAACCCCTCTTGAATTTGGGCCTCGGTCAGCGGATCGACGCTGGCGGTGGCTTCATCGAGAATGATAATGGCCGGATCTTCCAGCAAGACCCGGGCCAGGGCCACGAGTTGGCGCTGGCCCATCGAGATGCCTCGCCCTTCCTCGCCGACAGCCGTCTGTAAACCCAGCGGCAGCGCCTCCAACCATTCCCCACCCCCGATCTCCCGAGCGATGCGTTCAATCTCTTCGTCGCTGGCGTCCGGCTTGGCGTAGCGAATGTTGTCAGCCACCGTGCCGGTGAAGAGAAACGGGATCTGGGGCACAATGCCCAGGTGACGGCGGTAGGCCGGCAAGCTGAAGCAGCGAATATCCTGGCCATCGATCAGGAGTTGGCCGCCTTGAAACTCGTAGAAGCGGGCCACCAGCTTGCCTAAACTTGACTTACCCGCGCCGGTGTGGCCGACCAAAGCGACCGTTTCGCCGGCCTCGATGGTCAGGTTGAAATCTTGGAGCACCGTTTCCTGCTCGGTGTAGCTAAAATCGAATTGTTTGAACTCGATCCGGCCCTTGAGCTGAGACACCGGCTGATCATCAATCTGCACTACTCGCGGTTCGGCATCGACCAGGGCGAAGACCCGCTCGCTGGCGGACAGGCCCAACTGGAACTGGCTCCAGAATGAGGCGATGCTGGTCAGCGGAAACCAGAAGTAGTCGATGGCCTGGACAAAGAGATACCAATCTCCCGGCGAGACGAGTCCAGCCAAGGTGCTCTGGCCCCCAAAGTAGACCACCATCACGGCCCCAATCCCGGCGACGGTTCCCAGAACTGGAAAGATGCCGCTGAAGACGTAGCCCTGGCGCAAGTTAATCCGGTACGACTGGGCGTTGACTCGCTCAAACTCATTATAAACCGTCTGCTCCTGGCGAAAGTTTTTAGCGATCGTGATCCCGGCGATCGTCTCTTGGACAGTGGCATTGACCTCGGCCAGGACGCGGCGGGCTTGCTGGGTCGTTTGCCGGGCCACCCGCCGGAAGGCCAGCGCGGTAAAAATGATCACCGGCGTAATCGTCAGCGTGAGCAGGGCCAGGCGAAGATTAATGTAGAACATCAGGCTGACCAAAAGCAGCACCAACAAAACTTGGCTTATGAGATTAAGAGTCAGGGTTACGACCGTGGCAAATTCCTGCGTGTCGGAGGTGACCCGGCTGACAACTTTGCCGGAAGAGAACTCATCGTAAAAGGACATATCACGGGCGAGAACCGCGTCAAAGGCGTCCTCGCGGAGATTGAGCACCACGTCGCCTACCGCCCGGGCGGTGAACCAGCGGTTGAAGAAGTTGAAAACCCAGGAGAAGACCCCGGAGAGCAGAATCGCTACCAGCAGCCAGCCGGTATCGCCGAAACTCGGCTCATCTCCCAGGGCATCGATCCCTCGCGAGATGAGCAGCGGCAGGAGGGCATCCACCAGCGAATTGGCCAGGATGACGCCTGCCACAAAGACCATGATCGGCCAGTGGGGTTTGAAGTAGGCCAAAATCCGGCGCACCAGCTCACCGTCGGAGTAGGAGCGGTCATACGCTTCGGCATCCAAGCCGTCCATAATGAAGCCCATAGGCAATCATCCCTTTCTGTGTTGGAGTCTCTACAGTTTGAGCGCCGTGGAAGGCTAATCGTAGCGGGCGAAGATACGCCGGTACAGGTCACACCGGGCCATCAGCTCGGTGTGGCTACCCTGATCTAGAATCTCGCCATGTTTGAGCACCAAAATTTTATCGGCCCGCCGGATCTGAGACAGCCGGTGGGTGATGAGCAGCGTGGTCCGGCCCTCTAGCACCCGGTTGATGGCCCGTTGTATTTTGTCTTCGGTGGCGCTGTCCACCGCGCTGGTCGAGTCATCCAGCATCAAAATGGCGGGTGAGGTCAGTAAAGCTCGGGCAATGGCCAGCCGCTGGCGCTGGCCGCCGGAGAGAGTCACCCCCCGCTCGCCGATGACGGTTTGGTAGCCGTCTTTAAAGCCGGTGATGAACTCGTGGGCCTGAGCGTCGTGGGCGGCCTGCTCAATCGCGGCCTGATCGACTTGCTGGCTCAAGCCAAAAGCAATGTTTTCGGCAATGGTGCGAGAGAAAAGGAAGATGTCCTGTTCGATGCTGGAGATTTGGGAGCGCAGCGAGGCCAGATTCCAGGTCCGGACGTCGACCCCATCGATCAGAATGCGGCCCTCGCTGACATCATAGATGCGGTTGACCAGGTTGGTCAGGGTGCTTTTGCCGGAGCCGGTCTGGCCGACAATGGCCACCGTCTGGCCGGGCCGGGCTTCGAAAGAGATGTTTTTCAACACCGGCTTGTTGCCCTGATAAAAGCTGACCTGCTCAAAGACCAGGTGGCCTTGCATCGCCCCTTGATAACCGGCTTTGTTTTCATCCAGTTCGGTTTCTTCTCGCATCAGCTCCAAAATTCGCTCGGCGCCGGCCAGGCCCAACTGGATTAGCGAGAAGGTGAAGATCGAGATGAAGGCCGGAAAACGCAGGATGCCAACTAAGCCCAGATAGGCCACCAGGTCCCCCACGCTCATCTGATCCTCAATGACCAGCCACAAGCCGTGGGCAAACGCGCCGGCCAAAACGATGCCAATCAGCAGAGTAGGCAGGTAGCGGGCCTCAACCTGCCCCTGTTCGACAAAGGCATCCCGGTAAAGCCGGGCGTTATGCTTGAATTTACGCCGCTCTTGGTCTTCCTGAGCAGTCGATTTGACGACCTGGATGCCGGAGATGGCCTCGGCCAGCCCGGCATTGAGCTCGCCGAATTGCCGGCGGACCCGGGCCACGACCGGGTTGAGCTGGCCAATGTAGTGCCGCAAAGCCAGCAGCCAAAGCAGGATAAACACCAGCGGGGCGAGCAGCAGTTGCAGTTTGATAAAGGCGATGAAGATAACCGGCACAATCAGGTTTAAGGAGGAGTCGACGGTTAAGGCAACGCCGGGATTGATCATCGGGTTGAGTTGGCGGATGTCGTTGGTGGCCCGGGCCATCACATCGCCGACGCGCTGCCGGTTGTGGAAGGTCTGGCTTTTACCCAGCAGGCTGACATAGAGTTCGTCGCGGGCATCCCGCTCCAGGCGCTGGCCCAGCGTTTCAATCGACAGAGAATTGGCCAGGTCGATCACGCCGCGGACCAGCACAATACCCAAAATTGCCAGGGCGACCAGGAGTAGCCGCCCGGGATCCGGCTGGGGCTGCAAGACCTCATCGAAGGCGCGGCCGGTAAGCGTTGGAACAGCCGAGAAAAGGGCGTTCATCAGGATGACGGTCACTAAATAGAAAAGGACGTAACTTTTATAGCGCCATAAATGAGACAAGACCCAGCGAATGGGGCTGGAGCGGTTGTACTCATATTCTTCAGCCAGGCTGAATTCTCGCTTGGGGGTAGTGATAGTAGAAGCCAAAAGTTCCTCTCTCTCAGTTGCCCTTAACCGAACTTACGTTCTAACCGGCAGACCCATCCTACACCAGTTTTGCAGGGGTGTCAATAAGTAGACTTCATAGGTTTAGACCTGATAGGGTTTGAAAACCTATCAGGTCTTTGCCACATTTAATCTCTCTTGCACCAGAATAATCCTGGTTGACCGACCAGTTAAAAAAACTAGCTTTCTTGCCAGGTAGCAAACTCCTCGACTATGCAGCGCAATTAGGACCAAATTATTTTACAATGCTAAGGCAAGCAAAAAAGCGAAAGTCCCTTAGCGCGACGACAACGAACGGTGAAAATGGGGTTAACGGCGGTGACTCGACCAAGCCGCGGTTACCCATTCGCTAGTCAACTCATCTCTATTTTCAAGAAAGGATTATTATGAAACGCATTGTGGTTGCTTGTCAAGGGGGAGCCTTACACGCCGCCTTTACGGTAGGCGTCCTCAGACGAATTTTGCAGGCGAGTGAAGCCAATCCCGGGTATCAACTTATCGGTTTCAGTGGCACCTCGGCTGGCGCGCTCTGCGCGGCGGCCTGCTGGTATGGTCTCCACCAGGGTGGGCCGGCCCAAGCCGTAGACACCTTAAGCCGAGTTTGGGAAGATTTTGCCGCCCAAACGCCGGTTGAACAGATTTTTAATCAATGGCTGGTCAGTAGCCTCCGTCTCCAGGGTAAAGGCGTGGTCCCGGAAGTTAAATTTAGCCCCTACGCTCCATTTTTTCCGTTGGTGATTGAACAAATGAGGTACTTGGGCTACCGGAGAGAGTTTGTAGACTACACCACCCTGCTGGAAAAGCACATTGACTTTGTCCAGGCCCGGCAGTTCGTGGCCGAACCGCGCTTGCTGGTTGGCGCGATTAATGTTCTTTCCGGCGACTGCAAAGCTTTCGACTCGAAAAAGGGCGAAATCTCGGCAGAGGCAATCCGGGCCTCGGGCTCGATCCCCGGACTTGGGGCCAGAGCCGTGGAGATTGAGGGCAACCTCTATTGGGACGGATTGTACTCCCAAAACCCGCCCATTCGGAACTTCCTGACCGACCCCGAGAGCGCGGCAGAAAAACCGGATGAGATCTGGCTCATTCAGCTAAACCCCAAGTCCCGCCCGGCCGAGCCGAAAGCGGTGGAAGACATTCAGGATCGAGATAATGAACTGGCCGCGAATCTCTCGTTGGAGCAAGAGAAGAAGTTCATTGAGAAGGTTAATGAGTGGGTCGCGGCCGGTTACCTGCCTAAAAATGACTACAAGACCATTACGGTTCAAACCATCACCCTCAGTCCGGCTCTAAGCCAGGAGTTGGATTTTGCTTCTAAACTGGACCGCAGCCAAGCCTTCATCAACCGGCTGATGGCGGACGGACAGATGCAAGCCCAGGCGTTTTTGGATAAATGGCTGGTGGAGAATTCGCCCCATCCTCAGCAGCGGCCCGTGCTGCCTTGATCTCAATGATTTGACTCTCGATCGCCAAGGGCCGCAGTAGACTCTCAAGCCACAATTTCAACGCTTAACGAAGCGGAGTGGAAAAGTAGATTTTTTCACTCCGCTTTCGATTACCCGTCGACCTGGATATAATGGAAAAAGCTATTTGCCCTGCATCAGGTGGCCTCGATGAGCCGCACTATTCTGCTTATTGAAGACGAAGAAAAGATCGCGCGCTGGGTGCGAACCTACTTTGAGCGGGCCGGCTATGACGTGTGTTGGGCCAAGGATGGTCCAACCGGCTTGACCGCCGCCCAGACGCACTATCCGGATTTGATCATTCTCGATCTCAACCTGCCCGGGTTGGACGGTCTCACGCTCTGCCAGGCCTTGCGGAGCGATCCCCGGCCGGCCATCGCCGGCATCCCGCTGATTATGCTCACCGCGCGGGTGGAGGAGACCGACCGGATCACCGGCCTGACCTCCGGCGCGGACGACTATGTGACCAAACCCTTCAGCCCGCAAGAGTTGGTCGCCCGGGCCGAGGCCATCTTCCGCCGCCTCGAGCGAGAAGCGCCGGCCCGGTATGTTCTCAAAGACAAAGACCTGATCGTTGAGGTAGAGGCCCACCAGGCCAGCCTGGCCGGCCGGCCCCTCGAGCTGACGCCCAGCGAGTTTGCCGTTCTGGTGACCCTGCTTCGCCACCGGGGCCAGGCGCTCAGTCGCTCCCAACTGATCGAGCTGGCCCTAGGCCACGATTATGAGGGCGAGGAGCGGACCGTCGACGTCTTTGTGCGCCAGATCCGCCGCAAAATCGAGCCGGATCCGGCCCGGCCGCAGCGAATTATCACCGTCTTTGGGGTTGGCTACCGCTATGAGTAGCTTCTGGCCCCGGCGGCTGCGCGGCCAACTGACGCTGAGTTATCTCCTGGTCATCCTGATCAGCATCGGGGGGATGGCGACCATCATCCACCTGGCTGCCGCGCCCCGGCTCGACAGCGTGGGCCGGCTGATTGACCGGCGCCAGGCTTACCTGCTGGCTCCCCTCCTGGCCGATCACTTCCGCCGGCACGGCGCCTGGGTTGAGACTCCGGCTCTGCTGCAAAGCCTTGACCAAGCCCGCCCGCCGGCCCTGCTCGAGGGCCTTAGTCCCCCCTTCTCCTGGCAGCCGGCCATCAGCCGCTCCCTCCAGCCGGAGCGAGTGCTGCTGCTCGAGCCCGGCTTCACCGTGATCGCCGATAGTACCGGCCAACTGAATCGCGGCGAATCGATGCCCGCAAGCTGGCAAGTCAACGCCGCGCCGGTAACGCTGGACGGCCAACTGGTGGGTCGGGTGGTGGTCACCTCCGAACTGGATAAAGAATTGACCGCTTTTGTCCAAACCACGGTCCGCCGCATCGCCGGCGGGGCGGTTTTACTGACCGGCGGGCTGGCCTTGCTTGTGAGCCTGGCTCTCGCCCGGCACCTGGGCCGGCCAGTGCAAACCCTCAGCCGGGCGGCCATGCGGCTGGCCGGCGGTGACTCGCTCGCTCCACTGCCGGTCCAGGCCGACAACGAAATCGGAGATTTAACCCAGGCTTTCAATGAGATGGCGGCGGCTTTGGCCACGCAGCAGCAGCTCCGTCGCCAATTGGTGGCCGACATTGCTCACGAGCTGCGGACGCCGCTGAGCATTATGAAGCTCAACGTGGCAGGTCTGGCGGACGCGTTGCACAGCCCGGCTGAAGCGGCAGCCGCGCTGGAGGTAGAGATCGAGTCTTTGGCCGCGCTGATCGAAGATCTGCGGGCCCTGTCGCTGGCCGAGTCGGGTGGCGTGCAATTAGAACTGGAAGCAATTGATCTAAGAAACTTTTTGAGGCGGGTTGGCCAAAGCTGGCGACCCCAGGCGGAGGCCCACAACCTCGAGCTGCAACTCGAGCTCAGCTCTGACCTCCCCCCCTTGAGCGCCGATCCACGCCGGCTGGAACAGGTGCTCGATAACCTGTTGAGCAATGCTCTGCGCTATACCCCGGCCGGAGGTCGCCTGACCCTGGGCGCCCAGTCCGCGGGTAGCGAGGCCAGACTGTGGGTGGCCGATACCGGGCCGGGTCTACCTGCTGGCGAGCTACCCCGCCTATTCGAGCGCTTCTACCGGGCCGATCCCTCCCGCAGCCGGGAAAGCGGGGGCAGCGGCCTGGGGTTGGCCATTGCCAAGCAGCTCGTTTTGCTGCACGGCGGCCGGATCTGGGCCGAGAGCGAGCCGGGGCAAGGCATGATCTTTTGGGTGGGCCTCCCGGTTAGAGGGGATTTAGAGAAAGGATGAGGTTTTTATTGAAGATACTGATTGCGGCCTTGGGACTAGTCTTGGTCGCCGGTTTGCTGAGCTATGCCTTCCACGCCCAGCTCTTAACCGGCCTAGCCCGGTGGCTGATCATCGACGATGCGCTGCAACCGGCTGATCTAATCTATCTACTCAACGGCGAGGTTGAAACCCGACCTTTTCACGCCGCCAAACTTTTTGAGCAAGGCTTGGCTCCCAGCATCGTTACACCGCGCGAGGAAGACTCGCCGCCGGTGCAACTGGGTCTTTACCCCAACGGCACCGAGGTCTCGGTCCGGGTGCTGCAAGAACTCGGCGTGCCGGCCGAACAAATTACGGTCTTGGACTTTGAAGGCGGGGTAACCAGCACCTTTGATGAAGCGGTGGCGCTGCGTGACTATGTGGCCAGTCACCCCGTGCGGCGGATCATCATCGTCACCAGCGCCTTGCACACTCGCCGCACCCGCTGGATCTTCGAGCGGCAGTTGGCCGGCAGCGAGGTGGAGATTCAGCTTTCGGCGGCGCCCCAGTATGGCTACGATGCTACCAGCTGGTGGCTTAATGAGCGTGGCCTGCGTATGGTCAATGAGGAGTATGTTAAGCTGCTACTCTACCGGCTAAGGTATTGATGGGTCAAGCCGTTGCTCCAAGCAAGAGACTGTAAGTGTTGGTTTCGGCAGGCTCAACCCACGGCCTTAGACCAGCTCAGGCCACCCGCGCTTTGTAAAGTCCGGTTTAGGGATTGGTCCGGATCATATGGTCAACGGATTGTTGAACCAACTGGCGCAGCGTGGGCAGGTCGATATCCTCGATTTTTTTGATGTACAGGCAAGACTTACCCGTTTTGAACTTACCCAGTTGCGCCAACAGGGCCTCATACTGATCAAAACCGGCCATAATGTATAAAGTCAAGTTTTGCTTGCGGGGCGAAAAGCCGGTTAAAAACCAGTCACCTTCGCGCCCGCTGGCATATCGGTAGTGATAGCGGCCAAAGCCGACAATACTATCGCTCCACAGTTTGGCCTCCGCGCCGGTGACCTCTTGCATCAGCTCCAAAATGGTAAAACTATCCTGCCGCTTCTTGTTATCCGCTATGCCATTGAGAAAGGCCTCAACGCTTTGATCGTTAGGTTTTGTTTTTAGCTCCGCCATTTAACCTCTCCTCGCTAAAAGGGATTGTAGCATGCCCGGGCCAGGCTCGAAAACCTAAAGGATTTTGAAACCTTTAGGCCTTTAGCCCATTTTCTTCACGCAGCTTTTATGGAAAAGTTAAAGCAAATAGCCGATACTAGGTAAAGATACAAACACAATCTTAGGCACGTCCCGAATTGTGTCAATTTCCGGAGAAAATAGGCCAAACCATGACTGCACTGCATCAACAATATTCCATTAGCCGGGCTAGCCTCGAGCTACGCCAACAATTTTTGAATCTTACAGACGCAGACATCCGCATCCTCAGCCGGCTGACCGGCTGGGCGGAGCGGGTGGCTGCCCCCTTAGCCGCCGAGTTTTATGAGAACCAGTTCAACTTCCGTCCCACCGCCGAGTTCTTTGAGCAGCACGCCCGACGCAAAGGCGTTCCGGTGGAAACGCTCCGCCAGCACTTGGAGAAAACTCAGGCTAACTACTTCCGCCAGATCTTTGAAGAGGCGCAGGGAGGTGGCAACTTTGGGCCTGAGTACTTTGAGAAACGCCTCAAAGTCGGCAAACTGCATAATGTGCTCAACCTCCCTCTGAAATGGTACGTCGGCAGTTATGCCCGGTATCAAGACATGGTGAGGCAGTATCTATTTAAGAGCTTCTGGTACCGGCCCTCGTTTCGCCTGAAGGCCGAGCGGGCTATCTTCACCGTCTTTAACTACGATATTCAGGCGGTGACAGACGCCTTCTTCTACGACTATTTGCAGTCAATTGGCCTGGACCTGACTGCCGCCAAAGTCCAAACCGCCAGCCACGACCTATCCGAATACTACGGCGACCTTAAACATGTGGTCCGTGAGGCGTTAGGCGGAACCATCGTCACCAGCCAAAACTTACTCGAAGCCAGTGCCCAACTGGCCGCCATTGCCGACCAGGCCAGCCAGGCCACCGAGCAGATCGCCACCACCATCCAGCAAGTGACGCTGGGAGCTCAGGAGCAGGCCGACTCGATCACGCGCACGGCCGGCTCCATTGAGCAGGTCACTCGCGTCATCGACGGAGTGGCCAAGGGAGCGCACGAGCAGGCCGAAGCCGTTAACCACACCGGTGACGCAATGGCCCAGCTCATCCAAGCGGTGCGCTCAATCACCAGCGGCACCGATGAGCAGGCCAACGCCGTCCACGGGGCCAAATCGGCCAGCGACGATCTGGACACTGCTTTAGGGCAGATTGCCAACCGGGCTCAACAAGTGGCCCATATTATCCAAAGCAACCTGGAAGCCGCCCAAAGCGGGCAACGAGTGGCGCTCGGGGCCGTGGGCGGGATGGATAAGTTGGGCGCGGCCACCGAACAGTTGGCCCAACGCGTCCGCGATCTGGGCGAGCGATCCGGCCAAATTGGGGCCATTATCGAGGCCATCGACGACATCGCCTCGCAAACCAATCTGCTGGCCCTGAACGCCGCCATCGAGGCGGCTCGAGCCGGCGAGCACGGCAAAGGCTTTGCCGTGGTCGCCGACGAAGTGCGGAAACTGGCCGAACGATCCTCGCAGGCGACCCAAGAGATTCGGGAGATGATCGAGGCGGTGCAGTTAGGGGCCGAGCAAACCGTCGCGGCGATGAATGAAGCCGGGGCTAACGTGCAGGCCGGCGTGAAATTAACCCGCGAAGCCGGCACGGCTTTCGAAACGATTGCCTCGGGCACAGCCGAGTCGGTCCGCCAAATTCAGGAGACGCTCGATGCGGTCCAAATCATCCAGGCCGCCGCCGAGCAGCTCAAGGAGGCTGTCGAAGCGGTGCGGGTGGTCGCCGACCGCAACCGATCCACCGCCGCGGCGATGCAGAGCAACTCTGACCAGGTGATGGAGTCGGTTGAGCAGGTCTCGGCTGTGGTCGAGCAAAATACGGCTTCAACGGAAGAGATGGCGGCCAGTTCCGCGGAGGTTAACGAAGCTATTGAAAGCATCGCCAGTATCAGCCAGGAGAACAGCGCGGCGGTCGAAGAAGTTAGTGCCGCCACTGAAGAAATGAGCGCTCAAGTGCAGGAAGTTAGCCTGGCCGCCCAAACCATGAGCGACATGGCCCAGGAGCTCCAGCGGCTGACCCAACAGTTCAAGCTTGACCTGAACCCCAGCCACCCCCACAGTCGAGCTGACCATGGCAGAGCAGCCCGGCCTGAATACCCTCCAGAAATGGTGGGCGTAGCTAATGGTCACCACCGGGGTGAGATGCACCCGACTCGATAGGAGATTATGAATGGACAAGACTAACCACACCCCTCCTGAAGCCCCTTTGGTTCTCGTGGTTGATGATGAACCAACCATGCGCTATCTCATGCGCCGATCGCTAACGATGGATGGCTATCGCGTGGAAGAAGCGGTGGATGGATTGCAGGCCCTAGAGGTTTTTGAGCAGACGCAACCTGACCTTGTCCTGCTGGATATCATGATGCCCAAACTGGATGGGTTCGCCGTATGCGATCGGCTACGGCAACTGCCGGGTGGAGAAAAGGCGCAAGTCGTGATGGTCACCGGGGTTAGTGACCGGCATGCCATCGACCAGGCCTTTAAGGCTGGGGCGGTTGATTACATTACTAAGCCGGTTCACCAGCGGGTCCTGCGCCAGCGCGTCGGCTTCATCTTGCGGGCCAAGCGGGCCGAAACTTGCTCTCAGGTCGATCAGGATCACTACCAGCGCCTCTTTACCGACGCGCCGGTGGCCCTGTGCGAATGGGATTTCAGCGAGGTTAAACGGCTGCTTAGCCGGGTTCAGGCTAAAGCCGGCGAAGAATTGGCCCTGTATCTGTATGACCGACCGGAGATCATCTCCCAGTGCCTGGTGGCGGCCCAGTTGTGCGAGGCCAACCAGCGCGCCCTGACTTTGTTTCAGGCCAACGAGGGGGCCTCACTGCCGGTTAGTGGAGAGCATCTCTTTCCGCCGGAGTCATTTTCGGCCCTGAGTTCGTTTCTGGCCGCCCTGGCCGAAGAACAGACTCAGGGGCAAGTAACTCTGCCGATAAAAACGCTGACCGGTCAAACTGTTAAAGTGAAACTCTATTGGACCTTAACGAGGGCTGAAGCCGGAGCTAACGGCCGGACCTCGCTCAGCATGGCCATGGTCAATCTAGAACCGGCCGGGGTTACCCTTTTGATACCTAATGGTCGGGATCACACAGCAGAAATCGAGATTCCGATCGAAGCCTAACCTATAAAAATTTGGGAGAACAGAAAATGGAAAACCAACTCGTAATTTTTGAACTTGGTGGTGAGTTTTACGGAGTAAACATCGCCGTCATCGAAAGCATCATCAAAATGCAGACCATCACCGCCGTCCCCCACGCCCCCCGATTTGTAGAAGGGGTCACCAATCTGCGGGGAACAGTCCTGCCCGTTATTTGCCTGCGACGGCGCTTTGGTCTGCCAACAACCACCCCGACAAAAGAGACACGCATCGTTGTCGTCGAGATCAACGGCCAGAACGTGGGCATGATCGTCGACGGGGTCAATGAGGTCCTGCGGGTCTCGGATGACGCGGTTGAGCCGCCTTCCCAACTGGTGACGACGGCCGACTCAAGCTTTATTACCGGCATCGCCAAAGTCGGTGGGCGCCTGATCATTCTGCTCGATCTGGGCAAAGTTTTAACCAGCCAGGAGCAGGCCGAGTTACACGCCGTGCCGGCGTAGGATAAGTTTACTTGAACTTTACGTCTGGTCGCTTAAGCCCGTATCTGATTAGCCGATAACACAAGCAGACATCCAAATGAAAGCGAACGTAACTGATGGCGACTAAACTCACCTTCGACATCGAAGCTGACGAACTAGAAATCTTTCTTGACGAAGTCAATGAGCACATGCAGGTGATGGAGAGCGGCATCCTGAATCTGGAGCAGGGGGCCAACCTCGATATCCTGAATGGGGTCTTCCGGGCCGCGCATACGATCAAAGCTCTGGCCGGCACGGTTGGTCACACCCGCATGGCCGAGCTGACGCACACGATGGAGAATCTGTTCGACGCGATGCGCAACGGGGCCATGAAACCCAACCAAGCCTTGGTGGATGAACTCCTGGCCGTGGTCGATGTCCTCAAGGCGCTGCGTGACGAAATTGCCACCCAGACCGCCAGTGGCCTCGACGTTGCGCCTGTCCTGGCCCGGCTAAAAGCGATCGCGCAAGGTGAGAACGCGGCACCGGCTGCGGTCGCAAAAAGCGAAGCCGCGGCCGAGCAGCATGTCCTTCTGCCTGAGCAACTCGCCGAGATCGCCCGGAGCCAACAAGCGGGCAAACTCGTGCTCGAAATTGAAGTCACCACCACACCCGAAACTTTTGCGGCCGCTGCCCGGCTGATGCAGGCCGCCATGGCTGCGGCCGAAGGCGGTGAGGTCCTGGTCCAGCAACCGACGATGGAAGATCTGGCCAACAGCCGGCACCAGAATCGACTGTGGCTGGTGCTGGTCACCAGCCGATCCGCCCCCAACATCGAACACCTGGTTAGTGGGGTGTCGGAGCTGGCCACGGTGCGGGTTCAGCCTCTGACCACGCCAGACTCAGCCGGGGCCAAAGCCTCGCCGCCGGCGGCCAAACCGGCTGCTCCGGCGGCCAATAACGAAATTGGCGCCGACAAGACCGTGCGCATTAGCATTGAGCGCCTCGATGCCCTGATGAACCTGGTCGGCGAACTGGTCACCAACCGCAACCGGCTGCAGCGGGTTGAAGACAACCTCCGGATGCAGTACGGCAAAGCGGACGAAGTCGCCGAACTGAGTGAAAGCTCGGCCGATCTGGCCCGGGTGGTTGATCAACTCCAGGAAGAGGTGATGCGGGCCCGGATGCTGCCGATCAGCAGTCTCTTTGACAAGTTTCCGCGCATTGTGCGGGACGTGGCCCGTGCCTCCGGCAAGCAAATCAATCTGGTGGTTGACGGAGCTACCACCGAGCTGGACCGCTCGCTGATTGAGGTCATCGGCGATCCGCTGATCCACCTCTTGCGCAACGCTGTGGATCACGGTATCGAAACGCCGGCCGAGCGCGAAGCTGCGGGCAAATCCGCCACCGGGACGGTTAAACTGGCGGCGGCCCATGTGGAGGGACACGTAGTCATCACCATCGCCGATGACGGCAATGGGATCGATACCGCCCGGGTACGCCGGTCCGCGGTTAAGCGCGGGATGATCACCGAGGAGCACGCCGCCCAAATGAGCGAAGATGAAGCAATCGACCTCATCTTCCTGCCCAATCTTTCCACCGCCGAGAAGCTAACCGACATTTCCGGGCGAGGCGTGGGTATGGATGTGGTTCGCACCAACGTGGAGCGGTTGAGTGGGTCGATCTTTGTGGAAAGCCAGATGGGCAAAGGGACTACTTTCCGGGTCACACTGCCGTTAACCCTGGCCATCATCGAGACCATGCTGGTGGAGCTGTATCACGCGGTCTACGCTATTCCGCTGACCAGCATCAATGATGTGCTTTATCTGGCTGACCAAGAGGTGAGCACCATCGTCACGCATCGAGCCATTCAGTGGCGCGCCTCGGTTCTGCCGCTGATTGACCTGCGCCATTTCTTTACCGATTTACGCTTTTCCAACGGCGTAGGCCCTGACCCCCACCGGCAGGCCGTCGTTTCAGTGGCCTGGGGTAAACAACAGGCCGGCCTCGTGGTCGATAGAATCATCGGTAAACAGGGCATCGTGGTCAAGACCCTTAGTCCTATGATCGGTGAGGTACCGGGCATCTCCGGCGCTACCATCCTGGGTGATGGCCGGATTGCCTTAATATTGGATATTCCGAGTCTGGTCAATGCAACACTACGCCAGCGCAGACAAACTGTAGGAGTTTAGGATGACAATTGCAACGCAAGCACAAGAGTTCTGGCAAATCGACGTCGCACCGGAGCAGATGGGGCAAATTTTTCAAGCAGCACTAAAAAACTCAGCGCGCGGCTTATCCGAGATGGTGGGGCGGCCGATCAACATCCATACCCCCCATGTCGAGGCCGTGCCCATTCATAAAGTGGCCGACCATGTGGGTGGGCCAGAAGCAGAAATGGTGGGCATCTACCTGGTTATGGAAGGTGACCTGCCAGGCCAAGTTATTTTAATGCTCACCTTGAGCGAAGCCTTTTATCTGGTCGATCTGCTGCTGGGCGAACCACCCGGCACCACGACCGAACTAGGGGAGTTAGAGAGCAGTGCGTTGGCCGAAACGGGCAACTTGACCGCCTCTTTCTTTATCAACGAAGTAGCCAAACTCACCGGCACGACCTCGCGGCCGTCGCCGCCGGCCGTCATGGTTGATATGTTGGGGGCAATTGTCAACGTTATCGCCTTACCACTGGCCACCTTCACAGACACTTTGCCCATTGTCGAGACTATCTTTGAAGAGTCCGACCGGATTGTGCGAGCCCACTTCTGGGTGCTCCCCAGTCCCGCCTAACCAGAGCTCTATCTTATATTTTGGAAGGAAACAAACCGTGCCAGAGAATCTACGCGCTGTTTCAATTGGTGAAATGATCGCCACCGATAATCTTGATGATGTCTTGGTGGCCTACGGGCTGGGTTCATGCGTTGCTGTCTGCATCTACGATCCGATCAAGAAGGTAGGCGGCATGATTCACTCGCTCCTGCCAACGGCCAACGGCCAAAACGGGATCGAAGCCACCAACCCGGCTAAATATGTTGATCAAGGTGTTCCCCGGTTATTGGACTCAGTCCTGGCTCTCGGGGCCCAGCCAAACCGGCTGGTTGTGCGGATAGCCGGCGGCGCTCAGATGCTGGCCGCCCCAGGGCTGAGCGACTCTCTCAACATCGGCCAGCGTAACGCTCTGGCTGCGGAGGCTGCGCTCAGGACCTTAGGCTTAAGAGTCAGAAACCAGGATACGGGCGGCAAGGCCGGCCGGACTGTCAAACTGTACGTGACCGATGGTCAAGTCACGGTAAAAAAGATGGGGCAGGGCGAACAACCTCTGTCCTAGGTTCAGATATCTAAGGAGGCAACAATGCTGAAAATTATGGTGGTGGACGATGCCCAATTTATGCGGGTGCGTCTAACAAAACTACTAACCGGCCACGGCTACGACGTGGTCGAAGCCGAGAACGGGGCCCAGGCCGTCGAGTCGTACCGGGCCAACACGCCGGACGCTGTCTTGATGGACATCACAATGCCTGAAAAAGATGGCCTGACCGCCCTGGCTGAAATCCGAAGTTTCGACGCCAACGCTCGAGTCATCATGCTCACTGCCCTAGGCCAAGAGTCGATGGTCATCCAGGCTGTGCAAGCCGGAGCACGCGATTATGTAGTCAAACCTTTTGATCCGGACCGGGTCATGGGGGCGCTGCAGAAAGTTTTGAGCTGAGCTCATGAGCGAGTCGATCCGGGTCTTAGTGGTCGATGACTCGCCCTTCATCCGCTATACCATCGCCAAGCATCTGGAGGCCGATCCTGAAATTACCGTGGTCGGCAGTGCCCAAGATGGCCTTGACGCCCTCGGCAAAATCCCGGCTCTAAACCCCGACGTCGTCACTCTGGATGTGGAGATGCCGCAGATGGACGGCCTGACCGCCCTGCAACGGATTATGACCGAACATCCCACCCCGGTGGTGATGCTCAGTTCGCTGACCCAGCGCGGGGCGCGCACCACTATTCAAGCGTTGATGCGCGGTGCCGTGGACTTTGTCGCTAAACCGGCGGCCAGCACCGATATTCGCACCGTCGTGACCGAGTTGTCGGCTAAAGTTAAAGCAGCAGCCCGGTCACGCGTAGCCAGAGTGGCGCAAGCCCCAAGCACCAATGGCCACCTGGCCGGGCCGGCCAAGATGGCCGGCCAAACCAAGGCCGGGCTGCGACCGTTTCACAACGGCGACCCGGTGGTCGTGATCGGGACCTCGACCGGTGGACCGCGGGCCCTGCAGCAAGTCTTAACCCAACTACCCGGCGATCTGCCGGCGGCCGTAGCCGTGGTCCAACATATGCCGGCCGGTTTCACCCGCTCGTTGGCGCAGCGGCTCAATGAAGCCTCGGCCTTGACCGTGCAGGAAGCCACCGAGGGCGACCGCCTGGCCCAAGGTTTGGTCCTGCTGGCCCCGGGCGATTACCATATGCGCTTCACCCATAACCGGCAGGTCGGCTTGGATCAAGGGCCGCGCCGGCATCACGTTCGACCCGCGGTGGACATCGCGCTCGAATCAGCAGCCCAACAGTACGGCTCTAAAGTCATCGGGGTGGTGTTGACCGGGATGGGCTCCGACGGCGCGGAAGGCGCCGGAGTGATCAAAGGCGCCGGCGGGCGGATCATTGCTGAACATGAGTCATCGACTGTGGTGTATGGTATGCCCCGCAGCGTGATTGAAGCCGGTCACGCCGATTGTATTGTGCCGCTACCGGAAGTGGCGGCGGCAATTGTGGAACTGATCAACCATGGACGCTAAAACCTACGATTTTATTAAGCAGCAAATTCTCAAGCTAACCGGCATCAATCTGGACTTTTACAAGAGCGAGCAGATGCAGCGCCGGCTGGGCACCTTTCTCATCCGTTCCGGTCACAAAGACTGGGCCAGTTTGTTCAAGGAAGCCAGCTCGGATCCGGCCGCTAGCCGCAGACTCAAAGATTTTCTAACGATCAACGTCTCATCCTTTTTCCGTGACACGGACAAATACAGCCATCTGCAGCGGGTCATTCTGCCGCAGTTGCTGCAAGAGCGGCCTCGCCTCCGCATTTGGAGTGCCGGCTGTTCGCGGGGGCAAGAGCCCTACACCATTGCTATGGTCTTGACGGAACTAACCGGGAACGCCGACCAACACTATCTGTTGGCCACCGACCTGGATCGGTCCGCTTTGGATTGGGCCCAAGCCGGCGGGCCTTATACCTCGGATGATGTGGCCGGTATGCCGGCCGCCTGGCGCGAGCGATATTTTGATCAGCGGGACGGCAAATACTGGCTCAACCGCAAATTACGGCACCAAATTCGCTTTAAACAACAAAACCTACTGGAAGATCCCTTTGAAAACAATTTCGACCTGATCATCTGCCGCAACGTGGTCATCTACTTTACCGCGCCGGTTAAGGACGAGCTTTACCAACGTTTCCGTGACGCGCTGCGACCAGGCGGGATCTTATTCGTGGGCGGCACCGAGATTGTGCCAAAAGCCTCGAGCCTGGGTCTGGAGACAGTAGGCATCTCGTTCTATCGACGCAACGGCGTCGACAAAGGAGCAACAAGGTATGAACGTTCAATTTCTCAACCCCTTCATCGAAGCAGCTTATAGTGTTCTAGAGGCTGAGGTTGGTATCACCCCGCAGCGGGGAAAGATCGCCCTGCAGCGCTCGGCGGCCACGGCGGATGACGTGACAGTGCTCATCAGCATGGTCGGTGAGGTTAAGGGCGTGGTCTTGTACGGCCTCAGCGAGCGAACGGCGATTAACCTGGTCTCGCGTATTTTGGGGCAACCGTTTGACGCCTTCGACGATCTGGCCCAAAGCGGGATCGGCGAGATTGGCAATGTGATCACCGGTCAGGCCAGCAATCGAATTGCCGCGGCCGGGTTTGAGGTTAACATTTCCACGCCAACAATGATCTTGGGGAAAGGAACGCTCATCTCCACCCTTGATTTTGAACGCTTACAAGTGCCGCTAGAGTCGGAGTTAGGCACCCTGCAAATTCATCTGGCGCTCCGTGACACCAAAAATGGCAGCGAGCCTACTCCGCACGCTAATGGCGCTTGAGTGAGGTTTAACTATGCATGTCGCCTTACTTAATCCGTTTATCGTCGCCGCCGGCGAAGTCTTGAATACCGAGTTAGGGGTGCGCGCCAGCCGCGGCTCGCTCACCCTCAACCGCGAGGCTCACGTCAGCGACGACATTTCAGTCCTGATCAGTATCGTCGGGGACATTTGGGGGGTGGCCATTATCAGCCTCAGCTTTGAAACGGCCAAGCTCATTGTCTCGCAGATGCTGGGTGAAAAGGTACCCGAATTCAACGAACTGGCCCAGAGCGGCATCGGCGAACTGGGCAACGTCATTACCGGTCGGGCCACCACCAAGCTGTCCGAAGCCGGCTTTGACGCCGACATCTCCGTCCCGACCATGATCGTCGGCAAAGGCTCAAGGATCTCGACCTTTGACATGGACCGGCTGATTGTGCCGCTGGAAACCGAATACGGCATCGTCACTCTCTCGCTAGCGCTGCGAGAGGAGAAGAACAACGCCAAAGTGGGCGTGCAGTTGGCGCTTTAAGTGTAGGTCGGGGAATTCAAGAGGTTCATGAGAGCACGTCTCGCTGAGACGTGCTTTTTTGTTTTACGTAGTTTTTACGGAGGGTTTAGGTGGGGTTTACTGAAT
>CALMIS010000365.1 GCA_937864185.1 uncultured Chloroflexota bacterium
TCGCTCAGTTGGATTGGACCGCTGAACTTTATTAGCAACTGGTCGACAAACAAACTCATTTTAGACCCTCTCGTTCACCTTCTCCACTGTTTCAGCCACTGGCTCAACTGCTGGCGAAAACCTAATTTTACTCCCATTTCCTGTAGATAGGGTGCAATAAAAGCCACTACGTCATCCAAGCTTTTTATGTAGCGTTTCTCGTCCCCACACCTATCGTTATCAGGCGTGACTCGTTCAATCACGCCGCGCCACTCAACCGGGGCGCCTTCAATATTCCGGCGCTCAAGCCAAATACGAACGATAAATACCTGGGTGTTGTCTTCGAATAAAGTCATCGTTCGCCATTTGCCTTGCCTTTGCTTCGTCATCACAAGCAGTTTCAATCACCGGTGATGGCATCCAGGCAGACCAACTAGTAACGAGGAAGGGAGGGAATACTTATAGCTACAGTCTAGTAACCGTATTTTATCAAATCGGACTCACCACAGAGTCACGGCGGAGTCACCGGCGAGTCACCAAATCAAGGAAAATAACACAAGTCGGCAAGTCGTGCAGCCCCTGTTCAAGCTAGACCTGCCAAGGGGCAGTAAGGCGCAAAAAAGCAAGCGATGGTTGTCGCTTGCTTTTTGTCACTACTAAAGTGTAATTTAGCTAAAAGTTGGGAAGGACGTCAGAGAGGAGTCTCGTTCTCGGGTTCTACAAATTGCTCAACAAGCTTAATTGCCTGGATGAGTTGCTGCTGCGCTTCGCCAAGCCGATGCATGGCGAGTTGAAGTTGCTTTAAGGCCTGTTGACCTCGACTGGGCGCTCGGTTTGAATTAGACCCAATCCCTTGAGGATCGCCCTCTGCGGCGAGCCGGTTGAACAGCGCCTGTGTTTCAATCATCGGTGAGATGCCCAACTCGCTGGCCAACGCGTGACTACACTGCTCATATTGTTTTATGGCCAGCGTTCGTCGTCCCCTCTGGCGATAAAGGCCCATCTTCACCCGATGAATTTCTTCCCGCAGTGGATCCTGAGCCAAAATTTTCTGGCCGAAAACAAGACTCTGCTCATCCGCTCGCTGATGCTTGTAGTAATACATCAACTGAGCCAAGCCGTTCAAATAGAGCCGGCGCAGGCGCTCCCGTTCGTGCAGCGCCCAATCATCGTAGATGCCCTCCAGCAACTCGCCGGAGTAGAGTTGCAAGGTCTGCTCGAGGTGCTGCACGTCAGCCGTCTCTAAAGTCTCGATCGGTTTAGCCAAGACGTAGCTGACCTGCCGTTCAAAAACCGCTACGTCCAGCCAAAGTTCGCTCTCAGGATTGAGCCATACTTCGCCGGATGAGGCGGTGAGCAAGTAGGTGCCCCGAGGAACGCCTGCGGGTTCCAACGCTTGGCGCAGTCGCCACAGGGCCGTATTCAGGCAGCAACGCGCCCGCTCCTGGGAATGGTCGCCCCAAAACAGTCCGGCTAGTAGCTCTCGCGGATGGCTGCGCCGCTGCTGGAGCAGTAAATACGCCAGCAACGGCTGGACCGAGCGCGAAACTTGCACCGGCACGGACTCCCCGGGCTGGACCAATCGAAGGCACCCGAAGAGAAAAACTTGCAGTACAGCCATTGTACGCTCCTCTCTCGATATTACATCCTCGATAGCGTCTTCAGGGCGCAGTGGTAGAGATTGACGACAAAGTCTCCTGATTAAAACTCGGTGCAGTGATAAGAAATCACACTCAGATGTTGGGTCTCACAAGGTAAGTTGACTTGGCATGGGTGGCAGGGTGTTTGGAACTGTAGGCTACAGTGTAACAAAAAAGCGCGTGGAAAACGTGTGGGAATCGTGAGGTATTAGGCGATTCTGGCTGATAAGGCTATAATGTTTTTTAACATTGTTTAGCCTTTCCTTTGAGAGAGGGGGAAGACGATGACACTGTTGTCCCTATCCCTATTGGGACCTTTCCGAGCCACCTTGGCCGGTGAACCCGTCACCGGCTTTGAGTCTAACAAAGTGCGCGCCTTGCTGGCCTACTTGGCTGTCGAAGCCGACCGACCTCACTCCCGCTCAACGTTGGCCGGGCTGCTATGGCCCGAACTCCCCGACCGGGTTGCCCTGACTAACTTGCGCCATGTCCTGCCCAATTTACGTCGCGCCATCGGTGACTTCGATGGGCAGCCCTCCTTCTTACTCATCACCCGGCAAACAGTTCAGTTCAATACGACCAGCGACTACTGGTTGGATGTAACCGCTTTCTCGCGCGGCATTGAAGCCGTGGACCGAGCCGGTTTGAGCGCCATTGACCAGCTAGCCGAGGCAATTGCACTGTACCAAGGTAGTTTCTTAGACGGTTTTTCGCTAAGAAATAATACCGCCTTTGAGGAATGGGCCTATCTTACCCAAGCGCGACTTCACCATCAGGCGTCAACCGGCTTGCAGCGATTAACCGATTACTACGATGAACAGGGTGATTACGCGCTGGCATGTCGCTATGCTCGCCGGCACCTGGAACTCGAACCCTGGCAAGAACAAGCTCATCGACAATTGATGCGCTTACTGGCCTTAAGTGGTCAGCGGGCGGCGGCGTTAGCTCAATATGAGACTTGCCGGCAGCAATTGGCCGATGAATTGGGCGTTGAACCCGCCGCTGAAACAGCGGCCCTGTACACGCGCATCCGCGACGAGGCACTGATCGCTAGCGAATCGACTAAGCAGGTCAGCAGTGATACATCCGCCCTTTCCATCAAAGGTCATCGTACCTTTGGCGCTGCTACTCACTTCGTCAACCGTGAGCGTGAACTGCTCGAGTTGACCAAGTATCTTCAGTCCGCTTTGACCGGGAAGAGTCGAGTGGTGTTTGTCACCGGTGAAGCCGGCAGCGGCAAGACGAGCCTAATCCAGGAATTTGCTCGGCGGGCTCAGCAGGCTCATTCAAATCTAGTTGTCGCCGGGGGAAACTGTAACGCTTACACTGGCGTGGGCGATCCCTACCTGCCCTTCTGTGAAATCTTTGGATTGCTCACCGGCGATATCGAAGGTCGCTGGGCGGCAGGGTTGCTTACCGGCGAGAATATTCGGCGGCTGGAAAATCTGGTGGCGCACACCGTGCAGGCGTTGATGGCGGAGGGACCTGATCTAATTGAGAGCTTTCTCTCGGGCACTGCCTTGCTGGACCGAGCGACCGCCTATTTGTCCAGACGAGACAGCTGGTTAGGCCAACTGCGGGTACTGGTAGCCCGCAAGCAGGCAAATCCAACCACAGCCAATTCGCAGCAAAGTGCTCTGGTCGAGCAAGCTACCTGTGTACTACAAGCGGTAGCGAGAAAACAACCGTTGTTGTTAGTGTTCGATGATTTACAGTGGGCCGATCTCGGTTCGGTAAGTCTTCTGTTCCACCTCGGTCGTCGAGGGGCAGACAGCCCGTTGCTGGTGGTCGGTGCCTATCGACCCGAAGAAGTAGGCTGGATTAGACGTGGTGAACGGCATCCTTTAGCGTCAGTTGTCAATGAACTTCAATTGATCTATGGCAATACTACGCTGGCCTTGGGCGAGGGCAATGATCAGATATTTGTAAATGCTTTGCTAGACAGCGAGCCAAACCGGTTCGACGATACTTTTCGGGAAAAACTCTTTCATATCAGTCGAGGCCATCCGCTGTTTACCGTCGAACTGCTGCGGCATATGCGGGCGAGGAACAATTTGGTCCAAGATACAGTCGGGCGTTGGTTTGAAAGCCCAAACATGGACTGGACCGTTCTACCTCCTCGAGTCGAAGCGGTCATTGGCGAGCGACTCAGTCGATTGCCGCCACCACTCCAAGAGGTCCTAAAAGTAGCCAGCGTCGAGGGCGAAAGCTTTACCGCTGAAGTGGTGGCTCGGATCCAAGGTTTAGAAGTGCATACCACCATCCGGCAGTTAAGCGGGGTGTTGGACAAGCAGCACCAACTCGTGAGAAGTTTGGGCAGTGAACGAGTGGGTCAGCGCCGCTTGTCGCTCTATCAGTTCCGCCACATCCTCTTTCAAAAGTATCTTTACTACAATCTGACCGAGGCGGAGCACGCCTACTTGCATGAACTGGTCGGGATCGAGTTAGAAAGACTATATGGCGAACAAACGGAGACTGTGGCCAGTCAGCTGGCGCATCATTTTGAGGCAGCGGGAATAATGGAAAAGGCGGTCAAGTATCTCCACCAGGCCGGGGATCGAGCCGTGCGCCTTGCCGCCAGTGAGGTAGCGATTAGCCAATACATTAAAGCCTTAGCTCTCTTTGATAACCTCACAGATACTCCTGAACGTATGCGGCAGGAACTAAATCTGCAGTTGGCGCTCAGTATCCCGCTTATGTTCAGCCGGGGTATCGGATCGCCACAGGTTAGTCAGGTCCACGCCCGGACGCAGATACTGTGCCAGCAATTGCTTGAAATTACGCCTGACTTGCCCGAGCTTTTTCCCACTCTCCGCTTCCTATGGAACTACTCGCTCGGCCAGGCCGATTATGACACCGCCAAGCAGTGGGCCCAGCAAGCGCTCGACTGTGCGCAGCGGACGCGAAGTTCCTTCTACCTCGCTTTGGCCCGCGATATGTTGGGAACCGCCCTGCTTTTTCTGGGTGAATTCAGGACAAGCCTCGCTTACATGGAGCAGGTAGTGAACATGCGTTTTTCCCAAGAGCATGGCACTGCAGCCTTGGCCTATATTCATCATCCCATTTTACTGTCGCAGTCCTACTCGGCCTGGATGTTGTGCTGGCTTGGCTACCCCGACCAGGCGTTGACCAATAGCCACCAAGCGATAACCTGGGCTCGGGAATTAGACCAACCATTTAACCTGGTCCACGCGCTGGCTGTGGCTGGAGCGGCCGTTCACCTGGTTCGAAAAGAATGGCATACGGCTCAAGTGTATGCCGAAGAAGCAATCACACTCTCAACCGAACAGAGCTTTCCTCATTGGTTGGCAGCTTGTACAATTTTGCACGGTCGCAGCCTGGTTGAACAGGGTCAACTTGAACGAGGAACGTCTCAGTTAAAGCGGGGATTATCCGATTATGAAGCAACGTTTGCCGGGCGCCAAATCATTGCATCTGAGTCTGCTGGCCGAAGCTTACGGAAAACTTGGCAACCCTGAAGCAGGATTATCGCTGTTGGGCGAAGCTTTCACCCACATAGAAAAAACTGATGAGCGGTTCTACGAAGCGGAGCTCTGCCGCCTCCAGGGGGAGTTGCTGCTTAAAACGAAGGGCCAGCCAGAGCCCCAGGCAGAGGTCTGTTTTCAGCAAGCCATTGAGGTAGCCCGCCGCCAGGAGGCTAAGTTGTGGGAACTACGAGCCACCGTCAGCCTGGCCCGGTTATGGCAGCGCCAAGGCAAGTCTGAGCAGGCCCGGCAAATGCTCGCTCAGATTTACGGCTGGTTCACAGAGGGATTTGACACGGCTGACCTACAAGAGACAAAGCGGTTGCTTGATGATTTATCAGTCTAGATTTCTCCGCTATCTATCTTGGCCTTAACTCCAGACCTCAACCAGAGCCGATCGGAATAAAGCATTTAACCCCTCGACCGGCTGTTTGTCGCTGGTGTCCGAAAATTGCTTACCTTCCAGTCGAGTCATCTCTTCATCGATAAATTCGCTGATTACCGGAATGCGCGGTCCGTCGTCGAGCTCCTGGCCTTGCTCTTTGGCCCCGATGAGCGCGTCGATGGCTTGCTTTAACTCAGGTGAGGTCACCATCCGGTCCACCATCACCTTGAATTCCGTCGGCACAACCCCAAGCTCCTGTTCCAACCAGTTTATGGCCAGTAGCGGCCGCAAGACATAAAAATACTTCTTAACCCACACCCGCTCGCCCCGTGTTTTTGTCAAGCGAAACCAGCACCACTTTTTAAGAAAAAATAGCACCACTTGGTTGATTTAATTTGTTCAATAATAATTGAAATCAGCACCACTTTTTAAGCGAAACCAGCACCACCTCCTTTCAACGGAACGAGGCTGCTAGGGGAGTGGTCGCAGCGGCCGCCGTAGCCGTAACCGCCTGTGGACCCTGTGGGCAACTCGGCGCACAGCGGAGAGTTGTCCACAAGTCCACAGGTCTGGCCAGCCCTCAGTGACTTTTTGCTTCCTGTTGCAGCCGTTGACGAAATCTGTACGATTCGCCGATGAATTCCAGGATGTGGGCCTTGTAGGTCAAACGATCCAGCAGGGCGGCCGTCAGTTGTTCGGAGCCGAAGACCTGGGGCCAATCGGCGAAGGCCAGGTTGGTGGTCACAATCAGGGCGACCCGCTCGTGCAGGGTGGCGCAAAACTGAAACATTAACTGGGCGCCCAGGGTGGAAAAGGGGATGAAGCCTAACTCATCCAGCACGATCAGTTGTTGTTTGAGGGCGGTGGCCAGCAGTTTGGGCAGGCGATGTTGTTCCTGGGCCTGGATCAGGTCGTTGACCAGGGCGGCGGCGTTGTAAAAACGGACGTGGTGGCATTGCCGGCACGCCGCCAGAGCCAGGCCAATGCTGGCGTGAGTTTTGCCCAGGCCGGGTTGACCAACCATAATGATCGGCTCGGCTTTGGCGATGTAGTCACCCCGGGCCAAATCCAGCACACGCTGCTTATTGAGGTGGGGGATGGTGCTGAAGTCGAAGTCGGCCAGTTCCTTGAGCACCGGGAAGCGGGCCGCCTTGATGCGCTGCTGCTGGCTGTTGATGAGACGTTGGGCGACCTCCTGTTCGGCCAGGGCCAGCAGGTAGCGCTCGTAGCCGAGGTTGTGCCGGGCGGCGTCCTCAGCCACCTGACGATACTGCTGCCGGAAGGTGGCCAGCCGTAAACTTTTGAGATGGCTTTCAAGCAGCAAGTTGGCGCTCATGGTCTCCTCCGGGCAGCAGTTGATTGTAGTGGGCTAGCGACACCGGTTGCGGGGCGAGGCCTTGCAGCCGGGGGTGTTCCGTTAAATCCAGGGGCGGCGGTGAGACATCGGGCTGAAGCAGTTGGCGCAGGCACAATTCCACCCCGTCGGCGTGAGGGCAGTGATACTGCAAGGCCTGCGTGACCGCCTGCTCAATCAGTTCGGCCGGGTACTGTTGATGCAGCTGCAGTACCCGAATGAATTCCCGCACCCCGGGGCTACCCGGCTGGCGCTGGCGCAACTCGGCCAGTAGCTGCTCGTAGACCACCGGCCAACTGGCCCGCCACTGGCGAATGGGCCGGGCGTAGTCAAACGCGCCGGGGCGCTGGGCCAACAGCGGTAGATAATGCTGCGGTTCCAGCATGTCCTGCTGCTGCCCATAGCAGCGCGGATGCACGGCAATGGCCTCCGCCTCGTCCGGGCGGTAGATTTTGACTTCAAACGGGTACAGTTTGACCCGCAGGGTTTTGGCCGCCCGGTCGGTGGGGACGCTGTACCGGTTGGTTTCGACTTCCACTTGGCTGTAACCGTTGAGCCGGGCCGTCACTTCGCGGCAGATGTCCAGGTCCTGGGCCGGCAGGGGGCGCAGGCGGGGCCGTTCCTGCTCCCAGGCTTCAGCAATCGTCTGCGACTGGCGACTAACCCGTCGCCCGTCATCGGCCTGACCCTGCTCAACTAAACGGGCGTTCAATTCCTCGAAGCTGGTCACCGCCGGCGGCGGCGACAGAAAGTTGCGCCGCCCATAGCCCACGCCCTCTTCCACCCGGCCCTTTTCATGGCCGGCGTTGCGATTGCAGTAATGGCTCTCGAACAGGTAGTGGCTGCGGAACAGGATAAAGCGGTCCTGCTCCTGCCGCTCTGGCCCGATCAAGATTTTTTTGACCGCCGTTTTCAGGTTGTCGTAGCTAAGCCGGCCCGGCACGCCGCCAAAATAGTGGAAGGCGGCCACGTGGCCCGCCAGAAAACATTCCTGTTTCTGGCTCGGAAAGGCCATGACAAAGAGTTTGCGCGAGTAGCTTAGTCGCATCAGGAATAACTGCACCGTCACCGCTTCCCCCGCCAGCACTACTTCCGCCTCGCCCCAGTCCACCTGCGCGTCCTGACCCGGCTCAAACTCCAGCGGCAGATACACTTTCGTCGCCCGTTTGGCCTTGCGCAACTGCCACAGGTAGTGCAGCACCCCCGCTTCGCTGCCCTGGTAACCTTCTTTCTGGATCACCCGGAAGATCTGGTGCCCGGTGCGCCGTTGTTTGCGCGGCAGCCTCTCGTTTTCGGCCAACAGGGCCTCGATCCGCCCTTTATACCGTCCCAGGACCGGTGCCTCGCGTGCTTCTTTGAGCGTGTATCGTCCCGGCTCCGCGCTCGCCAACGCTTTTTTGATCGTATGCCGCGAGTGATGCAACTCCCGGCTTATTTGGCGCATACTTTTTCCGTCCAGGTAGTATGCCCGTCTGATTTGTTCGATTTTACTCACCTTAATCATCTCCCTGACCTCTGCTCTCCTATGGATTTTTGTTTTCCAAATGTTAGCAGAAATCGACTAAGGTGGTGCTCTTTTCGCTTAAATTTCTGTGACTGACTGGTGCTGGTTTATTTTACAAAAAACAGCCCCGCAGATACTCCCGATAATTACCACGAGCCATATGGAGATAGTGGTACATACAGGCCTTGGGCGAGTAGTAGGTGGAGGTCAAGGCTCTCATCTGTTGGGCAACGGAATATTTCTCCCAATAAATGATGGGCGAGCCCAGCCATTCCAAAAGTGGCGGATTTGATTTGCGAAGCAGACCGAGTGCTTTACGCAGATCCCAACCGCTGAGATCGATCTGCTCGTTGATGGGGCGCTCGATGACATCGCGCTTTTTTTCGAGATCGATGGAGAGATACCACTCCGGGGGATGCAAGTAGAGGAAGCGAACATCATAATCGCTGTCAGCCGAAGGAAAGCCCCAAGCCCGGCTGCCCGACTCGCAGGCGAAGAGGATTCTGACGCCTTCCTCGGCTTCGATATTTTCCAACTGGCTTCGTATTTCTTGTTCCATCGTGACAGCTCCTGCTTCCGCGAGTTGTCTTTCCGCCCACCCAACTGCGCTAAATCACAATCCCAGACAGATGGAAAACGGTCGAGTTAAAGGAATCGTTCTTATTAGCTCTTGCACGACTAATTACCCTTATGTCCAGCTAACGAGTCAAGCGTTGTGTGCGCGAGTCAAGCAGAACAACCTCGCCTGACTCTAGTCCATTGATGCACTATAAGATCACAGAGCAACCCGCGGCCGCTACATGATTCCAGAAGCAATTAGCCTGAGCGCAGCAGAGGTCATTGGGAAATTAGGCGTTGGTTAGATGGGAAAAAGCACGAGATAGTGTGGCAGGCGTTGGCTGTATTGTAGCTGAGTTTGAGAATGCATGACAACTTTTCTCGTAATTCTGACTAAAGCGGCTTCCCCTTTTCGCTGGTTGACCACTATATCGTTGGTGCTGTAGCCACCATCTATGCAGTTCTACAAATCTACAAAAAATCAACCCCCTTGACCCAACAGAATACATATCCTAAGATCGAAAGCGACGACGGCTAACTGTGGTTGTACGACGCGAATTCGTGAATAGAGCCGGCAAACCGGCGATATTGACTTAATTAACGTCGAGACTTTGTGTCGCATAATGAGGTGACAGTGAATATTGCTAAGTTTCTCGATTATCTGCTCAAACGGGACCGGGCCGAACGCACGATTGATGGCTACCGGCATGACCTGGGCCACTTTGCGGCCTGGTTTGAACAAACTACCGGCCAGCCTGCCGACCCGGTTCGGATCACGCCGCTCGATATCCGCGAATACCGCCAATACCTGAAAACCACTCAACGCTTGAAACCGGCCAGCGTCAACCGGAAACTGGCTGCCCTGAGAACCTACTTTTGTTGGGCCCGCGATGCCGGTCTGGTTGCCCACAATCCCACCGATGGGATTAAGTCGGCTAGACAAACAGAAACGAAGCAGCGCTGGTTAAGCCGAAGGCAGGCCTTTGCCCTATCTCGAGCCGCCACCGAGGCCATTCAGTTGGCTGAAGCCAAAGGGTTAACGACATCGACTATTCTGGCCAAACGCAATGCGGCCATCCTGGCGATTCTACTGCACGGCTTGCGCGTGTCGGAGGTTTGCGCTGTGGAATTGGCCGATGTCACGCTCAAACCTCGCAGTGGTTTTGTTGTGATCCGGTCGGGCAAAGGTGGCCATTATCGAGAGGTTCCCCTCAACAAAGATGCCCGGGAAGCACTTCAAACCTGGTTAGCAGTTCGTCCTGAAAAGAGCAGCCCTTTTTTGTTTACCACTCGAAACGGTGACCCGGTTCAACCCAGGGATATCCCGCGGATGCTGGACAAGTTGGCTCATAACGCCGCGGGCTTGGAGCCGGAACAGGTT
>CALMIS010000366.1 GCA_937864185.1 uncultured Chloroflexota bacterium
GCAAACCTTGGTTTGCCAGCAGAGCAAGCTCTGCACTCCATTTTCATTACTCGGTGTCGTCCCGCTGGGGACTGTCTCCCTCCTCAAGAAATAGGAGTGCAAACCTTGGTTTGCCAGCAGAGCAAGCTCTGCACTCCATTTTCATTACTCGATGTCGTCTCGCTGGGGGCTGTCACCCGCCCTTAACAATACACCCTTTCGGAACAGGGACGTAAAATTTTACGCCCCTACACTGGCAATTTCCTCAACTTCCTTTTGCTCTGTCAGCCAGAGTTCACTCTCTTCCGGGGAGACCTGCTTTAAGCTGAGACCAACTCGCTGGCGAGCCGGATCGATACTTAAGATGCGGGCTACCACCTCTTGGCCCACTCTGACTACCTCCTGCGGGTGCGCCGGAGCAGGGTCGGCCAGTTCACTGACGTGAATTAGACCTTGAATGCCGGTCTTGAGCGTTACAAAAGCGCCGAACTCCTTGACACTGGCCACCGTACCGGCAACCAGTTGGTTGATCTGATAGTCTTCATGGACGGTCTCCCAGGGATCGGGCTGGAGCTTTTTCAGGCTCAAGCTAATGCGTTTGCGCTCGGGATCAAGCCGTAAGACGTAGACCTCGATCTCGTCACCAACCTTGACCACTTCACTTGGATGGCGGACCAGATGCCAGGCTAACTCGGAGGTGTGGATCAAGCCATCCGCACCGCCGACATCAACGAAGACGCCGAAGTTAGTCAGACGCCGGACGACACCCCGGCGAACATCACCTTCTTGAAGCTCATCAAGCAGGTGATCCATCCGCTGCTCGCGCTTCTCTTCCTGGGCCAGCCGCTCGGACAAAACCAGCCGGTTGCGGTCGCGCTCGACATTGATAACCTTGAAAGTACTGGTCCGGCCCACATAACTCTGTAAGACCGCCTGGTGGCGCTGGGTACCTGGCGCCTTGGCCGAAGCGATCTCGACGAGATGAGAATTGGGCACAAAAGCCTGGATCTGACCAAATCGGACCAGCAGCCCGCCTTTATTGAAACCGACGACCTGACCTTCCCAAATATCGCCACTATTGAGTAAAGCCTCAGCTTTGTCCCACTCGTGCTCCTGCTGCACTTGAGAAAGTGAGAGAAGATGCTCACTGTCCGATCCGGTCACCGACATCACCCGCACAGTGACCTCTTGGCCGGCTTTGAGTTCAGCCAGTACCTCTTGATCTAAGTTAGCTAAATCGCTTTGGGGAACCAAACCATCGCGCTTAAGCCCCAGATCGACAATTAGTCCGCGTTCGTCACGATCGACAATTGTGCCTTTCCGAACCTGACCTCGATAGGCGGGTTCGTAATCATAGCCTTCCGTTAACCAGCCGTTCATGGTTGAGTCTTGCGTGGATATTTTGCCACCTCCATTGGCAGCGGGTTAAAAACAAAAGCCCGAACTGCTTAATCACGGCTGAGAAAAGCAGGTCGGGCCTTCGTTGAGCTCAAGAAAACCTAATTTCTTTTAGCGAAAGGGCGGCTTAAGGTCTTAACTCTAGACTTCAAGTTAATCAGCGCCGCGCGTGTCTTCTCACAATTTTAGAAGCACTCCATTCAACTACTAGGCGCAACCCGACCGGGTTAAGCTGACGGATTAAGGTGTTTAACTGCACTGCCAATTAATATTTGATAGGATATAGTAATTAAAGGAGGGGCGTTTGTCAAATAGATTTCTAACCAAATCGAGGGTCGGGCAAAAACCTGACTTTATTGTTAAAAATGCTTTTTTTTCTCCTCTATGATATACTCGCTTTGTATCTCGCCCGAGGACAACTTGCTTTTTAAAAGTTGAGGAAGAAGAGGAGAAGAAGATTGTGGATGGAAAAGCTGTAAAACTTTTATTGTACGCGGTCCTGGTCGTCAGCTTGATGCTGTTCTTGACCGCCTGTGGTGGTGCTGCCCCTGAACCGGCGGAAGAGGCCGCGCCGGTGGAAGAAGCCGCGGCGGCGGAAGAGGCTGTCCCTACAGAAGAGGCTGCGGCGGCGGAAGAGGCTGTCCCTACAGAAGAGGCTGCGGCGGCGCCCGAAAGCAGAGACGTGACCATTAAGCTGGCCGAGAATCCTTGGTCCGGCTCTCAGGTTAATGTGGCCGTGGCCAAAATCTTGCTCGAAGAAGAGCTTGGGTACCCGGTTGAGATTGTCAGCATTGACGAGAACGCTCAGTGGCCGGCCCTGGCCAGCGGCGATCTGCATGCCAGTTTGGAAGTGTGGCCTTCCGGCCACGCCGACAATATGGCGCTCTACATCGACGAGCAGGGCAGTGTGGAAAACATCGGGCTTTTGGGGCCGGTCGGCGAGATTGGCTGGTTTATGCCCAGCTATGTGCTGGAGCAAGATCCCGACCTGGCTACCTGGGAAGGGTTCACCAAGCCTGAGACGGCTGAACTGTTTGCTACGGCCGAGACCGGCGACCAGGGTCAGTTTTTAGCTGGCGATCAAAGCTGGGTCCAATACGATGCCGACATCATTTCAAACCTCGGTCTGCCCTTTGAAGTGGTTACTGCCGGCTCGGAAGAGGCGCTGCTGGCCCAACTCGACTCGGCTTACAGCCGGGAAGAGCCGCTGCTGTTTTACTTTTGGACGCCGCACGCGGTTCACGCCAAATATGATCTGACCCAAGTTGAGCTCCCGCCTTACAGCCAAGAGTGCTACGCCCAAGCAGCCGAAGGTGGAGTCGACTGTGCCTATCCGGCCGACGAGTTATTCAAAATTGCCTCGACTCAACTTCAAGAAGTGGCGCCGGATGCCTACGAATTTCTAAAGAACTTCAACTACTCCATTGAGGATCAGATTTCGATGATTGCCGCGGTTGACACAGAGGGTAAGACGCCCGAAGAAGCGGCCAGAGCCTGGATTGAGGCCAATCCTGAGGCGTGGCAGGCCTGGCTGCCCTAAAGCGTTAATTGACCTGAGCTTGCCGGGGCCAACCCTGCCTCTGCCTTCGGCAAGCTCAGGCAGGCTGGCAGCAACCCGTTGGCCGAGCCTGCCGAGGCCAACTCTGCCTTCGGCAAGCTCAGGCAGCGCTGGCCTTGGACCATACTAAAGATCTGCCAATTCAATGACCACTCCCAATGAAGCTATTCCCACCTATTCACCAAATTTGACGGCGCTTGCCTCGCTGCTGCTGCCAGGACTGGGGCAGTTGCTCTCCGGCCAGCGCGGGCGCGGCTTGGCCTTTTTGCTGTCGGTCGCCTTAGCGCTGGTGCTGGTCTGGTGGCAAGGGCTCACCGGCTTGTATCTGCTGGTCGTTTTTGTCTGGCTGTGGAGCGCCTGGGATGCCTACAATCTGGCTCAAGGCCGAGTCCTCTCGTTTACGCCGCCGCTGCTGGCGGTGCTGGCTATCACCTACACCGTCGGTTGGCGCATCACCGAGATCAACCCGGCCGCTCTACTACGCCAGGCCAATCGAGCTGCGCCGATTGTCAGCGGGCTGTTGTCGCCCGACTTTCTGGAACAAGAGAGCGAGGCTCGCCGCTGGCGGGCGCCGTTTGAGGTCTACTGCTCCAACACGCCGCCCGCCGCCACCACCAACCTGGCCAGTGGGGCCAGCCTCACCTTGTCCAACTCCTGCGGTCAGGTTGGCGATGTCTTGACGGTGCAAGGTGAGGGCTTCTGGTCCAACGTGGAGACCGAGTTGTGGTGGGTCAACCCGATCGGGCAAGATCAACGTCTCACCAGCCAGGGCCAGCCGATCATCGTCACCACCGATGAGCAGGGCCGCTTTGAAGCGGAGATTCGGGTGCCGCAGGCGGTGCCGCTCAGCGCCGATACGGGCGATCCCCAGCCGCACAACGTCCAGGTTTATCAGCAGCGCGTCATTGGCGGCTGGCAACTCAGCGAGAATGGCTGGCTGGTACTCGAAAAGATGGCGGAGACGGTGGCCATCGCCTTGGTGGCTTCCACTTTCGGCGTGGTCCTGGCGGTGCCGCTCAGCTTTATCGCCGCGCGCAACCTGATGAGCGGCAATCCGCTGACGATGAGCATCTACTATGTGGTCCGGACCATGCTCAATATCGTCCGCTCAATCGAGTCGCTGATCATCGCTATCGTCTTCGTCGTTTGGGTCGGTTTGGGGCCGTATGCGGGGGTGCTGGCTCTGACCGTCCACTCGATTGCGGCCTTGGGTAAACTCTACTCCGAGCAGGTGGAGAACATCGACTTTGGACCGATTGAGGCGGTCCGGGCGACGGGAGCTAACTGGTTCCAAACGGTGGTCTACGCCGTGTTACCCCAGGTGATCCCGCCCTTTTTGGCCTTTACCCTCTACCGCTGGGATATCAACGTGCGTATGTCTACCATCCTGGGTTTTGTCGGCGGCGGGGGCATCGGTTTTTTGATCGTGCAGTGGCAGCGCTTGAGTCAATGGCAAGCGATTGGGGCGGCCTTCTGGTCGATTATGATTATCGTGGCTATTCTGGACTTTGCCAGCGCCAAGGCGCGGGAGAAGTTGGTCTAACATGGACGGCTCTCGTTACCTGCGTTACGGTCGCAACCTCGCTTTAGTGCTGATCCTGGTGGTGGTTTATGCCTACAGCTTCCAGGTTACCCGCATCGATTTGCCCCGCCTGTTTACCGATTTCAATAAAGCAGGGCCGATCATCACCGATTTTCTCTCCCCCGAGCTGTTGGCGCGCGGAGAGCAGGTCGAGAGCCTGGTCATCAACTTGCCGGTGCCGTGTGGCTCCGGGGAGGAAGCATCGATGGCGCAGAGTGGACCGCGGATTGTCCCCAGCCAAGCTTGTGCCAATCCCGGCGAGACGATCAACGTTACCGGCGCCGAGCTGCGGCCCAACACGCAGGTCCAACTCCGCTGGCTACTAGCCGGCGACCGCCGTCTGCGGAGCGAGCGGGCCACCACCGATGCCGACGGTAATTTTTCGGTCGAGGTCGAGGTCCGGCCCGTGATCGCGGACAAAGAGGCTCGACTGGAAGCGGAACTCACCTGGGAAGCCGGCGAGCTGGCCCCTTCTGAGGCGCTCACCATTACCGCTGAAAAGATGATCGAAACCATCTTTATGGCCTTAATGGCCACCACCTTTGCCTGTGTCATTGCCGTGCCGGCCAGCTTTCTGGGCGCCCGCAACATTATGGGCCGGGGGCCGATCGGCAGCGCTATTTACTACGTGGCGCGGACGGTCTTTAATCTCATGCGCTCGATTGAGGCGCTCGTTATTGCGGTTATGTTTGCGATTTGGTTGGGGTTTGGGCCATTTGCCGGGGTGATGGCGATGATGGTCGTGACGATTGCCTCGTTGGGCAAACTTTTCTCCGAAGCGATCGAGAGCATCGACGAAGGCGCGGTTGAGGCGGTGACGGCGACAGGCGCTAACCGGCTGCAGGCGATCATTTACGCCGTTCTGCCCCAGATCATCCCGCCTTTTATCGCTTTTGCCATTTATCACTGGGACATCAATGTTAGAATTTCGACCATCATCGGTTTTGTTGGCGGCGGGGGGATTGGTCTCCAGCTCCAGACCTGGATCAACCAGTTGGCTTACAGCAAGGCGGGCACAGCCGTCTGGGCCATTGTGCTGGTGGTCGTGATCCTGGACAACATCAGCTCGCAAGTACGCAAGCGGCTGGTATGAGCCTCTAGCTTTCCCCGGTTGTCGTCCGTTCCACCACTTTTTCGGCCAACTCCAGATAAGCTTGGGCCCCTTTATGCCGGCCCGCGTACTCGACAATCGATTTGTGGGCCACGGAGGCCTCGGCAAAGCGGATACTCTTGTAAATAACGGTCTCAAAAACTTTGTCGCCGTAAAGAGCCCGAACCTCGTCCAGTACCTCCCGGGCGTGGACGGTGCCGGTGGAGTACATGGTGGCGAGGATGCCCAGTAGTTCCAGATCGGGGTTAAGGCGATCGCGCGTCCGATTGATACTGTCGAGCAGCAGCCGGACCATCCGAATGGCGAAGAACTCACACTGCATCGGCACGATGACACCGTCGGCGGCACAGAGGGCGTTGACGGTCAGCAGGTTGAGGCTGGGCGGGCAGTCGATGAGCACATAATCGTACCAACCGTCGAGCGCTTGCAGCTCATTGCGCAGGATCAACTCGCGCCGCAGTTCGGGAATCAACTCGATTTCGGCGGCGGCCAGGTCGATATCGGCCGGGATCACATCGAGATAGGTTTGCACCGGCCGGACCGCCTGGCTGACCGACACGGCTTCATCCATCAAGACGTCATAAATGGTGACGACATCTTCATCAATATTGATCCCTAAACCCACCGACAACGCGCCTTGCGGATCGAGATCGATCAGCAGGGTTTTTTTATTCAATTGGGCTAAAGCCACCCCCAGATTAATGACCGTGGTGGTTTTGCCAACCCCACCTTTTTGGTTAGCGACGGTGATGATGTAGGTCATAAGCTCTCCTCGTTGAAAAAACTGATGCAGTTAGGATCCAGATCTAGTCCGAATTCAGCGGCGACATGCCGGCCACGGTTTCGGTTAAGCGGGCGTAATCCTTGGCCCCGCGACTGCGCGGCGCATATTCGAAGATAGTCTGACCATAGCCCGGCGCCTCGGACAGCAAGGTGTCGATGCGAATGGGGTTGGATACACGCGGGCCGAGCTTTTTGAGAAGCGTGACCACTTCGCCGCTAATCCGGCGACGAGAGTCGTACATGGTCGGGATAATCAGCCGGATCTCAGCGCCGCGACCCACGGCCCGGGCAATCTCCTTGAGATAATCGATAAATTGCCGGGCTCCCGCCATCGCCAGCATCTCCATTGAAACCGGAATAAAAACCTCATCGACGTAGATCACCGAGTTGATGGTCAGCAGCGACAGCGAGGGGGCGCAGTCGATGAGCTGGTATTCGTAATCGGTTAGGTCCGCAAACAGCTCATCAAAAATCTCCTCCCGGGCCATTTCCAGGACCATGCGCTGCTGAGCCTTAAAAAGGGCCAAGCCCCCCGGAATGACATCCAGGTTAGGCCGGGCCGGAATGATCACATCCCGGGGTTGAACCTTGCGAGACAAGATGTTTGCTAGCGTTTTTGGCGGGGTATCCAGTCCCAGCGCAATAGTCACGTTGCCCTGAGTATCGGTATCGATGATGAGCACTTTGTGACCGCGCAAGGCCAAGGCTGCCCCCAGGCTGACGCAGGTGGTCGTCTTACCGATGCCTCCCTTAAATCCCACAATCGCAATCTTGCGCATTCTTTTTCCTCATTTATCGGATAAACTTGGCTTGAGATGGTAAGTTTCCGGCCATTCAGGAGGGCCATCAGTCATTGTACGCCGGTTGGCGCCAGCGAGGCAAATCATTTGGTCAGGTGCAGTTTGCCTTAAGTATATCGTGCCTTTAATTTATGGTCAACATGAACCGCTTACCAACCGGTCAGCCAGTCGATCTATTGGCCGGTCGTGGTAAAATAAGCCAGCGGAGAAATTATGCCTAAGAATTCAGTATTCAGCGCGATCACCACCACCTTCTCGGCTTTAGGGATCAATGCCGTGCCGGCCATTGGTCTCTTTGGTCTGGGCTGGGGCTGGGAAACCACCATGCTGCTCTACCTGCTCGAGACCCTGATCGGCATTCCACTGGTGGCCCTGCGGGTTCGCCTGCTGGCGCCGGCGCAGGAAGAGGTTATCGGAGCTACTCTCCCGGCCACCGTGGAGCTTTCAGACCGGCGGCGAGGGACGAAAGTCATCCGCTATGCCTGGCCCACCGCCAACGGGGTAAAATATGAGCGGGACGGACTGCTTAAGAGCTATCTGGTGGTTGTGGTGGGTTTCTCCCTGGTGGTCGGGGTGTTTATGACCACTTTTCTGTTCCTCATACAGGGTGCCCCGGTTGACGTCGCCGCGCTCCGGTCGGGGCTGCTGGGGATCTTGGCCTTTCAACTGCTGGGTTTTCTGTCGGACTGGGTCTGGGTGCGGCCGCTGTCGCTGGTGCGGGCCGAAAAGCTGACCGAACAGAGTATGGGCCGAGCCGCTCTGTTGTATCTGGCGGTCTTTATGGGGATTTGCGCTGCTCCCTTCCTGACCAACGGATTCTTGCTGCCCTTCATCGGCCTTAAAACCATAGCCGATGTCGGCCAGCCGATCCAGGCCCTTTTAGAGCACCGCAAAGTTACCTTCTAGTTGGCCCTGGGAACGAGGGTTAGAAATGGCCCTAACTCTAACCGGTGGTCGGGAAGTGACGAACCATCAGGTAGCCGGAGCGAGAGGCGCTCGCCGGTGGGCTGGTGGTAGAGACCGAGGGCCAGCCGGTACTGCCCAGGGGGTAAATCCGGGGGTAAATTGAGCGGGTGAGGATCAAGGAGACGCTCGCCCGGAGTCCAGATTGACGTTGGGTATTGACCAGACAGCGGCTGAGCGTCACTGCCGCCGACCTGATCGCCGTTGGCGTTGAGAAGATGTAGAAAGACCGTGTAATCCAGCGGCGGCGGCGCCAAGACTTCCCAGGCTAGATCCACTTGAAGCGAGTCACCCGGCGCAGCGATTAGAGGTTCGAGCCGAAAACCGGTCAGGCGGATTGAATCGCCGAAGGTGGCTTTGACCGGGGGCAGGGGTTGAGCCGCAGGGGGAGACAGCGGCACCTTAAGCGGGCCGAGGTAGAGGGTATCGGGCGACTCGCCGCCGGTGTTGGTGAGCGGTAGCAGCCTGGCCCGGGCCGGCTCAAAGACCGAGACCGCCAGCCAGTAGCGGCCAGGGGCCAGGGGCCGGCGATCCAGCTCGATCGTGTGCCTGACCCCAACCTCATCCAGGCCGGGCCGCCAGAAGCTGGTAGGATAGACCCAATCGGTGGGCCGAGCATCGCCGTTCCCGACGGCCTGGCGCGTATCGTTAACCAGCCGAACCAAAATTTCATACTCGCTTGAGGTTGGGGCCACAGCTTGCCAGTAGAGCGTGACCGGCACATTGGCTTGGGGATCAAGGCTGAAAGGATAACTGGCCCCGACCAGGCGCAGGGGGCCAAAGGTGGCTGCCAGGTTTTGAGCCGGCTGTTCGATAAAGCGGGCCGGGTCGCTCTCGAGCCGGGCGAGCCGGGCCACGGTTTCGCCGCGTGGGGTTTGAATCGGCGTGCTTGGACCGGCCAACGCGGCCTGGAGCAAAGCTTGACCCGGCTCGGTTAAAGGGGGGAGCACCGTGGCGGTCTGGTCGTGGAGGCGGATCCAACTTGTGGCCTGAGCGTCTTGCTCGGCTGAGATAACCAGGGCCGACTCGGTCGGGACGACGGTCCGGCCGGCCTGACGGTCATAGCGCCCGCTGAGGTAGTAGAGCAGAGTCGGCGCGTTAAAGCGAGGCTGGGGCAGGTAGATGGGCGTCGCCGGATCGGCCCGGGCGATGGCGTCTCGAATGGCAATGGCACCATAGTCGTAAATTCCTTGCGTGACCGGCAGGCGGCCCCAGTCCAGATAGTAAGCCCGAAACAGACCGGGCAGAGGCAAAAGGATGAGCAGCACCGCCAGGGAGAGAGGGATGAGGCTTTCCTGGTCTTTGAGGCTTCGCTTCTGTAGGCCTGATCCGGGAGCTCTCGTCCCGGGACTGAAGCTAAGCCAGCGCTGCAGCCAGCCGGAGGCCAAGGTCAAACCCAGTCCCGTCAGGATCGCGGTCGGGGGAATGGCCACAATCATCCGCAGCGGGTGGGGGGCCTCGATGGCGATGATGGAAGGTGCAATCCCAATCAGCCACCAGAGCGCGACCAAGCGATAAAAGAGCTGGCGCCAGCTTCTGAGCGCAAAACCCAAGCCTAACAGCAAAAACGGAGTCAGCCAGAGGGAGAGGCCGGGATAGCCGGGCCAGCCAAAGATGGCGTTTGGACTACCGGCACAGCAAAAGAAAGCGGCGACTCGCCCGACGTTTCGACCCAACTCAGCGACAATGGCAGTAGGCGTTTCCAGGAAGTTCCAGACCATGACCGACCCGGCCCGGTCGGTGAATTGGGCCGGGTGATTGACCAGGTACCAGGCCATCGGTGCATAGACCAAGGCGGCGGTTGCAATCAAGAGGAGAAGGCCGGGAAGGTAACGGCCCAAACTGGAGCGCCGGTAGAGGCTAACAAGCTCGGGCAGTAAGGCTAAGCCCAGGATAAGCGGCAATAGGCGCGCGGCGGGGTAGGTGTATCCCGCCAAACCGAGCAGGCTGCCGGACAGGATAAACCAGCGCTTTCGACCGGTAGCCCAGCCTTTGAGGAAAAACCAGAAGAAGGGCACGGCGATGAGCGGGACCATAATCGGTCGCTGCCCCAGGCGAGAGACGGCGATGTGCCAGTAGAGGGTGGCGAGGAGGAGGGTGGAGAAGAATGGAAGGGTGGAAGGGTGGAAGGGTGGAGGGCTGGAGGGCTGGAGGGCTGGAGGGCTGGAGGGCTGGAGGGCTGGAGGGCTGGAGGAGGGGGAAGTTGTTAATTGTTCATTGCTAATTGCTAATTGCTCGTTGTTAGTTGTTAATTGCCCGGTAGCTAGGTCGCGGAGGAAGGCGAAGAGGAAGGCGACGGTAAGGAGGCTGAGGCTGGCGGTGAGGAGGCGGATGGCGAAGGGAGTCGTCTCGAAGAGCCAGATGAAGGGGATGAGGAGATAGATAAACAGGGCCTCGCGGCCGCCGTTGGTCGGGAAGAAGAGCACGGGGCCGCCGCGCTCCATCAAGCGGATCGCGTCGAGGCCATTGATGGCCGGGTCGAAAAAGAGGCCGAGGGGGTAGTCGGCCAGGTGGTAAAAACGGAGGAAGAAGGCCAGCAGCAAAATAGCGGTGGCTGTCAGATAAAAGGCAACTCGATTTTTCCGGGGTTGGAGTAGAGCGCTCACTTCTGGCTCCGGCGGCGGATCAGCACCAGTGTGACAGAGACGGCTATCAGGGTCAGGAGGCTAATGATGGCGCCGAGAGTGAAGGACCAGGGTTGGAACACCAGCTCTATCCGATGCTCACCGGCCGGCACGGGGATCGCCCGGAGGAGGTAGTTGGCTCGCAGGATAGGCGCCGACTGGCCATCGACAGTCGCTTGCCAGCCGGGGTAGTAGGGTTCGCTGAGGACGAGAAGGGCCGGGGTGGGCGTGGAGACGGAGAGAGAGAGGGATTGGGGGGTGGAAGGATGGAAGGTTGAAAGGTTGGAAGGTTGGAAGGTTGGAGGACTGGAGGAATGCGGGGTGGAAGGGTGGAAGGGTGGAGGGGTGGAGGGGTGGAGGGGTGGAGTTGTTAATTGTTCATTATTAATTACTAATTGTTCATTATTAATTACTAATTGTTCATTGTTCATTGTTAATTGTTCATTGGCTTCCAGGAGGGCGATGTGCCAGCGGTCAAAGCTGGGATCGGCGAGGCGTTGGAGGGTGGTGGGGTCGTCGGCGATTTCTGTTTGAGTCACCAGCCAGGCGCGGGGGCCGGGACTGGCGAGGCGGTGAACGTACGTTGTGCCGTCGGTGGCGAGTTCCTGATAGATGATGGTCGAGGGTAGGTAAAGTTCCTCTCGCCAGGTGATGACGTATTTGACGTTGAGCAGTTCCCAGGTACGCTCGATGGGCATTGGCGGAGCGAGAAACCGGTCGTAGCGAGCCGGGCGCAGCGGGCTGGCGCCCCACAGATCTTCAATGCCGTAGGCGACGCCGTAGTTGTCAAAGAGGCGAAATTCGTTGTAGACCCGATAGGGCTCGCCGGGTGCCTGGGCCGCATCGGCGAGGATGGCTTGTACGACGGCCGGCGGTTGAGTATGCCACTCGGGCAGTTGGGGGTAGAGATTCGTAGTCCAGTTGACGCTAAACAGATCGAAGCCGATCAGGGCGGCCGTCAAGACGGTAAAAAGGCCCGGCTGGAGGCGCGGGGCGAATTTCCAGAGCAGCCAGGCCAGGGCCAGCACCAGGCTCAACAGGGTCGAGCCGGCCAGCAGGTTATAAAATGGGCTGTCCGGCGACCAACCGGTCTCGTTGAGACCGTAGAAGAAGAGGAAGTTTAGGAGTAGAGCGAAGAGGAAGAGGGGGGAGAATGGAAGGGGGGAAGGATGGAAGAGTGGAAGGTTGGAAGGGTGGAAGGGTGGAAGGGTGGAAGGGTGGAGGGGTGGAGGAGTGGAGGAGAGAGGGGTGAGTCCTTGCTCCCTACTCCCTGCTCCTTGCTTCCTACTCCCTCCCTGCCTGGCCGCATTGAAGCCGTAACCGGCCAGCACCGATAAACTGAAGGCCACTACAAGGGCCCAACGCTCCTGGCCCCGGAAGATAGCGAAGCCGGGACTGGAGAGATAAAGGACGCTGTAGAAAAAGCTGTTGCCCCCTAACGAGATCAACAAGGCCAGCCCACCGGTGATGGCCCAGAAGATCGTGTGCCGGCTCGGGGCGGCGAAGATGACCCACAGGGCCAAACTTAGGCCGACGATGCCCACGTACAGCGGCGAGTAGAGGCTAACCTGCCCCGGCAGCAGCAACTGGACCAGATCGATGATCGGGAAACCGCCGGACATGGCCTCGTAGGTGCCCTCGGCCCGGACGGAGAGGAGGGTATACTCCACCGCTGGAATGAACTGAATCGCGGCCAAGCCTAAGCCGGTCCCAATAAAGAGAAGATAGTAACGTAAGACATTGAACGTAGACCGAAGGAAGGATGGCCGAGGGTGTAACTGCGTCCCTCCCCCAGACACCCACAAGAAGAAAAAGTAGGCCGTACTGACATAAGCCACGATCAAGGCACTTTGCGGATGCCCAGCCAGGAGGGTCATACCCCAGGCGAGGCCGGCGAGGAGGATGGAAGGACGGAAGGTTGGAAGGTTGGAAGGTTGGAGAGGTGGAGGGATGGAGGCTTGGAGGGGTGGAAGGCTTGCCCTAAGCGAAGTCGAAGGGGTGGAGGACTGGAGAATTGGAGGATTGGAAGAAAGAGGGGTGAGTACCTGCTCCTTACTCCCTAATCCCTGCTCCCTCCTCCCTAATCCCTGCTCCCTCCTCCCGATGCCTT
>CALMIS010000367.1 GCA_937864185.1 uncultured Chloroflexota bacterium
ACATTAGCATCATTCCACCAGCGCGCACCCCTGGCGGTCTGGGCATCGCCGCATAAGGCGGCCCGGATGCCCGGCACTTTATTGGCCGCGATCGAGGCGCCGGTGCCGGTGTAGCAGAACAACACGCCCTCATCGGCCTCGCCTTTGGCCACCGCCTCGGCCAACTGCTCGGAAGCGAGCGTCCAAGGTAAAGCTTCGTCTTTCAGGGGGCCAAACAACTGAACTTCATGCCCGCGTGCTTTCAAATCTTCAACGACAAAGTCCGTCAAATGGGTCTTTTCGTCACTGGCGACGGCTATTTTCATTAGAAACTCCTTTCATGAGCATCCGAAGTCCCGAAATGGGTTAGCTCTCGAAATTGTACTCGGAGCTGTGGCCCTTGGCAACGCCTATTTTGGTGGTTGCGGCGCTGGATCAAGCTATGCTATAATTTAGCATCGTCCGCAAGCCAAGGGGCTTTCCCTGGCCCTGAGAGAGACTGCTGCATGACGAAGTGAGGATAACTTTCTGTGGCTCACCCACGACTATGAAAATTGACCAACAGATTTATAAGTTGTTTTTTGAGTTATCCACAGTTTTGACCAGTTATCCACAGATATCCCAAAGTTATCCCAAGTTATTCCAAATTTATCCACAGGTTTCCCAAAGGAGCGAGGCTTCATGCCGGTCGATTTGATTGTTCACAACGCGAAGATCTATACGGTTGAACCGGCTCAACCCTGGGCCGAAGCGGTGGCCTGCGCCGGCGGCCGGATTGTGGCCGTCGGACGTAACGCTGAAATCCTGGCCCTGGCCGGCTCAGCCACCGAGCGCATCGACGCCCAGGGCCGGTTGGTGCTGCCCGGCCTGATCGACGCGCACGTTCACTTCTTACAGGTCGCTATTCGGGCGCAACAAGTCAGCTTGTTTGGCCTGCGCGACTTCGCGGCGGTTAGAGAGCGCCTGGCCGCGAGCGCCGCCCAGCTACAGCCAGGTGAATGGCTGCAAGGCTGGGGGTGGGACGACACTCTATGGGACGTCCAGCCGACTGCTGCTTTGCTGGATAAGATTGTGCCGCGGGCGCCGGTCATCCTGCACCGGCTTGATATGCACACGGTCTGGGTCAACAGTGCCGCGCTACGAGCCGCCAACATCAGCGCCACTACCCCTGCTCCCGTCGACAGCCGCATCGATCGGGACGCGGCCGGCCAACTGACCGGCTTGCTGCGCGAGTGGAACGCGATCAAGCTGGTTGAGCAGGTAATCCCCCGCCCCACTTTGGCTATGCTTTATCCCTGGCTCAAGGAGGCCATCACCACCGCGCACCGCCTGGGCCTAACCGGCATCCACGACCAACGAGTCGAGCGAGAAGGCCGGCAGAGTTTCCGCCTCTTCCAGCGCCTGGACCGGGCAGGAGCCTTAAAGCTACGGGTCCATCACAATTTAGCCGCCGCCTATGTCGCGGAGGCGGCCGCGGTGGGTCTGCAAGCCGGCTTTGGCAGCGACCGGCTGTGGTTGGGCCACGTCAAAGCCTTTGCCGATGGCACGCTCGGCTCCCGGACGGCGCTGATGCTGGAGCCGTTTACCGGCTCGAGCGACAACACCGGTCTGGCCGTGACCTCGACCAAGGCGCTGGTTGCCCTGGCTGAGCAGACGCGGCGGGCCGGCTTGTCGCTGTCGATCCACGCCATCGGCGACCGGGCCGTGCGAGAGGGGATCAATGTCTTAACCGAATTCCCGCCCGACCTGGCCGCCGGCCAACTGCCCCACCGGATCGAGCACGTCCAGGTCATTCACCCGGATGATATTCCGCGCCTGGGCCGGTCCGGCCTGCACGCCTCGATGCAACCTTACCATCTGAGCCTCGATTGGCCGGCTGCCGATAAATACTGGGGGCCGCGCACGCGCACCACCTATGCCTTTCGATCCTTGCTGGCGGCGGGCACGCCCCTGGCCTTCGGCTCCGATGCGCCGGTCGCGCCGCTCGATCCGCTGTTGGGCCTCTACGCCGCGGTCACACGCCAAGATGCGGCCGGCCAGCCGCTCGGCGGTTGGCAGCCCGACGAGCGCCTGACCCTGGCCGAGGCCATCCACGGCTATACCCTCGGTCCGGCCCGCCTGGCCGGCAAAGCCGACCGGCAAGGGTCAATCGCCGCCGGCAAGTGGGCCGATTTGATCATGCTGGATCGCAATTTGTTCGAGCTTGAGCCGGCCGAAATCAAAGAGGCGAAGGTAGAGCTGACCGTCTTCGACGGGCAAGTGGTGTATCGGCGGGCAGAATAAATCTTGTTTTAGGCTGAAGGAGCACCTTACATGAGCTTTGGTATTACCAAAACTATCCCGGCCCAGGAGGGTCTCGAAACCATCAATGCCTTGTACGACGGCAGCTTGAGCCAGTACGAATTCCACATGGCCGGCACGCCCGCCAAGCTCAAGGTGGGCGATTACGTCTATACCATTTTTCAAGATCGGCTCTATGGCCGGCTCAAAATTACGGCGTTGGTCGGTGGGGCGGTTAATCCTGACTCAGGCAAACCGCGCACATTGGTGGTTGTGGCCGCTCCGGGCGAGCGCCTGCCCGAACCCCTTCCCAAAAAGGGCCATCGGGGGACTCGCTACTACGATGGCGCGGACTGGCCGGCCTAGCCGGCCGATGGGACGCTAAACCCCAAATGCCACGTCTCACAATTTTGGCAAAACCTGTTCAAACTCTTGAATCTGGGCCAACGCATTGTTAGTAGATCCCTATTTGTGCTAGAATTGAGACATTTAAACTGCAAATCTTTACCCCAGCTATGACAAACAATTGGGATCAATCGCCGCTGTTTAATCCGGACCTACCCCTTCGCCGGGATTCTACCGGTCGAGTTATGGCCCCCGGTTTGTTCCCCATGGGGATTGGGGTAGTTAAAGCCGGCGTCTGGGAATTTGTCAATGACCATCTATGCGAGATGTTGGGTTATGGTGAGGGTGAGTTAACCGGACAAGCGGCAAATCTTGTCTACCCGCCGATCGCCGAGTTAGATCAGACCGAAGGGGGAGTCTTTGGCGAGCTTTGCAGACAGGGCACCACGGCCATTAAGACGTTGTTTAAGCGCAAGAATGGCGACATGGTCGAAGTTTTGCTACACCCGGCCCTGTTTAACCCTCACAATCCGGCGGCGGGAGTTAAGTTTACCGTGGCGGATATCACCCCGGTTAAGACGGTAGATATCCCGGATATTAGCCGGCAGAAACAAATTGAGAAGTCACTAGACATTGTTTTGACCAAGTATAAGACCCTCTTTGAGTCGTTCCCATTGGGGATCACAATATCGGACCAGGCTGGTAACATTTTAGAAACCAACGCGATGGCGGAAGTGTTACTGGGCTTACCGGCCGCAGAACACACCCAACGGCAAATTGACGGCGCCGAATGGCAGATTGTGCGCCCGGATGGGACCCCCATGCCCCCGGCTGAATACGCCAGTGTGCGTGCCCTGGCAGAAAATCGCCTGGTGGAAAACGTGGAAATGGGTGTGCTAAAGCCGGATGGTCAAACGACCTGGCTTAACGTCACGGCCGCACCGTTACCCCTTGAGGGCTATGGCACCGTTATTACCTATAACAACATCACCGCCCGCAAGCGAGCGGAGTTGGCCCTGGAGCAAACCCGGGAAAGTTTGAAGTTAGCAATCGATGGCGCTGACCTGGGAACCTATAACGTGGACTTGCCTAGTGGTCACTTGGAAGTAAATGATCACTATCTGGACCAGCTAGGCTATGCCCGGCATGAAATAGAGCTCAGCTACGCTACCTGGCTAAACCTCATTCATCCCGACGACCGGCCCCATGTTTTCCAAATTCAGGAAAAAATCGATCAACGCGAACAGAATGACTTTAATAGCGAATACCGGATGCGCCATAAATCCGGCCAGTGGGTTTGGATGCTGGATCGAGGCCAGGCGGTTGACTGGGATAAACAAGGCCAACCCCGGCGGGCGGCCGGCATCCATTTGGATATCACGGTCCGCAAACAGGCCGAAGAGGCCCTGCGCGAACGTGAGGAACAGTACCGAACCCTGTTTGAAAATGCGCCCTTATGCCTGTTTGAGCTCGACTTGTCGGGCGGGCCAACCGTAATCCGGCGGGCCAACCGCCAAGCCGAGGCATTGTACGGCTGGACGGTTGATCCAGAGGTGCCCCAGCCAACAGAGACAGTCATCCCTTTGGCCTTACCTCTGCCCGCCCAGGTCTTTGACCAACTGAGGGATGGCAAATTAACCTCTTTTGAGACTCAGCACAGGCGGAGTAGCGGTTCAAGCTTTCCGGTTCGCATCACGGCTACTCCCTCACTTGACTATGATCTGAGCCGGGTAATTGTCGCCGTGGAAGATATTACGCTGGAAAAAGAGCGGCTGTCTACCGATAAGGCGATTGCCGACGAGCGCCAGCGTATTTCCCGTGAGATTCATGATGGTGTAGCCCAAAACCTGGCCTCGTTACGCTTGAAAGTGGAGCTCATGCATAGTTGGGCCGAGCAAGATCTGCCCCGCCTGCACACCGAGCTGGATTTCTTGCAGGAACAACTGCGCCAGAATATCCGGGATGTGCGGCGAGCTATCTTTGCCCTGCGGCCCCTGCCTATCGCCGAACTGGGATTTTACCCGGCGTTGCAACAGTTTGTTAAGGAGTTTGGCGAACAAAACCAACTCCATATTGATTTGAGGATCGTGGAGCAAGAAAAACGACTTTCCTCAAACCTGGAAGTGACCATTTTTCGAATTATCCAGGAAGCGCTAAATAATGTAACCAAACATGCGCAGGCCGATGCAGTCTGGGTGACCCTAAGCGTCCCCTCTGTCACGCCCCTGACGCTGATGATCCGGGATAACGGCCTTGGCTTTGACCCTGCCAGCCTGGGCCAGAAGCTTCAAACATTACATGTAGGGTTAGCCCAAATGCAAGAACGCGTCAAGAGTCTTAACGGCACGATGATCTTGCAGAGCCGGCCAGGGCAAGGCACAATCATTGAAGTCAGCCTGCCACAAACCGGCTAAAAGGTTGCCACCATGACAGCAACAATTAAAGGAAGCCCGATTCGCATTCTCCTGGTCGATGATCATCGGCTGTTCCGGCAGGGACTGCGTGAAATTTGCGAGACCAAAGGCGGCTTTAAGGTCGTCGGCGAAGCCGAAAATGGTCGAAGAGCGGTGGATTTAGCCAATCTTTTACAGCCTGATGTTATCCTGATGGACATCCAGATGCCGGAATTAAACGGGATCCAGGCCACCAGTTATATCATTGAAAATGTTCCCCTGGTGCGAGTGATTATGCTGACGATGTTTCGGCAAGACGAGCATGTTTTTGAGGCTATCAAGGCTGGAGCGCGCGGTTACTTGCTTAAGGATGCTGATTGGCAAGAGGTCGTGGAGGCGATTTATGCCGTTCATCGTGGTGAGGCCATCATCAACCCGGCTTTGGCGGCCAGGTTACTTGACGAATTTCGCGAATCCCAGAGCCATAAGCCTAAACCAGCACCACCGGCCAAAGGCGTAGATGACAATCAATTGACAACCGGTGAAATGGATGTCCTGCAGTTAGTAGCCGCGGGCTTGGACAACAAAGAGATCGCCGACCAACTGATTGTCACTGAAAAAACTGTCACTAACCGCCTGAGTAGCCTTTATAAAAAACTCCACCTCAATAATCGTACTCAGGCCGCGCTATATGCCCTGCGCCAGGGCTGGACCACCCTGGATCCGCCAAAATAAGCTTAGCCCGCCCGCTTTCCACAGTAAAATTTCTCCTCTCAAAAGTAAAAACTCCCCCCAAAAAAGGGAGTTTTTACTTTATAAAGTGGTGTCTTGCTACCCTCTTGAATTTATGAGATCAAGCCGACATTTTTTTTGTCAGTTTCAACAGAACCGGAATTTGACTCCAAGAATGAAACTAGAGGAGCCGCCTTTAAGCCTCCGATCCACGGCGAGAGTTTAGGGAAATAAGGTATGAGCCAGCCACTCAAAATTTTAATTGTAGATGATAATCGGTTCTACCGGCAGGCCCTCTATATCAATTTAAGCAGCTCCGATCAAGTTGTTGTTGTCGGTGAGGCCACCAATGGTGAAGAAGCCATCAAGTTAATTGGCCAACTTCAGCCTGATGTCATTTTATTAGATGTAGAAATGCCCGGGATAGACGGGCTACAAGCAGTTACCACCATCAACCAGTTCTATCCGTCGGTCAAAACAATTATGTTGAGTGCTCACCATAGTAAAGACATAGTGCTTGAGGCCTTGAGAAAAGGGGCACAAGGCTACCTGGTTAAAGGGATAACTGGCTCCAAAGAACTTTTGCGAGCCATTCAGATGGTAATGAGAGGGCAGGCGGTTCTTAGTCCGCCAATGACCGGCTGGCTGCTTGATGAAATGACCACAGTTCAAAACAACACAACTCTGGACTATGAACAATTAAGCCAGGATTTGCCAGATAATGTTAACCGCTAACGTGTCATTGGAAACCGATGAACTACCGTTGAACCAGGAAGACGTGACCTATTTTCACTCGGTGCGCCACTGGATTTATGACCATACGGGGCTGTACTATCCGGAGCGCAAATATTCTACCTTATACCACCGGCTGCAGAAACTGTGTCACGAGTTAAACATTCCTAATTTGGAAGTACTGGATAAGCACTTGAAAGAGGGCGATCTCCCCAGTCTTTCGGTGCAGGTGGCTTGCGCCGTCTCTACAAACCATACTTACTTCTTCCGTGAAGAAGAGACCATGAATTTTTTCCGCGAACAGATTGTGCCCAATTTACCGGCGGATGAACAATGGCGGATCTGGAGCGCGGCTTCCTCCAGTGGGGACGAAGCCTATTCCTTGGCCCTGATCCTGACCGAAAAGCTGGGCATAGCCGAAGCAATCCAAAAAGCAACTATTCTAGGGACGGATATTAGCCACACCGTTCTAAAGCAGGCCGAATCAGGCATTTGCAGTGAACAGCGGCTGGATAAGATCCCCCTGGAGTTGCGCCAAAAGTATTTTCGACGCGCCGGACCGGAAAAATGGGCCATTAATGCCGAGATCAAACAGATCTGTACTTTTCGCCGGCTAAATCTGATGAGCACCCCGTGGCCTTTTCAACAGAACTTTCACGTGATCTTCTGCCGCAATGTTCTGTACTATTTTGACCGGCACAAACAAAAGAGTCTGGTGGACCGGCTGTACCAGATAACCACCCCTGGCGGCTGGTTGATTACCAGCGTCACCGAGTCATTGTGGAACCTGAAATCGCGCTGGCAAGTCGTGAAGACCGGCATTTATCGCAAAGGCTTTGGCTAAAACAACACATGGTATCTACCCAACCACCCGGGTTGAGACCGAAACTAAAGAGAGACCAGACTAATCTTATCCATGATCACATCACTGAAAGGAGCAACTGATTATGACTAAACAGATTGGCCACAACCTACAACTCGATGGCACCGATGGGGACATCGACCACACTTACCTCATTTTTGGGGTAGAAAAAGAGGACTATGCCGTAAACATTGCCCATGTGATTGAAATTATTGGCATTCAGAAAATATCAGAAGTACCGGATGTCCCTCCCTTTATTAAGGGAGTGACCAACTTACGCGGTCAAGTTATTCCCGTGATGGATATGCGTTTGCGTTTCAACTTGCCTTGGCGTGATTACGATGACCGGACCATCATTATTGTCTTGGAATTGGAGGGACTCTCGACCGGTCTGGTGGTTGATCGGGTCAATGAAGTGCTGGATATCCAACCCCAAAACATCGATCCGCCACCTAATTGGCATAGAAACGGCAACCAAGGAGTCATTAACGGCTTAGGCAAAACGGCTGAGAGTGTCAGTATAATTTTGAACGTACCTCGCTTATTGAGCGAGGAGAATATGATGCTGACCACGCCGCCAGAGCTCATGGCGGTAGCGGGCTAATCAAGATGCCGGTCGCCAGGAAACAACCTAAGACTTTACCCGCCGGGACACCCTCGGACGCACACAACCCGGCGGCAATAACCCTTCAACTGCATCACTTGAAAAAAAACTAGTTAATCCATTAGAAAAGGAGACAACGAAATGACAACCACTCAAGATCAAACGATTGATGCCCAGGTTATGCTAGAAATTGAGCGCTTGGTCGAAGCTTCCCGGCAAGGCAATCTAAATGTACGGGCCAATGTATCCGCCTTTAGCGGCGACGCCGCCCAGATTATGACCAGCCTCAATATTATTCTGGAGGAAGCCTTGGGACCGGTCAATGCTCAAGCCGAGGTGCTCAAGCAAATGGCGGAAGGCAAACTATCGACCAAGATTACTCAAGAATTTAGGGGTGACCACAACCGGATTAAAGTGGCCATCAACAAAGTAGCCGATCTGGCCGTTGCGGCTATGAATGAAATTGAGTCGATGGTGGAAGCCAGCCGCCAGGGTGACTTGCAGCGCCGCGTAAGAATTGATAATTTCCAGGGCGACTGGCGCATTATTGGTATAGGGCTTAACACCATTCTCGATGAAGCCTTGGGACCGGTTAATATGCAGGCTAACCTGCTAGAGAGAATGGTAGCCGGTGATCTATCGGCCCGAATTACGGCCGACTTTAAAGGAGATCACAACCGCATCAAGAACCTGATGAACTCCTTCCAGGATTACAACCAGCAGGTTGTGGAAGACATTGTCAATGTTTCAGAACGATTAGCCGCCGGCGATATGCGGGTGACCCTGCAAGGAAAATATGTGGGTGACTTCGTCCAAATAAAAACCTCGCTGGAAATGGCCTTTTCAAACCTGCGCAACGTCATTAGCGACATAGTGCAAATGTCTAAGCTGCTGGCCGAGGGTGACCTGCGGGCTAAACCCCAAACAGACTACCAAGGCGACTTTATTGAGATTAAAGACTCGCTAATTACGGCCGTGACCGGCTTAAACAACACCATGCGCCAAACCAACGCCGTGGTTGAACAAGTAGCCCAATCCGTGGAGCAAGTCCGCTCCATCAGCCAAGATTTGGCCTCTAACGCCGAGGAACAATCTTCCGCCGTTGAAGAAGTAACCTCTAACCTCGAAGAAAGCAACTCGCAGGTTAAAGCCAATTCCGAAAATGCCAGTATGGCTAACCAACTGGTCAGCGAAACCGGGACCGTGGCCAACGCCGGTCAGTCCAAAATGAAAGCCATGACCGAGGCGATGGGGGCCATCGCCGACTCTTCCCGCGAGATTGCCAAAATTATCAAGGTTATCGATGAAATTGCCTTCCAGACCAACCTGCTAGCCCTTAACGCCGCTGTGGAAGCTGCTCGAGCCGGGCAGCACGGACGCGGCTTTGCCGTGGTCGCTCAGGAAGTGCGCAATCTGGCCGGCCGCAGTGCCAAAGCAGCCAAAGAAACCGCCGAACTCATTGATGATGCCGTGCGGCGGGTAGCCGATGGAGTCAAAATGGCCAGCGAAACCTCGTCCGCCTTGAATGAGATTGTGCAAAATGTCTCTAAAGTTAAAGACCTCGCTGGCGAAATTGCCGCCGCTAGCGACGAACAATCTAAAGGACTGGCTCAAATCAACGTTGCGATGGTACAGGTTAACCAGGGCGCTCAGGGCAGCAGCCAGCAAAGCGAAGAGCTTGCCAGTACCGCCGATGAGTTAGGCAACTTGGCCGACCGGCTGCGTGAAGAGATCGCTCGCTTTAAGCTGCAAGAGCAGAAATATTTTGGCAACGGTCTGGAGGGTATGCTACCGGCCGGAATTACACCGGAAATGTGGCAACAGCTTATTGAAGTTGTCATGCAGCAAAGCAGCATTACGCCAGCGCCGCGCCTGGCTGCACCGGTTCAACAACCCAATAAAAATGGTAAGAAGGCGGAGCTGACACTGCCGCTGGATCGGGATGAACGCGGCTACGGGCATTTTTAGTCGGTAAGCTGTTGAGCGGAGCTCACGGGATAGTCAGCTCCCCGCGAGCTCCGCTAAAGAATCTTGAGCGGTTTGCTTAAAGCAGAACAATTTGATCCATAGCAACCGCTCTAATCCAGCTAAGGAATCTCCATGAACAAGAAGAAAGTCATGATTGTTGATGATACGTCCATGATGCGGGTTATTGTGGGCAACATGTTCCACGCCGATCCTTACCTATGTGTTGCCGGGTATGCCAGCAACGGCAAAGAAGCTCTGGAAAAGCTGCCGGCTCTAAAACCGGACTTAATCTTGTTGGATATAGAAATGCCGGAAATGGATGGTCTGGAATTCTTGCGCCATGCCCGCCTAAAATGTCCCTGCAAAATTGTGGTCCTGTCCTCGGTCACACCGGCCGGCTCTCCCAGAGCTATTCAGGCACGCATGTTAGGGGCGGATGCCATTATTTCTAAACCATCCGGGGCGGTTTCTTATGATCTAAAGGAAAAACGAGGCAGCCTACTTTTCCAAACTATCTACAAGCTTCTAAACATTACTAACGAATCAAACTCATAATCACAGGACCAACCAGCCATCTTTTATAACCTGTAAGAACTTCTGCCCCAAAAAAACGACGATTAACACCAAGATCTCGGCCGGTGCGGCCGAGCATCTTTCTTAAAATTTGATTTCCCTTGTTGTTTTCAATATCATACGTTCTCGTTGCTGCTACTCACGGAGTAGCGGCTTAGCCAACACAAGGAAAAAACGTATGTCAATAGATTTGCCTGTCCTCAACCCCATCCCGGATAACATCGATGAGGTTCTGCAACATCTGCTTCGTTATCCGGCCCTCCCGGAGATCGGGCCGTGGCTGGTGGAGCTGATTAAAAGCAGCGGTCATCTCAGCACCGGCGACGATATGCGCTGGCGGCTGCTGTGCATCGTCTGGCTGGCCGCCGAGTTTGACCTGGAACAGGCCTGGCCCTACCTGATGTGGCTCAACCAGAAAGAGCCGGTCATATCCACCCACCTCAGCCAGATTCTGATCGAAGCCACGGATGACTTTAACGCCCATGTCCAGCTTGCCAACTGGATTGCCGAAGCGCAAGACGAGCGGCTCAAGACCTTCTTCCAAGATTTCCGGCCGATCCCGACTCAGCGCAAAGTGCCGGCCTTGATGACCGCCCTGCTGACCCAACCGGATCATCCCAAGATTGGCGTCTGGCTCGATTCATTTTGCCAGGGGACGGCCGAGGATACGAGCAAACAGCTCCGGCCCTGGCGTTTGTTAGCGGCCACCTGGTATGCCGCAGGCTTTAATGCCAGTCAGGGGTTGGCTTATCTTCAACGCCTAGGCAACGGCTCAAGTCAACTGAGCGGGGCGGACAACAAGCTGCTCATGGACGCCGCCAGCCAGGCCAATGCCCAGGCTACCCTGGTCCAAATGATTGCTAATTGCGGCAGCCCGGCGATCAAAACTATGCTGCAAGAGTTTGGCCACCCCGACTTAACCGGCCTGGTCGAATCGGTTTTCGAAAGTGAGCCTGACTATGCTCACCTGAGTGAAGCGAGTAAGGGAGTCAAAACCGATGTCGAGACCTTTCAGCGCAACCGGGCGGCCCTGGAACAGGCCGGAATTATGCCGGGCCCGGCCCAGGTGCTCGACCTGGCCTGCGGGCCGGTGGCCGCGCAGACCGTCTTGCTCAGTGCCGCCGGCTACGCGGCGGTGGGGGTTGATCTCGATATTCCGCCTGGCTACCTGCCGCTGCCCGGGCCGCTCCAGTGGTTTAAGCGCAAAAAGTATGCCGATGTTTGGAAAGCAGCCACGGCCAGCTACTACCAGGCTTTAGCCAGTCAAGCAGGTCTCAGTCTAAAATGGAACAAAGTCAAACTGGAGCTGGCCGATCCGACCCGGTTGAGATTCTCAGATAGCAGTTTTGAGGCGGTGATTTGCAGCCACTTTCTGCAGCACGCCCCAGATGTGACCGGGCTGTTGGCCGAAGCCGCCCGCGTGCTCAAACCCGGCGGCGTCTTGGTGGCCGATATCCGGCCCTACACCTCGCGCTTGGGCGCTTTCACCGCCACGGCGACGCCGTGGGAGCACCTGCTCGATACGGTTATTTCCGATGTGCCGCTCAACAAGTGGCGCGAGGCGCGTTACCAGGCGGCGATAGAAAAGCATTTTTCAATTAAGACTTGGGAGACCGAAGCGGACCACAAAGCCCAGGAACTGCTCACGCCTGAGCTTCAAGAGGAGCTGGCAGACTACAGCTCTGAAGAACTGATACGCAAACAAATTTTTGTGGTGGCTTTGAAAAAATAGGCTCGATTTTCTTACTTCTGGGATCGGTGAGAAGGGATAAAAAACTGAAAAACGGTTTTGGCCGGGACTACTCGCTCTTCGTAATCACGCACGTATTTCATCAACTGATCTTTGCCCTTAGCCCACTCCTGACTAGACAGAGCATCCGGCATTTCAACGCCGGGTTGGGTTCTAAAGACAATCAGGCGGATCGGATAGTCACCGTAAGCGGTGTGCCAGCCTTCATCCATAATCAGGCCCACACTCTGGAGTTCCGGTAAAAACTCGCCCAACACGTAGCGATAATATTCCGCTTCTCGATTTGGCTTAATATTGTATGCCAACAGCAACTTCAAATCCATTCCTTAAACCCTTCAGGCTACCAGAAATGTAGAAAACCAGCGGATAATCGAGGCCACTGCCCCTGAGATTAGGATTGAGACCGACAGCACTACCGCCGCCATAATCACGGCGACCGAAGTGTTTCCTCGCTGCAACTCGGCCAATTCATCAATATTGCTGACCAGTCGGTCGAAAACGCCCAAGGCAAAAACAATCGATGAAATTGCCAGGATCAAGCCGATGATGATACCGGCCAGTTCACCCAACAGCACCAGCAACGGATTGGCCGTGGTGGCGGTTAGCGGCAGATTAACCGCCGGCTGGAGGATGAGGGCAATCCCAACGATGATCGACCCCATCACAATGCCCATCCCTACATTGCCGCGCCGGACTTCGGCCCAATCATCCAGGTGGCGAGTTGATTTGGTGAAGAGCCAAATGCCAATATAAGAGGCCACAATGCCCAAAATCACGGCGATGATGATGTTCGCCACACTGACGATGAGCTGGCCAAGCTGGGCAACCATATCGAGTTTTCCTTACAGAAATTCAGTTAAGGGCAAATTATAACATGCTGCCTCTAAATCGCCAATCCTGACCGCTTTGCCCCTCCATAAAACCCCGGTATAATACGGCTTTGCTTTGAAAGACGAGCGATGAAAAGCAACTCTCTCCAGACTATTTTGACCGCAGCAGTCGCGCTTAGCGTTGTGGCCTTTTGCGGATTGGTGGGCTTTGCCCTGTTCGGTTCCGGGCTGTGGGTGGCGCGCAGCAACGTCAGTGCTCAAGCGGATGGGAGCGAGCTTAGTCGCGAAGTGTCCATCGCGACCCTGGCTCCGCTGCCACCGGCCACCGCCACGTCGCTGCCCACCGCCACCGCTTCGGCCACGCCTCTGCCCACAGAGACGTCAACGCCTGTGCCCACCCCTAGCCCCACACCCCTCCCAACCGATACGCCGGTTTCAACGGTCACTCCCACTCCCATCCCCTCCACGCCCGTGCCCGTTCTCCCTACCCCTACTCCATTCCCAACCGATACGCCGGAACCACCGCCGCCCGCTTTTGCCTTTATCATCAAAGAAACCGGCACCTTTCCCACCAATCACCTCAATTTTGATATCTTTGTCGCCGTGGTGGACCAAAAAAATAAGCCGTTGAGTAGCTACCGGGTGATCGGCACGCACAGCAACGGCTGGCAAGTTGAAAGCGCCCCCACCGCCGGCGATTGGACCGAAAATAGCGGCGCGATGCACTACAAAGGTGGCAACGTCAAATTTTCCGCGCCTAACTCCTCCACCGGACTCTGGACGGTGCAACTCGTTGACGAGGCCAACACGCCGGTCGCCCCGCCGGTCGAATTTCCGTTTGATGAGAACAGCCCTACCTGGTATTTTCTACTGTACGAACGGCAGTAGCCTCAGTCTCCATGGACGCTCGCTTGCATATTCCGTACAATCCGCGTGGTCACGTCCCGCGGCACAAAGCGGGGAGCGAGCGCCAGCAGCCTGTTTTTCAAGCCGGGAATGATCACTGTTTTGCCGGCCATTAGCCCCTCGAAACCGAGCTGGGCCACGGTGGCGGCGTCCATAATTTGCTGCCCGTTGACCAGCTTTGAGTCTTCCATCGCCGCCCGCTCCTGGAAACCTGACTCGGTCGGGCCGGGGCACAAGGCGGTGACGGTCACCCCGCTATCTTTCAACTCATTGGCAATGGCTTCGGAGAAGGAGAGGACATAAGCTTTGCTGGCATAGTAGACCGCCATCAACGGTCCGGGCTGGAAGGCGGCAGTCGAGGCCACGTTGAGAATTCTGCCACGGCCGCGTTTGACCATATCCCGACCAAACAGCTTGGTTAGATGGGTCAAAGTGACTACGTTGAGTTGCAGCATTTGCAGCTCTCTGCCAGCCTCAAGTTCGGTGAAGAAGCCGTAGGTTGCAAAGCCGGCGTTGTTGACCAACACCTCAACCTCGATCCCTTTGGCGGTGACAGCCTGGTATAACGCCTCCGGCGCCGAGGGATCGGCCAAATCCATCGGCATCACCTCTACTGCAATGGGGTAGCTGGCAGTTAGCCCATTCGCCAACTGCTTCAACTTCAACTCGCTGCGGGCAACGACGACCAGATTGTAGCCGTGCTTGGCAAAGACAATCGCCAGCTCATAGCCGATGCCCCCGGATGCGCCGGTGATCAAGGCCGTTTTGTTTGAGTTACTCATTATTGTTACTCCTGAAACTTACGCTCAAATTTTTAAGTTAAATGGATTTTTTAGTGACGCAGCGCCAATCTTAACCATGGCCTGACCATTGGTCAAACTTGAACAGACCCGGAGGCGCCTTGCCAAGCCCAAAAAAATGGGACTAGCCCCAGACCAACTTGCCTCAGAGACGTCTAAGGTTTATTGTAGACGTAGCAGTCAACTACTCAGCAGCGGAGGAGACTATGACCACTTCATTTACCAGCGACGATTTCAAGAAGCTCGTCGCGTTTCCCTTTCAAGACGCCGACTGGAAAAACAAATTCCTGATCGGCTCGCTGGTGCTGCTAGCCGGCTACCTGCTGTTAATTCCGATCGCTCTGATTTACGGCTATGCCTTCCAAATTATGCGCGGGATCATCGTCGAGAAGCGAGAGCCGTTTATGCCGGCCTGGGATGACTGGGGCAAGTTATTCGGTGACGGCTTCAAGCTGTTGGGCGTCTATCTGGTCTACAGTTTGCCGCTGCTCCTGTTTCTGTGCGGGAGCTACGTGGCTCTCTTTGGCCTTATTGCCGGCAGCGGCGTTCTAGCGGAAGCCTCGCCGGACGAGCCTTCGCCGTTGGTGGCGTTAGTGCCGGTGCTGGGCGTCTTCGGCTGGATAGCCTGTCTGGGACTGGTCTTTGTCTTTGCCCTGGCCTTAGGCCTGGTCATGCCGGCTGCGCTCAGCCACGTCGTCGCCACCAACGAGTTCAACGCGGCCTTTCGTTTCGGGGAGTGGTGGGCTATCTTTCGAGCCAATTTGGCCGGGTTTGTCCTGGCTTTTGTGGTGGTCTTGGCGATCTCGGTCGCCTTCAACTTTGCCATGCAAATCCTCTACCTGACCATCATCGGCTGTTGTTTCATCCCTTTTCTACTGATCTTTATGGGCTTCTACCTGCTGCTGGTCTCGAATGTGATCTTTGCTCAGGCCTATCGAGACGGGGTAGAGAAGCTGGCCTGGTCAGGCTGAATCTGAGGTAGCGGCTCGCTGCCGTTTGCGGTGCCGGCGCACCTTAGCCCGGTTGCCGCAGCTTTCCATACTGCACCACCGACGGCTGCGGTTCTTACTGGTATCGATGAATAAAAACGTTAATCCGGACCATTTTGACGACTCTGGACAGATGTTCTAAAATAATCAAACATTCTGTTGGACCAAGTAAAAATGGAGGGTTCAATGAGTTACCAATCCACGTTTACCCTCACCGTACCGGCCCCGACGCCTTTTGACTTCCATTCCGCGGCTCGGGCCCACGGCTGGGTAGCGCTGCGCCCGTTCGAGTGGCACGAGCCCGATCTGGAGCTTCGCCGGGTCCACCAGCTTAACACGGGTCAGGTCGTTCGCCTCCGTGTGAGCGAAGAAGACAAGGCCTTGCAGGTCCAGATTGACGCCGGGCAGCCGCTGACCGCGGCAGACGAGGCCGAAATCCGGCAAGCGGTCCAGCGGATGCTACGTCTCGACGAGGATTTGAGCGAGTTCTACCAATTTCAGGCGGAAATGGGCGAGCGCTGGTCGCTCAGGCTTCAGCCGGGCGGCGGACGATTACTGCGCTGCCCCACCCTCTTTGAGGACATCGTTTATACCATCTGTACCACCAACATCAACTGGGCCGGCACCAAACGCATGGTCGAACGGATCACGCTGAAGTTCGGCACGGCTCACCCCGGCCAACCGGATTGGATCGCCTTTCCTCGCCCGGAAGTACTGGCGGCCACGGATGTGGAGTTTCTCCAACGGGAAACGGGCTTGGGCTACCGCAGTGCTTATGTTTGGGCCTTGGCTTCGGCCGTGACCGAAGGCCGGCTCCACCTGTCCAGCCTAGAAGATCCTATTTTGCCGGCGGATGAACTGCTCAAAGCGCTACGCCAGATCAAAGGCATCGGGCCTTACGGAGCAGCAACTTTGATGATGATTCTCGGTCGCTACGAGCATCTGGCCATCGACAGTGAACTGCGCGCCCATGTCTCGCGCAAGTATCTCAACGGCCAGCGCCCCACCGATGCCCAAATCCAGGCCATCTACGAACCGTGGGGTCGCTGGCGATACCTGGCCTATTGGTTTGATACACCGTGAAAAGATGGAGCAAGTAGCAGGAAGTATGGAAGTATGGAAGTATGGAAGTATGGAAGTATGGAGGTATGGAAGTATGGAAGTAGGAAGTATGGAAGTA
>CALMIS010000368.1 GCA_937864185.1 uncultured Chloroflexota bacterium
CATTTATTCTGACCAGCTTTTGCCCGTTCTTGATCAAATAACTTGGCCTATAACATGCGCGACACAGCGTCGACGCTCATTCACAGCAGTCAATCCGCGCTGCCAGAAGTGGCAGCCGCACTGACCGGACTCGAAGTTAATAGCATCGAAGGTGATAGCGCCCGATACTGGCTTGTCGATAAAGTTCATTACTTCCGAGATCGTCTTATTGAGACTTGAGTTACGCTGTTAGGAAATGAAAACTTTCCTAAGGCGGGCGCTTGAAGCCGAGGTGTTATACGGCAGGATGATTCATTGAGGAATCTCAAAAAATTCAAGGGACTTTAATAAATGGGCGACATTATTGTTGCATTGCAGGGAACACCCCTGCCCACAATTATGATTGTAGGAGGAATAATATTTCTGTTTCTCGCCATTTCAGGTGGTTTTGCTGAGAAAATTAAAATACCTCCTGAACGACAGAAATGGTCAGGGTTCATTGGGGTAATACTGTTGTTTTCTGCGGTGGTCTTACATGCACTGCCATCTGTTAAGCTCAGTACGCAGGTTAGCGAGTCACAAGTGGTATTTTTTTCGTTTGACACTTTTCATTTAGGTGATGAGGAATTTCAGGAATGGAAACCTTTACACGGTCCTTGTTTCAACGCTGATTTTGATGTGAGATTGCCAATTCGAACTTTGGCTATGGAGTTAGAGACATTTGGAGTGGAATCCTTGGACTCGATTCATTTGAATGGGTACAAGGCGGCAATTATATCTCCTCAAGGAGTAAGTAAGCCTAACGAATGGACACAGACTCGTATAGTAACAATACCAACAGATAAACTGATTGATGGCTCAAATAAATTAACCATTTGTGCTGAAGAGGTCGAAGTTGATCCAGATTTTGCTGGAGATAGGGATGATTTCCAGATTAGAAATATCCGTGTGATTGTTAATTAGTTTGATCGTTGGTCCAGTACATTTTGGAAGCCATATCGCGTCACATCGCCCATCGCTTCGGCCAATTGCCCGCTACTTTTCCGTTCGGCTGGACTCAGCAGGCCCTGCAAGTCGGCCATTGTCCGTTGGCGGGCTTTCACTTCTGGCAAAGTGGGAGCCACGGCGTTGTTCAACTTCGACCAAATGTTCCTTCCAGCTTTCGATGGTGGCTAAGTCTAATTCAGATGTTAGTGTTTCTTCAATGTTACTGGTATCATCCCCTTTCTTGGCGAAGAGTACAAAATACGCTGCGAATTTCTTAAGGTGCCTCAATTAGCCATAAACCTCTCCCAATTGTTTTGCTAGCAGCCAGCATCAGGCTTGTAGACTGATCGGCGACGATTTACCAACGCACCCGGTTGTTGCCAAAAAATACTCTTAAGGTGTTCTCTTTTTTGGCGGGGGAATAACTCCGACTATAACCATACTGTCATTTTTATTGATCTCGACAATTCGAATGACGTACCCCTTTGTTTCAATAGTCTGTCCCTCGTGGACTCGCATATGAACATCTGAGTCAGGGTTTTCTTTGAAGAATAACCACAAACCTGCCCTTACGCCGTATGATTTTTCTCCGTTTTCGAGAGTATAGGTCTCCCCCCAAATATTTCCTACACCAACGCGCAATTTATCACCCTCGACTATGATCTGACCGGTATCTTGAGCAGCATATAATCGCTCGTTTTTCATCAGGTGAAAACCCTCCTTATCTTCTTTTGAATTACTCCATTGTGATTGGCAGGCTGCTAACAACCATATATTGACTACAGTCAGGGTAAATAGCAGAAGAGTTTGCTTAAACTGAATTAGTTCTTTCTTCTTAACAATCATTTTTTCAAAGAGTTCACTGTGATAGTTCTAAAGTTGTCGTCAAGCTCTTTGTAGGGAATGACAATTCTATTTTGACTTGAGTTACTGTACCCCCATGGATTTCGCACAGTTACGGTTCCCTTTTCTGTGGTCAAGAAGGGTTTGCAAATTCTAGCTCTATATGGACAATCAGAATTTGGTGAAGACGATATTAGTTTAATCTGTAAGGGGATTAGCGCAGGATTTGAAAATACTGTAAAGAAGAATTCCTCAATACGTACTAATGTTATTGTTAGTGATTTTTCATCGTGCATAAGTAGTTCTAACCCGCTATCCCAATCTGTTCAAAATGATACATTCATCCGTGAAGCCGGTATCATAATTGAAGGTAATGAAGCTATAAATCAAATCACTCAGCACATTCTTGAAATGGCTTTGTAAGGAGCAACCCAACAAATCGTTGATAGCGAATTGCTAATCTGGCTTAAATTGAAAGTCGCTTGGGCCACAACCGTTTTGGTAGTTGGAGGTGGTTTCGCTAACCCGCAATCGCCACAACTCAGGCGATGCGGGCCGCGGCCCGTTGCACGAAACATCTGTTCTGAATTGATTAAAACAAGTTGACCGGGCAAGCTGAGGCGAGTATCCTGGAAGGCTGCTCGATCAACTCATCACCTACCGCACGTCCAACACTCTGACCGTGGCCGATATTCTGCGGGCGCATAGTACAAGCAGCAGTATCCGGTCACGGCGGAGCAAGCCAAGGTGGTCGGGTCAGTAATGGCGTGCCGGACGCCGGCCTTGGGCGGACGGCTGGACCAGTGTGACGAGTGCGGGACCTGGATCTTTAGCTTTAACAGTGGTCGAGATCGGCACTGCAACCAATGCCCTAAGTTCGGGAAAGCGCAGCAGGCGGCAAATTTAGACACCACCTAAATACAGCTTCAGCCCCTCGACATCATTCGGATGCTCCGCCAAGTACCGCTCCTTAAACAC
>CALMIS010000369.1 GCA_937864185.1 uncultured Chloroflexota bacterium
ATCGAAGCTCACCTCCGGCTGCTTGAGCGACCGGGTTAATCAATCTCTCTGAGCTGGCTGATGCTGATATGATGGAAGAAGCTCGCTATGTTCTTCGATCTCGATATAAAAGGAAATTTACTGCCGCCCAAAACCCTTTGCCTGACCTACGATGACGGTCCGGGTGAGACCGTGGGCGCCGGCCCAGGGCCACGGACCGGCCGGTTGGGACGCTATCTCGCGGAGCAAGGCATAGCCGCGACCTTTTTTGTCATCGGCCGGCACGTGGAAGCTCACCCTGACCTGCTCGCCCAACTCCAGGCCTGGGGTCATTTGATCGGCAATCACACCTACAGCCACCCTGGCCTGGCCAATCTGGCGGCGGCAGGCGGCGATGTGATCGATGAGGTCGCCCGGGCCGATGACCTGATTCGGGAGACGATTCCGGATTCAACCACCTTCCTCCGCGCGCCCTATGGCAACTGGCGCGAGAAGGTCAGCCCGGAGTCCGAGATCGATCAGCGGACCTCGCTGGTGGCCGAAATCTTGAATCACAGTGGGCGTTTCCCTCACTACGTCGGCCCGATCAATTGGGATATCTCGTCGCTCGATTGGGAGTTCTGGGAGCGGGGTGACCGGGCCGAGCAGTGTGCTCAGGCTTGCTTAGAGAAGATCGAGCGGCTGGGCCGGGGCATTATCCTGATGCACGACAGTTCCGAGATTGAGTTGGTCCGGGCCAAAAACTATACGGAGGCTGCCACCCGGTTGTTGGTACCCGTGCTCCGGCAGCGAGGCTATGACTTTGTCCGCCTGGACGCGATCCCCCAAGTGCAATCGGCGATGCGGGTGGCGGCCCTGGTCGCGCTGCGCTCACCCGCAGGCGAGTTTTTGGTGTGGCTCAGCCATAATACTCTGGGCCAGGATCGGGTCACCGCGGACAGAGCCGCCCGGGAAGAACTGCTAGGGGTGGATTACTTGGGCGGAGGCCGGATCGGACTGCGGACCAGCACCGGTCAGTACTTATCCGCGGATCATGGCGGTGGGGGCCGGGTCATCGCCGGGCCGGTGGTCTTGGGCCCCAACGAGGTCTGGCAAGTTGAGCCGGTGGGGACTAACTTGGTCGCCTTCCGGACCAGGCGAGGCTTTTATCTGGGTCAGGGGCCGGACCGGCGACTGCGGGCGGACGCGCCCAGACTCGCTGCCAGCGAAACGTTTCTGCTTCACTACCGGGTCCCGTTTCAATATTATGGCTTGCCCACTCAACCTTATGTTGCTTCGTAGCCGAAGGCGGAGAAATTCCTCCCGAGTGACAAAGACCAGAGGGCTGGTGGGTCCGAATTCAAGCCGAGACCGGGTTCACTGACGACCTTGTCTTTCAATGCCTCCCTCCAGAGACTTCTCCGCTTCGCTGCAAAGTGACATGCCTGAGCAGTTACAATTTAGGATGTTCAATAGCCAAGGAGACTATAAAATGGCTAAGTGTGAAGTTTGTGGCAACAACTATGACAAAGCTTTTGAAGTGGTGATGCAAGACCAATCCCACACCTTTGACAGTTTTGAGTGCGCTATTCAGGCCCTGGCCCCGACCTGTAGCCATTGCGGCTGTCGGATTATCGGGCACGGCGTGGAGGCCAACGGCACCATGTTTTGCTGTGCGCACTGCGCCGAACACGAAGGCGTATCTGAGTTAAAGGATCGCGCGAGCGCTGTGAGTTCCACCGGCACCGGCTACGGTAACCGTCAAACCGGCTTGCAGCCGGATGAGCGAGATTTGCCGGCTGAAGGCCGGACCGATATCTAATCAAGAAATCCTTGCGAAGGTTCGGCTTAGCCTTCGCAAGGATTGGGCCATAGACAACCCAGAGAGCTATGCAAAGATAGCTCTCTCTTTTATTTTCAAACCACCCAGGTGAGTATAGTGGGTTAGCCTCGGGAATCGCTATAATCAAAGCTAAGGACTACCGTACCTGCTAAAATTGCCTCTTTCCCGTCGCTATGCGTCGGCCAAGAGGTGACTGACTGAAATAGAGATAAGGAGATTTAGCATGGCTTTCGCTTACAAAAATTCTAAAGGCAATACTTATTATCTTCACAGCCGGGAGACCCTGTTGAAGAATGGCAGAAAAAGTACCATCTACTTCTTCGCTAAGGAAGAAAAAGAGGGTAAGGTCGAGGATATCCCTCAAGGCTATAAAGTAGCTGAAACTACCACTGGGCTGCCGGTTTTGAAGAAGGAAAAGAAGTGATCGCTGCTGGCTTACGGCTGTCTAAGTATCTCGTGATAGGCAACAGGTGAAACGATGAGATACTATGCCCTGGCGACTGATTATGATAATACGCTCGCCACTGATGGATTTGTTAGCGACCGGACCGTGATTGCTTTGGAACGAGTGCAGCGCTCGGGCCGTAAACTAATCCTTGTTACCGGCCGGGAACTCCCCGATTTGCAGCACTTTTTTCCCCGGCTCGATCTCTTTGAGCGCGTCGTCGCCGAGAACGGCGCTTTGCTCTATCGACCGGCGACCCGGGAGGAAAAGCGCCTGTGCGACAGCCCCTCCCAAGAATTAATCACTTTGCTGCGCCAACGCCACGTTGCTCCGCTGGCCGTGGGGCAGTGCATTATCTCCACCTGGAAGCCCCACGAAGTCACGGTCCTGGAGGCGATCCGTGATCTTGGGCTGAGCTTACAAGTTATATTTAACAAAGACGCAGTAATGATTTTGCCCTCCGGGGTAAACAAAGCCTCGGGTCTTAAAGCCGCGCTCAAGGAACTGAACCTATCGCCACATAATGTGGTTGGTATCGGCGACGCCGAGAATGATTACGCTTTATTGCAGTTGTGTGAGTGTGCCGTAGCGGTTGGCAATGCGGTGCCTAAGCTCAAAGAGATAGCCGATTGGGTCACGCCCGGCGAGTACGGGACGGGCGTTGTCGAGCTCATTGAACGTCTGCTGGCCTCGGATCTGCGCGATTTGGAGTCTCGGCTAACGCGCCACGAGATTCTTTTGGGCGTTAGGCCCGACGATCAGGAAGTGCGTTTAAACCCTTATGGACCTAATTTGTTGATTGCCGGGGTTTCTGGCGGCGGCAAGACCACGCTGGCTGCGGCTTTTGTAGAACGGTTGGTTGAGCAGGGATACCAGCTTTGCCTCATCGACCCTGAAGGCGACTACCAAGAGGTGACCGGGGCCGTAGTCTTAGGCAGCAGTAAACGAGCGCCATCGGTCAATGAAGTGATCCAATTGCTGGAACGGCCGGATCAGAATACGGTCGTCAACCTACTCGGTATTTCCCTGGCCGACCGTCCCCTCTTCTTTAATAAACTATTTCCGGCTCTACTCAAGTTGCGGACTCAAGTGGGCCGGCCGCACTGGCTGATCATCGACGAAGCCCACCATCTCTTGCCGGCAGCCTGGGGAACCATCCCGCTGACCCTGCCGCCAACCTTGCACGGTTTAGGCCTGGTTACGGTGCAGCCCGAGCGAGTCGCGCCCGCCATGCTCGACCTTATCGATCTGGTGCTGGCCATTGGGCCAACGTCGGAGCAAACCTTAAGTGCCTTTGGTCACGCTATTGGCGAGACGGTGCCTGCTACTCCCCAAGTTAGTCTCCAGCAGAGTGAAGTGCTGGCCTGGCCCCGCCGGCCAGCCAACGAGCCGTTTTGGTTCCGGGCTCACCCACCGCAGACGACCCGGCAGCGCCACCTGCGCAAATATGCCGAGGGTGAAATGACGCCTGATCGGGTTTTTTATTTCCGGGGTCCGCAGCGAGAGCTCAATTTGCGGGCTCAGAATCTCATCACTTTTATCCAAATCGCCGAGGGGATTGATGACCGAACCTGGCTGTATCATCTCCGGCGAGGTGACTACTCCCGCTGGTTCGGCGAGGCCGTTAATGATGAAGAACTGGCGGCTGAAACCAAGTCCATCGAACACCGGCTGGACCTCTCGCCCCGAGAAAGCCGGTCTTTGATCAAAGACTTCATCGAAGCTCGCTACACTGGGGCTGCCTAAAGTAAGGACTCATGAAAAGGAGCACTAAAAATGATAGAAATAGGCTATGCCCTCTCAAGTGAGGAACACCACCCTCGTGACCTGGTGCAAGCCGCTCGCCAAGCTGAGGAAGCCGGCTTCACCTTTGCCCTCATCTCGGACCATTATCATCCCTGGGTCGAGCAGCAAGGCCACAGCCCTTTCGTCTGGAGTGTGATTGGCGGGATAGCTTATGCCACCCAACGCTTGCGCCTGGGCACCGGCGTCACCTGCCCGATTATGCGCATTCATCCGGCCATCCTGGCTCAAGCCGCGGCGACGTCCGCCGCCATGCTGCCGGG
>CALMIS010000370.1 GCA_937864185.1 uncultured Chloroflexota bacterium
AGGTAGGGCTGGCCGGTGGCCGCGTGCCATAGCCGCACCTCGCCGGTGGTCGTCCCGGCGGCCAGGAGGTGACCGTCGGGGCTAAAGGCCAGGGCCAGAATGCCGCCAAAGGTGTCTCGCCAGACGGCCTCGAGCAGCTCGGCCCCGGCTAGATTGAGATCAGGCAGCGCCGCCTCCGGCAGATAGGCCTGCCGGAGGGTCAGCCCGGAAAAATCGAAGCGGCTGCCCTCAGCCTTCAACGCGATCAGCAGATTGAGCAGATTGCCGGCGGTGTAGCCCCGGTCCGGGGGATCGGCTGGTCGCAGCGCGGCCAGAATTTCGGTCAAATTCGCTTCGAGACCCGCCTGCCCCAGGTCCGACCGGAGCCGGCCGGCCACCGGTCCCAGGATGAGCCGGCTTTGGCTCTCCCGAACGTAAGCCCTGGCCTGGGCTTTGAGCAAGGCGTGGCTGCGCCAGAGGGCCAGCGAGCGCCGGGCAAACTCCTCACCAGCCTGCTGGATCAGCCGGCCGGTGGTGTATTCCAGGACCACATTCTGGAGGGTGAAGCCGGCGGCGCTGCGCTCCACCCAAAAGCGCCGCCGCAGCGATTGCATGGCCTCGATCAGGGCCGGCCCGGACCTCAAGCCCACAAAGTTGGCCCACAACACCTCGCGTGATACCGGCTCCCGCTCGATGGCCAGCCAGAACAAAATCTCCTGCTCCACGGCCGACAGCCGGGCAAATTGCTGATCCAGCAGGGTCCGGATGTCGCCAAAGACGCCGGCTTCCTCGGCCAGAAAGTCGGCGATCTGGCCGGCATACACCTCCCGGATCGCCTCCGAGACCAACTTCAAGGCCAGCGGATTGCCGGAATAGCGCTCGGTCAAGCGGCGCCAGGCGGCCTCGTCGCCGATCAGGTGTTGGCTCTGCAGCAGGGCGCGCCCGACCGGCAAGGCCAGGCCACCCAGCTCGAGCTGCCTGACCGGGCCGCCCGCGCCGGTCAGGCCGGCCAAGACCGTCGGCTTTTCCCGGCTGGTCAGGACGAGGCAACTCTGATGCTCAACCTCGCCCAGTTGCCGCAGCAGGTCAGCGTAGGCGCCGTAGCCCGGCTGAAAGCTGCCGGCTCCGGCCCCGTCGCGCAGGAGCGCCTCGGCGTTGTCCAGCACCAACAGGCAGCGCCGCGCTCGAAAGTGGCGCAGCAGCCGGGCGATGTTAGCTTGGAGCCTGGCTGACATCGGCTGCTCCGGCTGATCGGCCAGCACCTGTAGACAGCCGCCCAAAATATCCTCGAGCGGGGGCGCATTGCGCAGCGAGCGCCAGATCACGACCTCGAACTGATCGGCCAGCCCTTGGGCCAGCCTGGTAGCGAGCGCGGTCTTGCCGATGCCGCCCAGGCCCAAGACCGCGACCAGCCGGCAGCGGTCGCCGGCAACCCACTGTTGTAAGCGGGCTAACTCTTCATCACGCCCAAAAAACTGGCTGACATCCGGGGCTTCCCCCCAATCAATGGGCACTCCATCACCGGGGGATGAAAAAGAGGCCGAGGCCCCGTCTGGTTTCGGCACCTGCTCCGGCGCGGTCCTGGCTTCCAGCGCCCCGGGGGTCGTTGGGCGCTGGGCCAGGTACTCATCGGCGACGGCGCATAACTCGATCCAGCTTTGCATGGGGACGTCTCGATAATCGTAGCGGATGGCCTGGTTTAGCTCGGCCAGAAGCGTTTGCTGGGCGGCCGGCCCGTCCTCGTCTCCGGCCAGGGTTCGCTGCTCGATGACGAGCCGGGCCAGACAAGCCAGGTAGCCCAGGGGGGGAGTGAGTTCCTCATTCTCATAGCGCACCACGGTTGTGCGGTGTAGCTGAAAGTGAGCGGCCGCTTTTTGCTGAGACGAGAAGACTTGCCGGCGCAGCATCCCAACGAAGCCGGCCAGGTCATCTCGATATTGCGGTAGCGAGCGGGCTTTGCCCATTAATTTACCCCCTGTGCGAGTCCTGTAGCGCACAGGTGATTCTCGGCCTGATAGCCTAGAGGCAGGATGGGAATTGAGCCCATCCCCACCGGGCTACAGATGACTCGCGCGTGGGCTGAAAGGCGGTCCGGCCGTTCAGCCAAGGGATCCCTCATCTCAATGGCCCTCCCGAACTCACGGAAAGGAGGTCACTTGAGATGCTTAAGCAACGTATTTGGGCTGCCGTCATCGGCACAGCGTTGTTGCTGGCTGCGGCTGGCGCTTCCGCCGGCGTGGTAAACGTGCTCGCCGACTTGCCTGCCGTTGAAGGTCAAGCCGTCGCGGCCAACTCCGGCGGCCGATGCTAAGGGTCGACTCGTTCTTAACTTGGCGAGATTGGTTCAATCTTCAAGATTGAACCAATCTAGAAACTCACAGTCCTGTTGGCGGACCGGCGAGGGGTTAAAGCCTCGCCGGTCTACTCTGCTAACCGGTTACGGTAGTGCGCCAGCCGCGCTTGCAATTGGTCGTGGCAGCCGGCCTGATGGTGCCGGGCGATGAAGCGCGCCAGCTCCTCCAACTGCACCCGCGCGCCTGAGCGATGGCCGCGAACCAGTTCGTACTCGACCATCGCCTTCAGGATCTTGGTCTCGTGATACTTGTCTTGGCCCCGCCAGACCTCGCGGGCGGCGGTCAAATAACGATAAGCTTCCGGCCAGTGCCCTTGAGCGGTATAGAGCAGGCCTAAATCGTACCAGACTTCGGCCAACCGGATCGAGTAACCCAACTGCCGGCAGATGGCTTCCGCCCGCCAGATATCGGCTTCCGCTTGCGTCAGGTCGCCGGCCAGGTAGTGGGCCAGGCCCCGGTTCAGATAGATGGCCCCCAGCTCGGCCTCTTCGCCGGTCCGGTGAGCCAAGGCCAGCGCCTCGTCCAGATAGGT